>NZ_JBHTSW010000035.1:0-61342 GCF_042794945.1 Rhodococcus sp. NPDC056506 | reverse complement strand
TCCTTCCTCTTGGGTTTGCCCCGCGCTGGGTTTTGTGTGGGGGGGTACCCCAGCGCGGGGGTGGGGGGCGCTCAGTTGCGAGCGCAGCCGACACCGTTTCGGCGCCTGTACGCGTCAATCGATTGGACGAGGCCAGTGCCAGTTTGCGTTGGCGATGCACATCGCGAGTGAATCAAGGACGGCGGTTCGGGCACTCATCCCTTTCGAATGAGGCGTAAACGATGTAGGCGCACAGGGTGTCAGCATTGGCGCGCAGCGGTATCGACTGCGCCCCGATGAGAAACGAGTTTTGACATGGGTTCCGTTGTCGGAGAACTTCTCCCATTGGCCGTCGGTGTCGCCGTGTCGCCGGTAGCCGTCATCGCCACTATCTTGATGTTGCTCTCCAAGCGAGCGGGTAGCACCAGCGTCGGGTTCGCCGTGGGCTGGTTACTCGGAATCTTCATCGCTACAGTTCTTTTCGTCATTCTGTCCAGTGCCGTCAGCACTTCGGACGATGGACCGTCCGCCACGGTTTCGTGGATCAAACTAGCCCTCGGTGTCCTCCTGTTGACGGTCGGGGTCAAGCAGTGGCGGGGGCGCAGCGGCGAGCACGAAACACCGAAGTGGATGCAAGCCGTCGACGAGATGACCGCGGTCAAGGGCTTGGGCCTCGGATTCGCGCTCGCCGCGATCAACCCGAAGAACCTGCTCATGTGCATCGCTGCCGGAGTGTCGATCGGTTCGGCCTCGCTGGCGACCAGCGGAGTGATCACCTCGATCCTCGTCTTCACGATCATCGCCAGCTCAACTGTCGCGATCCCGGTCATCGGATACCTGGTGGCTGCTGATCGCCTGCGCGAGCCGTTGGCCAATCTCAAAGTCTGGCTCCAAGACAACAACACCACGGTGATGAGTGTGTTGATCCTGGTCGTCGGCGTTGTTCTGATCGGCAAGGGAATCGGCGGAATCTTCTGACACCCACTCTTTCACGTGGTGTGAACGCACAATTCCCGGATGATCGTTCGATCAGGCTGGTTTAACCGCGTAGTCGCCGTCGGCGTGGCCGATCAGTTGCCATCCGCCCTCGATCGGGGACAGTCGGACCTCGGAGAGATTCGTGATCTCGAGCTGTGGCCGGTCGGTTCCTGGGTACCAGGCCTCGACCCTTCCGGAGCCGGTCCCGGTAAACCCGTTGCGCGACACCTCCGTCAGCGTGCCGGGCGCTGCTCGCGGATACGCTCGCGAGAGTGGAACGGCGAATCCCTCGACGAGCCCCAGTGATTCACCGGACGGGCAGTCGATGCGATTCAGATTTCCCTGTGGCTGGTGGGTATTGCCGTCGCGAACGGGGTGGGGGTCACCGCACGCTTGTGTCCACGACCACCACGCGCCGCCCATCCGGTACTTGTCGGTGGCGTCGACGAAGCGGTCGACGTCTGCTCCCTGCTCGTCGGCGTCCCCGAACCAACCCCATTCGCCCGTCCACAACGGGGCGTCGTACCAGGCGGCGGCGCCGTCGGCGATCCGAAATCCGTCTTCGATCGCGGGGAATTCGCTACTGACCGTGATGGATTCGCTGTAGAGGTGCGGCGAGAACACCACCAGAGGATCGGTCAGGTACTTGCGCGGGGGCAGTGCGTCGAAGCCGAATGCCGACCAGATCGCACTGGGTTCGAAGAACACCAGGTGCGGGAACCCGCCTGCTTCGGCTTGCCGGATGGCGTCGGTGGCGCGCTGGTAGAACTGCCCGATCTGGTCTGCTGCAGTGAAGGGGTCACGCAGACCGGGGTTCGGTTCGTTCAACAGGTCGTACCCGGCCACCGCGGGTTCGTCTTTGAACTCCGCGGCCAACTTCGCCCACGTCGCCACCAAGCGACTCTGGATTCCTTGCTCGTCGTCGTAAAACGCCTGGAAGGCATGGGCGATGGCCGGCGCAGCTTCCCGGAGCCCGCCGATGTTGCAGGTTGTCCATCCGCCGGTCAGGGTTGCCCACTCGGGCGCGCCGTCCCAGCCGACTCCCGGCCGCATGAAAGACGGGCACGACTGGTCGCTCGGGGTGCCGACGTACGGGCCCCATGCATCCTGATGCATGTCGAGAACGGTGTAGATGCCGTGGTCTTTTGCATCCTGGACCGCTACTCGGATGCGGTCGACGTACGCAGTGTCGAATGTTCCGCGGGTCGGTTCGAGGAGTGACCACGCGACGTTGAGTCGTACGACGTTGAAGCCCAGCGCTGCCATGTGCGCGAAGTCCGTTCGTCCCAGCGGCGTAACGGTGGGTAGCCCGGTGCCGTTGGTTGCGTAGTCGTTGAGACCGTTGGCGTTCACGCCGCGTAGCAACACCGTTCGTCCGTCGACGTCCTTGATCGTGCGATCTGCGACAGTCAGTTGGGGGAGAGACCAGCCCGATTCCGGTGGTGCGGCGTGAGCGGCCGGAGCTGCAATCTGAAGTGCCAGGATTGCAAGGGTGGCAAGCAGCAGCGCGCGCATCCGTAAACCTTTCTAGACAAACGTCCAATTCCGAGATGAGGCTAGCGTGACAACGCCTTTTTCCGGCGCGCTTTGCTCATACCTGTCACGGTCGCCTTGTTGCCGAGAACACGTCGGCTACGTGCTGCTGCTGCTGGAGGTGCGATCATTGTCGACAAGTCTCGACCCAAGGGAGCCCTGGTGAAACTTGCATTGACCGATCTGATCGAACGAGTGTCTCGTGACGATGCGGCGAGTACCCGAGCGTTCTACGAGTCGCGGCCTGCCGGCGTCGGTCCGAGTTCACTGCAGGAACTGCTTGTGGTGCGAGCCTCCAGGGTGGTTGATCCCACGGCGACCCGGGCTGTTGAACACACGCTCGACATCGAGGGCCGATCCGTTTCAGTGCGCGTAGTCACGCCGAAAGACGGCGATGTCAACGGGGTCTATCTGTATCTTCCGGGTGGTGGTTTCTACATGAGTTCAGCGGCCAGCTCTGACGCTCGTAGTATGAGACTAGCCGACGCGGTCGGAGTAGCAGTGGTTACCGTCGATTACCGGCTTGCGCCGGAATTCCCTTGGCCGGCAGCGCCGGACGATTGTGAGGCGGTCGCTTTGTGGCTGCTTGACGTCGCTGCCGAACGGTTCGGGACGACCAGGCTAGCCATTGGTGGTATGTCGGCGGGAGCAACCTTGGTGATGACAACATTGCTGCGCCTTCGCGATCGAGGTCTGGCCATGTCATTTTCGGGTGCGGTGCTGGAAGCGGGCACGTACGACGTCAGTGCCCAGACTCCCGCTGGCCGCACCATCGGCGACGAATACTTCATCGAAGCCTATGTGGGCCATGTCGGTGACCGCACTCTTCCGGATATTTCTCCGACATTCGGCGACCTGAGCGGCTTGCCGCCGACCCTCGTTGTCGTTGGATCAGAAGACGTGGTCCTGGCTGAGAACCTTGCCATGGTGGCGCGGCTGTCGGCGGCCGGAAACGACGTCGACTTGCGTCTCTATCCTGATGTCCCGCATGGATTTACAAGCCATCCAACGCCTGTTGCCCGCCGCGCTGCGTTGGATATAGGTGCCTGGCTTGGGCAATGTCTCGACGGCGAGTCAGAGTGACAAGCACGGGCGCGGTTCAGCGTGCAGAGGACACGCGACTTGCGTCCGATGTCAGATGTTGGCGAGTGTTTGACGATGAAACAACTCTAGGCTCACCATCGATTTCATCAGGCCGTCGAGGGTTCGCGCATCCCATCCCGTCAGATGCTGCCATCGGTCGAGTCGATAGGTGACAGAGTTTGCATGCAGATGGATGTCACGGGCGGCAGCGCTGACGGAGAACCCGCTTCGGGCGAAGGCGCGGACGGCATCCATCAGATGTGAGTGCTCTTCGGCCACGGACGCCCCAGCCTGCAGGAGTGGCAGAAGCTCCTTCTGGTGGGCGGCAAGGGTGGCGATGAGCCATTCATCGGTAAAACTGACCGTCGTGCCCGGCGCTGTCGCCAACTGCACTGTGCGCTCGGCGTCGGTGATGCTTTGAGCTGCGCCGACGAGTCCGACCCGGGGCATCCCGATACCTATTGACGTTCGTGGATGATCTCGCATGATTGCGTGGATAACGTCTTCGATCGGTTCGCCCTGACTCATCACGATTACTCGGGTGCCGTGTCGACTGCATTGTGCGACAACGTGCACGGAATCCAGGGTTCGTTGCAGGTGTTCCACTTGTGCTTCTGACCATTCGTCTTCGACGACCGATAGCGCTTGGAACGATTTCTGTGGATCGAACCCGAGGGTTTGTGCCAGCTCTCGGGCGTTGCTCATTTCCATATCCGTTGCACTGTGCAGTGTTTCGAAGAATCGGTAGCGAATGCCGGCGCGAATGGCCTGCTCGCTGCGCGTCGCCTCGGAGTGTCCGACCGCGACCGCGCTCGTCGCAGTGTGAACGAGGTCCCAGAGTTTGCCGCCCGCCTGCAGCAGTTCGTGTGTTGGTTTCGTGGACCGCTCGACCATTGTGTTCCAGAGCTCCCGAGAGGCAATGTGATAGGTCTCGATGACATTGGAGAGCGGGAGCCCTTGCATCGCACGGCGGCGCCCGAGCTCGCGGTTTCGGTCGGTGTCTTCTGTGGTGAACGTTTCGTTCTCGGCAACGGCACACAGCATTGCGGACAACTGTTTACGGATGTAGTTGCCTTGCTCGGCCACTGGTACCGCGGAGTAGGCCGGGAGTTCGCTGCGAATCTGCTGTACCGCGCGCTCGGTGAGCGCTTCGAGCTCGTCGGAAACCTCGCGACACAACCGGCGGATCGTGTCCTCTTCTTCGACGTCGGACACGTTCACCGGCTTCTCCTTCATGCGTGCTTGGTGCGTCCCGTGAATATCACGAACGAGCGTCGCGGATTCTGGGGTTCGCCCATGGTCCCGCCATAGTGACGGGAGGCACACTCAACGCTAGACCGGACGACGATTCGACGGCAAAACGCCCCTCGCCTCATCTGCTCCGGATCGATCAACGGCTAAGGAGCCACAATCATGTCCAACGAGGCGAAGAGTGCCTTGCTCGCAATCGGAGTTCCGTTCGTCGGGGTGCTGGGCGGGATAGTTGCGCTCTCCGAATCCGAAATGACCGTTCTCGGATTCCCGATTTTGTTCGCGTGGCTTTTCCTGTGGATGCCCTTGACTTCGCTATGTCTCCATTTGGCATGGAAGTTATTCGACCGCAAGGACTTCGAGGAAGCGGAACGAATCGAACTGGCTCAGGCCAAGGCCGAGATCGGGGATCCGACATGATCGCTGCAACATTTACGCTCGTGCTTCTCCTCGCGCTCGGCGCCGGGGTGCTTTCACGCCGTGGAAGCAAGAAGGAGATCTCCGACTACCTGGTGGGTGGGCGATCGTTCGGTCCCGTACTGGTTTTCATCCTGGGGGCAGGTGAGGCGTACAGCATCGGCACGCTCATCGGATTCCCCGGCGGCGTGTACGCCCACGGGGCAAGCTACGGCGTCTGGTTCATCGGATACATCTTGCTTGCCTACCCGATCGGATACTTCTTTGCGCCCTATCTCTGGCGGGCAGGCAAGCGGTACAACGCGATGACGCTACCCGACGTGGCAGGGCGGCACTTTCGCTCGCGCGGACTGGAACTGACAATCGCGATTGCCTCGGTAGTGTTCCTCATTCCCTGGGGGCAGTTGCAGCTTGCCGGCCTCCAGGTCGCACTGAGCGGACTGGGCATCACCATCAACCCGACGGTGGCGGTTTTTGTCGGCGCCGCGCTTGCTCTCCTCTTCCTCCTGCTTTCGGGTGTGCGAGCACCGGCGTTCGTGTCCTACGTCAAGGATGCAGCTCTGCTGTTGGGAGCGATCTTGATCGGACTCGCCGCCACGGCCAAATCGGGCGGCATCACGAAGCTCTTCGCCGATGCGGCAACGCATGGGGCCGGACAGGCTTCGCAATCCACCGTCACCGGTTCGTCGCTGACCTTCGTGCTCACCACAATCGTGTTCCAGTCACTCGGCTTTTTCGTTTTCCCGTTCATCGTGCAGGCGGTGCTATCGGCGAAGTCCGAGGCAACCCTCAAGCGAGTCGCCCGATTCAACCCGCTGTACATGCTGATGTATCCCTTCCTCGTCGCTGCAGCCTTCGGCGCAATTTCGTTGCTGCCGAACAAGCTCGAGGGCGCAGAGTCCAATGAGGTGCTCCTGCAACTGTCCCGCCTCGTGCTTCCGGACTGGCTGACCGGAGTGGTGGCGGGTGGTGCGGCACTGTGCGCGATCGTGGTTCTGTGTGGTTCGGCGCTGGGAATCGGCTCGATCGTCTCTCGGAACATCGTTCCTGGAATACCCGAATCAAGTCAGCGAGTGTGGGTGCGCGGGGTGATCGTCGCCTATCTCGGCCTCTCGCTGCTCCTCACGCTCGCCGCACCCCAATTGCTGCTGACGCTGGTGAACACCGCGTACTACGGGGTGACCCAGGCCGTGGTGGTGTTCGCGACGATGATCTTCGGATGGAAACTGCGACCGGCAGCGCTCGCGATGGGCGTGGTACTCGGCGACGTGGTGGTGCTCTGGCTGTACCTCGACACACACGGAGCGGTATCGACGTGGTTGTCGGACCACGGCATCAACATCGGTGCCGCAGCCCTCGTGCTGAACGTGCTGTTCGTGTTCGCTACCCGGCTGATGTGGCCTCCTGTCGAAGCGGTTTCGGGCCTCCGCGCAGAAAATCGATCGGCACCAGCGCCTTGCCCCGTCACCCCGACCGCGAAGGCGGATATCTGATGACCAGGACTTTACTCACCGCAGATGCAATCCTCACCCACGATGCGGCGTCACCTCAGGTGGAGGCCCTTGTGCTCGATGGAGGCCTGGTTGTCGCCACCGGAAGTCGAAAGGACATGGGGGAGCACGTCGGACCGCAAACTCGTCGGCTCGATCTACCTGGCGCAACTGTGATCCCGGGGCTCATCGAGTCGCACATTCACCCGACCTACGCCGGCTTGACTGACGGATGGGCTGATTGCCGGACACCCCCGTGCGCCTCGATCGCGGATATCCAAGTGGCGCTACGGAACTCCGCTCCCACTCACGGCTGGATACGTGGATGGGGATACGACGACACCCAACTTCGAGAAGGTCGCCATCTCACACGCGATGACCTCGACGCAGTCTGCACTGACCGCCCGATAATCGTTCTGCACATCTCGGGGCACTTTGCGGTGGCAAACACCGTTGCGCTCGCAACTGCAGGTATCGACGAATCGACGGTGGAACCCGAGGACTCGCAGTTTCCGCGTGGGGCGGACGGGAGGCTCACCGGGATGGCCTGGGAAATCGATGCCGTGGCCCGGCTGAGCGCCGCGATCCCAGACCTGACAGAGGCGGAGGTGCGGACCGCGCTGCTGCGTAGCTTGACGCTGGCGCGTTCGCGAGGAATCACGACCGTGCACGATCTCGGGGTCGGCCTGTCGGCGGGCATGCAGGAATTGGCCGCCTATCGTGCCCTGGACGCCATGGGCGAGATGCCCGTGCACACGGTTGGCTTCCTTCGGGGTGATCTCGCGATCGCGGAACTGGAGGGAGGGAACATTGCTTTCGCAGCTAATCCGGACCCAGGGTCACGCTTCCGTTTGGCCGGCGCCAAATTCTGGGCGGATGGGTCCATTCAAGGGTTGTCCGCAGCTCTGCGGACCCCGTACACGTGCAGCCCGAACCATCACGGTGACCTGCTCTATCCTCAGGAGCAACTCGACGCCATGGTTCTCCGGGTCCACCGCGAGGGAGGGCAGGTCGCGGTGCACGCCAACGGCGATGCGGCCGTAGCCGCCGCTATCTCGGCTCTGCGAAGTGCACACTGCAGCGACAATCGTCGAGCGCGGCACCGTATCGAGCATTGCCAGGTCAGTGGGCCTGCGGACCTGGAAGCGATACGTGATGCCGAGATCGGGGTGAGCTTTTTCGTCAACCATGTATTTCATTGGGGCGATCGTCACCGTGACCGTTTCCTCGGTCCTGAGAGAGCCGGCAACCTGGACCCGCTGGCGTGCGCTGACGAGATCGGCTTGAAATTCGGGCTGCACTCGGACTGTCCGATAACTCCGATGGATCCCCTCCAGACGATTAGGACAGCTGTGAATCGACTGACCATGGGCGGTGCCGTGCTTGGCTCCCACCAACGGATCGGAGTGCAGCGTGCAGTACAGGCCATGACTGTGGACAGTGCGTACTTAGTTCACGATGAAGGACGGGCAGGGATGCTGGCGCCGGGTCGCCGTGCGGACCTTGTCGCACTCGACGGCACTCTTGCTGCTCTGGCAGATGCTTCGATCGCCATTCCGCAGCCTGCACTGGTCATGGTCGACGGCCGGTAGCTCGTGAGATTGATTTCTTCGCAACGGATACCAGCTCGATGTCGAGATTTGTGCAGTTGCTCGACAGTGAAGTTGTTCAGCGACGGACAGATACCGGTGCCGCCGCGGCCGCGGCCGCGGTCTGTCGTTCGAGCGGGTCCGGCGTGGTCGATGGCACTGCAGTGACGGGATTGTGTTCCCTCCCGCATGATGGCGGCTGTCCGGGCACCTGAACACATGTCCGGTTTCTGGGGCAAAGTCGGGACGAGGAGCGCGCCGCCCTTGTAATCTCGCACGTGGTTTGCGGGGCGAGGGGTCCTCCCGCACAGCGAGTGAGAGGATCAGAATGACGACTGCTTACGCGCGCCGCCGAGGGGTGCGCCCATTCGGAATCACCCTCGCTGCACTGGTTGCCGTGGGTGCGGCCCTGACCGGTCCCACTCTCGCCTCCGCCTCGAGCGACGACCTGCAATTGGGTTCGAGCCAGTTCGGATCGTCCGGGGAGCACCCGCCGCTGCCGGAGATCCCACCGCCGTCCGCCGCCGAGATGAGGCTCGACGAGGCGCGGAACTTCCGCGACATCGGCGGCTACCGGACTACCGACGGCAGGACCGTCCGGACAGGCCTGGTGTTCCGTTCCAACAAGCTCAGCTCGCTCAATGAGACTGATCTGGCAAAACTCACCGCCGCGAACCTGACCCTCGACGTCGACCTGCGCAACGCCTCCGAACGCGTAGAGGATCCCGATCGGATCCCCGCCGGGGTCACCTACCAGGTCGCCGACGTCGTCAGTATCGAACACGGCATCGCGTTCCACGAGTTCGTTCCCCTGACCCTCGGTCGCGCGTTGATCGACGGCGCAGTCAAGGGAACCTCGAACATCGGCCAGAGCATCGGCTACCCGTTCATGGTCAACTACCGTGGTTCCGATGTCGCCTTCCGTGACCTGCTGACTGCGATCGCGAACAACTCCGACGGCGCAACCGTCTACCACTGCAGTGCAGGGAAGGACCGCACCGGTTGGGGTACCGCGATCCTTCTGACCATTCTCGGTGTCCCGCGTGAGTTCATCAGCGCTGATTTCATGGCGTCGAACACGTACCTGGGCCGGGACGACGCGGTGGACCTGTCGTGGCTCGATGCGGCGTATGCACAGGTCGACCGGCTCTACGGCGATATGGATACTTACGTACGGGAGGGCCTAGGCGTCGACCAGGGCACTATCGACTCTCTGCGTGCCAAGCTTCTCCTCTAGGGGTAGCCCCACACCTCGGCTTCTTGCCCACTCGGACCCGCTGCTGTCCCAGTGCGACTGATGGTTGAGGGAACGCGTAATTGTGTGGCACTGCTCCTGTGGTGGGCCCGAGGTTTCTTGGCCGTGTGCGATCACCAAGTGGCGCAAGCACTTTGCTGGCAGAAAGCAAGCCTGATCACGCACTTGATGCTGGCCAATTGGTCAGCATCGAATCGAGTGCCTCGAGGATCTTGGACCAGCTTTCGGCGCTGTCCGGTGCGCTGTGGCTGAACGATCCACCCAACTCGAGGCTGGCGTACCCATGGAAAACGCTGCCGAGCAATCGAACTGCGTGGGTCTGATCGAGATCGGTGAGGTTGTACCCGCGAAGAATTGATCGCATCATCTGCGAGTGTCTGAAGCCCGCGCTCGCAGCTGCGGCCTCCGGTGTGAGGCGCATCTGTGACGCGGCGTATCGGCCGGGGTGTGCCCTCGCGTAGTTGCGGTACACGTTCGCGAAGGCGGTCAAGGCGTCGCGGCCGGACCGGCCACGGCGTCGGAAGCCTGGTCGGCCATCTCCTCCAGGGCAAGCAGTGCGATTCTGGTTTTGAGGTCGTTCGAACTCTTCACGTGCGAGTACAGGCTTGCGACCTTGACGTCGAACGCTCTGGCGACCGCCGATACGGTCACCTGCTCGAAGCCCACCTCGTCGGCCAATTCGGCGCCCGCCACGGCGAGGCGTTCGGGTGTCAGTCCTGCGCGAGGCATGTCCGTTGATCCTGTTCGTCGAGAAGTGAAACCGCTTGCCTAAATAGTATAGGCAAATTACTGTGTGCTGTAGTTAAAACCTTCTCGACTTATCTACAGGTGAATGAGATGAACAGCCAGAGCAGCTGGATTACTACCGCAATTTCCGAGGACATCGTGCGCGGAGCCCTCGAGCTCGAGCGGACCGAACGCGGTGTGCTGACACACCGTCTGCCCGCCAGGGCTCGCACACAATTCGCTGACGGGCAGATGGCAATGGCGCAATCACAACCGTCCGGAGTGCGGCTGGTGTTCCGAACCAGCGCTACGGCCATCGAACTCGACACTCTGCCCACAAAAATGATCTACATCGGTGCCCCGCCGAGGCCACAGGGGGTGTACGACCTGCTCGTCGACGGCGAACCAGCTGGGCACGCAATCGCTGAGGGCGGCAACACGGTGACGATCGACATGGCGACCGGTGGCGCTCAGAGGCAGTCCGGACCCGTCAGCACCATCCGCTTCGTGGACCTGCCTGCGCGATCAAAGGCTGTCGAGATCTGGTTGCCGCACAACGAAACCACCGAACTTGTCGCACTACGGACCGACGCCCCACTCGAACTCGCGGTCGAGACGAAGCGTCGCGTGTGGCTCCATCACGGAAGCTCGATCAGTCAAGGCTCCGGCGCTGAAAGTCCCTCCCGCACTTGGCCTGCTCTCGCAGCCTCCCTCGGCGGCGTGGATCTGATCAACCTCGGGTTCAGCGGCAGCGCCCTGCTGGACCAGTACACCGCCCGCGCTATGCGAGACACCGCAGCTGACCTGATCAGCATCAAGATGGGCATCAATCTGGTCAACTCCGATGTGATGCGCCTGCGGGCCTTCACGTCGGCAATGCACGGCTTCCTCGACACGGTCCGCGACGGTCACCCAGTGGCTCCACTGCTGGTCGTCTCGCCTGTCTATTGCCCGATTCACGAAGACACGCCTGGGCCTGGTGCATTCGATTTCGACGCGCTTGCCAGAGGCGAAATGCGATTCGTTGCTACCGGCGATCCCGCCGAGCGCGCAGCCGGAAAGCTGACGCTGCGCTCTATTCGGGAAGAGTTGGCGCGCATCGTAACCCAGCGATCGGCGGATGATCCCAATCTGCATTACGTCGACGGCTGCGATCTCTACGGTGCGGCCGAGAACGAAGAGTTGCCGCTTCCCGATCAGCTCCATCCGGACGCTGCGACGCACCGCCTCATCGGCGAACGCTTTGCCCAACGTGTATTCGCAGACGACGGTGCATTCGCACGCACGGTGTGATCGCGCAATCCGGTTCGATCGGATTTCACACGATTTGACCCTGACGTAGCGTGAGGGCTCACGATGACTTCATGACCGATACTTACCCAGCATTCGACATCAGCCCCGTCCCTGTCCCCGCTACAGATGCCGTGCCTCCGGAACAGTTCCGAGGTCTCTACGGAATGCCCATGTTCGTGTCGGTTCCGACTTCGAATCTGGCCGAATCGGCCGACTTCTGGATCCGTGGGCTCGGTTTCTTCGACCTCTTTTCGGCACCGGATCGACTGACGCACCTGCGACGCTGGGCATTTCAAGACGTTCTGCTCGTGCCCGGCGAGCGTGCAGATTCACCACCGTCCGTCAGCGTGAGCTTTGCGTGTGTGCTGAGTCAGATCGATCAGATAGCCAAGGCGTGTGAGGAATTGCGGCCCGGATGCACCAGCGGTCCACATCTGAAGCCGTGGAATTCACTGGAGTTGGAGATTGTGACACCGGAGAACGCGCGTGTGATCATGACGGCCGCTCGTCCGTACGACCCGAACAGCGCCGAGGCCGAGCATCTGCGAGGCATGGGAATTGACGGACCCGACGACTGAGCGGCGGTCTGACGCTGTGGCCTCCCGAACCGCGTCTGTCAGACTGGATGCCGTGACGGAGCAACTCTTCGGAGACGACGCAGACAGCGCTCTCACCGTCGGTGCTGCCGCATCACGACTAGGCATAACCGTACGTACCCTTCATCATTGGGACGCAATCGGTTTGGTGCGCCCGTCCGGGCGCAGTGACGGGGGCTACCGGCTGTACACCGACGCGGACCTCGGCCGCATCGGCCGGGTGCTTGTCTACCGTGATGTGGGCTTGTCGCTCGACGAGATCGGGATATTGCTCGGTGCGCCCGCAGCCCACGTGGACGAGACGCTGCGCGGGCAGCGCGCCGAGTTGCGGCAACGGATAGCCGACTTGGAGGAACTGGGCGAGTCCTTGGATCGCATCATCGATGCCAGGAAGTCGGGTGTGCTGTTGCCGGCACACGAGCAGGTGTCGATCTTCGGCCGACATTGGCAGCCGTCATGGGGGCCGGAGGCGAACGAGCGTTGGGGTGACAGCGCGCAGTGGGCGCAGCACGCGGAACGGTCGGCAGGTAGGACCGCTGAGGATTGGCAGAAGATTGCCGACTGCGTCGAGATGCTCAACGAAGACCTGGCGCTGGCGTGCCGATCCGGTGTCGAACCGGGAAGCGCCGAGGCGAATTCGCTGGCAGAACGGCACCGAGCGTCGATCGGGGTTTACTTCGACTGCACACATTCGATGCAGGTGTGTCTGGGACGGATGTACGTGGCCGATCCGGGATTCACCGCGTTCTACGAGCAGGTCGAGACCGGTCTGACAGTGTGGCTCCGCGCTGTCATCGATGCGAATGCTCGGGCCAACGGGGTTGTCCCCGAATCGGCGACGTGGGTGTGAGTGAGCTGGTGGTCGCTCGTCAGTCCAAAGACGCGCAGGCAGTGCACCACGGTCGGCCGTCGACTCCGGGGGCACGATGGGACACTGCGATGCGCGCGGCCAAAATGCAGCTTTCGTTGTCGTGATAGACGTCGAGATCTGAAGGAACCGTCGAGTGGAACGCCGGGACCTTCATGTCTACCTCCGTTGTGGCTCGCCAGGGAGTTGGCTCGTTGCGGCAATCCTCCCACCACAGAGATCATCTCGCCTGTCGGCAGAAGCAGGGCCGTTGCTCGGCCAAATTGCCAGGGGTCGACACGTGCGGTCCCGTCCGCGCGATTGTGCTGCCCCGCAGCGACTTACAGGTGTGGTTGCTTGGTCGCCTTGCCTTCCGAACAGATGCGCACTGCGCGCGCGGTGTGATCTTCGACGGCGCTCACCGCAGAGAATCCCGCAGGGATAGGCTGGACGGATGCGTGGAGAGTACAAGGTTCCTGGTGGAAAACTGGTCGCGGTCGACGTCGAGGTGGCGGACGGTCGGCTGTCCGAAGTCGCAGTCTCGGGGGACTTCTTCCTCGAGCCCGACAGCGCGCTCGACGACATCAACGCGGCGTTGCGCGGAATGCCCGCCGACTCGGATGCAGAACAGTTGGCGCATGCCATCTCCGCTGCGCTCGACGAGTCCGCCTCGATGATCGGCTTCACGCCGCAGTCGGTCGGTATCGCGATCCGGCGAGCGCTCGGCCACGCCACGAGCTGGGCGGATCACACGTTCGACCTCATCCCGCCGGTGGTTCTCGATCCCGCGATGCACGTCGCGCTGGACGAGGTCATCGCGCGTGAGGTCGCATCGGGTGAGCGTCCGCCGACATTGCGTTTCTGGGACTGGGACTCGCCCTTGGTCGTGATCGGATCGTTCCAGTCCGTGCGTAACGAGGTCGACTCCGAGGCGGCTGCTCGGCACGGCATCGGGGTGGTGCGCCGAATCTCCGGTGGCGGCGCGATGTTCATGGAACCAGGCAACTGCATCACGTACTCGTTGGCAGTACCGGCGTCGTTGGTCGAGGGTTTGAGTTTCGAGCAGTCCTACGCGTTTCTCGATCAGTGGGTCATGGGAGCGCTTGCCGAGGTCGGTATCAACGCTCGGTATGTGCCGCTCAACGACATCGCCTCGGACAAGGGCAAGATCGCCGGCGCCGCTCAGAAGCGATTCGCGTCCGGCACCGTGCTCCATCACGTGACCATGGCCTACGACATCGACGCTGAGAAGATGACGCAGGTGTTGCGAATCGGACGAGAAAAGATGTCGGACAAGGGAACCAAGAGTGCGGCCAAGCGCGTCGATCCGCTGCGTTCGCAGACCGGAATGACGCGTGCAGCAATCCTGGAGTCGTTTGCGCAGCACTTCCGAGGTCAATACGACACCCACGACAGCGATTACACGGACTCGGAGTTGGAGCAGGCGCGCAAGCTGGTGGAGACGAAATTCAGAACCGAAGAGTGGACTCACCGCGTCCCGTGACGCCGTGAAACCGAGAAACCGGGACGAGACCCGAGCGGTCTCGTCCCGGTCGCCTAGGTAGCCGGAGTCGCTGAGTTTGCCCCGAGGAGCTCGGCGTCGGCCGTCCCGGAGTTCCGCTTCGGAATGGTGAAAGTTGCGCTCACGCACAGGATTGCGATGACGAAGCACGCCACTGTGTACCAGAGGTTCCCGATGGGATCTCCCGCGCTGGTGGAACCGTCGACCGCGTCGAAGAAGTCGGGAAGCGCACTCGCCCACAGGACGGCCATGACAACCAGGTACACCACGCTGTAGATCTGCACGAACCTGTTGGTGTGTACAGGAGTGTTCGATTCTGCCGAGCGCAGGTGCGTCCATTGGCGGACGAGAACCACGATCGCGACCACTGTGAGGACTGCAAGTTCAGCGGCGTAGAGGAACCCACGAACGGTGTCACTGCCCATCCCGAAGACCGTCGCCGGGAGCGGGAGGATGAACGTACCCAGCGAGGCCAGCAGGCCGATCACGATGGTGCGCCATACCAACTGAAGCCCGGAGAAGTGCTTGCCGGCATCGACGTGCCGTCCGACGAAGTACTGGACGCAGAATGCCAGCGACATGGGCCACAGCGCGGCGAAGACGACCACGCTGGGAAGTGGAACCGCGTCGAACATGGGTTGGTTGATCGGGTTCGACGTCGACCACTCCCACCACCGCAACTGGGGTCCGAGGTGATCGAAGATTTCGTAGAACGCATGGTGGACGAAGCCGACGCAGACTGCGCCCAGTAGTGGACCGTATTTGCGGAAAACGCCCAGCATTCTGACTATTTCGAAGGCCAACGTCGCCATCAGTGGATAGATGGCAACGATGTACAGCGGCAGTCGACCCCACATGAAGTCGACGGTGAACACGTTGTGCGCGAACATCGTGTCCACTTGTTCTTCGATGCCGAACGCCGCCGGGAAGTACAGCGGAGGCTCGATGATGAACAGGTAGGCGGTGGCGCCGAACCAGAGAACCAGATTGGTGGGGTCGCCGTTGCGGCGCAACCGCACGATCGCCAGGACCAGTGCGAGCACCGAGCCGACGATGATGGTCCATTCGAGGACGGGCAGGGTCCAGTTCTCCAGCGCCGCCGGGTTACGGAACTCGACGAGTCCACCTGCTTCCTGACAGGAGAAACCGAGTTCTGTTGCGAGCTGGGAGAACGTAGGGGAGCAGTGTTCTGCCATCAGTTGGCCCCTGACGTGATCGACTCGGCTTGTGCCTGAGATTCGGCGGTGTACCAGCGTGTGCAGTCGTAGCCGTCGTCGTAACGCTTGAACCACTGGTCGGCGAGTGCGGGGAGTTTCTCGAGGTCCGGGTTGTGATTGGGCATCTGGCTGCGGAAGACACCGCCGAGTGCGACGAGTTGTTCTCCGAGTCGAAGGTTATCGAAGGCGCGAGGCATCGTGCCCTTGGTCAGATACGGAGCGAACGACGTCAGAACCTTCTGCTTGGTGCGGTGGGTGGCGAACATCGACAGTGAGTCGACTTGCCGCTCGGAGAGCGGAACGTGCTGGTTGAAGCCTGCGCAGGCGATACGAATCACCTTCATCACGTGCGCGAAGATCGACGGTGCCATCCGCATCCGGTAAAGCTCGCTTCCGACAACGGAATTGAAGATGATCAGAGCCGAGCTGCGATGCTCGACCTCCTCGACGAAGTGCCAGATGAACAGCGACGCGACGCGGTCGTCTCCCGGGCGGAACAAGGTCGCCTCGTTGTCGAGCATCAGCTTGAACACCGGAGTGAAGGTCGCCTCCAGATCAGCGGTGTATGCGAGCCGGTAGTTCAGCGAGGTTGCCTCGGTCAGTAGATCGAATTCACCGATCACGGCGTCGAGTGTGTTCTGCAGTCCGGGGTATCGCCTGATCAGAGCCTTCACATGCTGGCGGTGCGCGGTCGAGTGATGGCCTTCTTGACGCATGAATGCCACGGCTTCCTCGGCGACCTCCGGATCGCTGATCCTCGACTTGGTCTGCATGATCATCTTCACGATCATCTTCTCGAAACCGATGGCCAGGAACGAGACCGCGTTGGACATGCTCGACCAGGCCGGGTTCTCCGGGTTCCACAGGAAGGGAACGTCATGATCCTCGAATCCGAAATCCATCTTTCGGGGCTGAAGGTTGGTCACTTGTCGAACCTCGTCTTTCGGAGGGGCTGGTCAGGTGGCCGCTCTGGCACTGGAAGCCACGTGTGGCGGTAATCATACATATTGGTGTGCAGTTGTATGTTCACTTTTGTCGACGGAGGGAAATTCGAGCGGTCCGGATGCAAATGTCGCCTGTGTTAGCCTGTGGCTCTTGGACTTCGAGCGCAAAGACATGGTTCGAGCCTCGTTCGAGCGAGGAAGTGGGCAGTGGCACGAAGGCGTGGGTGGGGCGGCAATCCACCGGACAGTGACGAAGATGCGTCTCGTCGCATTGTCGAGGCCGCGGTCGAGCTGATCGGACGGACGAGTTCGGAAATCAGCATCGGCGACGTCGCCGAGTCACTCGGCGTGATCCGGCAGACCGTGTATCGATACTTTCCCAGCGCCGACGCTCTGATGAGGGCAGCTGCGATCGCGTCGGTCGACGGCTATCTCGATCGACTGACCACGCACGTGAGCGGCATCGAAGACCCCGTCGAGGCGATGACCGAGGGTGTCGTCTACACCCTGACCCAGGTCCACCGAACGCCCCATCTCGGCATTCTGCTCACAAGCACGAATTCGAGTCTTCATCCCGAAGGTCTGACCTCTCAGGAGGCGCAGGCCTTCGGAATGGCGATGATCACCCGCTTCGACGTGGACTGGCTGAGCTACGGATACGACGACGCATCACTTCAGGAACTGGTCGAATACGTCCTGCGGACTATGCAGTCGTTTTTCCTCGCGCCCGGCGATCCGAAGCGGAGCGATGAGGAACTGCGGCGATACTTACGACGCTGGATGGGTTCCGCGATCATCGCGCAGTCGGGTTCGATGAAGAGTGACCCGGTCAGCGCAGAGTTATCGTCAAAGCGACCGCGCTCGCGCACGCAACAATGACTACGACCAAGGCGAACAGGTCGGCCAGCTGAGGGCGCTTGGGGTACGCCGCGATCAATCCGGTGCCCCCGCGAGCGGAGATCGCTTCGCCCATTTCGGCAGATCGCCGAATTGCCACCGACATGGTTGTGGTGATCAGGTCGACTATCGAGTTGTCGGCAGCGCTGTTCACCACAGCTTTCGGGCGCAGTCGCCGTGCTGCAACGAGAGTGAGCATCTCGTCGATCAACAGCGGAAGCGAACGAATGCAGAGGGCTGTCGCGATCGCCCACTCGTCGACGGGAATCTTGAAGAATCGAAGCGGTCGGCCCAGAGTGGCCAGGGCAGGGGCCACATCGCTCATCGACGTCGTCCACGCCAACATCAGTGAGACACAGAGCAATACAAGGCCGAAGGTCACGGCTTGCAGGTACAGGAACACCGCGTCGAGGCCGATCGGAAGGTTGATCAATGCGCCGAGCAGAATAAGCGCCCACAGCCACCACGGAGGGTGGGGAACTGCTGTCGGGGGAATGCGTCCGATCACCGCTGTCAGCAGCAGCAGTCCGAGCACGACGCCGATCGTCGGCCAGGACGGTGTCACAACCACCACGATGCTGACGAGTACGACGGCCACGATCTTCGTTCCGGCCCACAGTCGATGGACCGGAGAAGAAGTCGGAACTTCACGCAGGAGGGTGGTCACGTTGTCGATCCTTCCAAAGCTGCGCCGGCGGACGGATCGAGTATGCGACCCTGCGACAGTCGAATCGTTCTGCTGCACACGGCATCCATGCCGTCGACGTCGTGGGAGATGACGACAACTGCTGTTCCGTTCCGACGAATCCAGCGGAGTACGTTCAGGATTTCGTGGCGGCCGGGTGGATCGAGACCGGCGAGAGGTTCGTCGAGAATGAGCACTCGGGGTTGGCGGACGAGGAGACCGGCCAGCACGACGCGTCGCATCTGCCCGCCGCTCAACTCGTCGATACTGCGGCCGGCGATGTGACGGTCGAGTCCGACGGCGTCGAGCGCCCAGGACACTTGTACGGATCCGATCTCCGGACCACCGGCGGCCTCGATGTCATCGGCGACGGTTCGGCGTTGCAATTGCAGCCGCGAATGTTGGAACGTGAGCCCGACGGTGCCTAGTTGGCGCGAGACAGGTTTGCCGTCGAAGACTGCGGTTCCCTTGCTCGGTGTGATCAGGCCGGCCATGATCCAGGCCAGGGTCGACTTACCGGAGCCGTTGCCGCCCAGGATCAGTAGCCCGTCCCCGTCGCCGATGGTCAGGTTCACCTCCGACAGTGCACGTCTCGACCACGGAGTCCGGTCGTTGTAGGTGTGCGTCACATCGGTGAGTTGGAGGACCGTGCGAGTGCCGGCCGGCCAGGGCGCCGCGGGCGGACCTGCAAACGTCGACGTCATCCAACCGGGTTGGTGGTCGATCTGCCGTCCGCGTTGCAGTTGAATCACCCGATCTGCCGCGCGGGTGTCGGCGTGGTGATGTGTCACGAGTACCACGGCCATGGGATGGCGTCGTGGAAGTTCGGCGAGGAGTGCGACCAATTCCTCCCGGCCGGCCTGATCGACCATCGCGGTGGCTTCGTCCGCGATCAGGAGAGCGGGGCGCCGCGCCAGAGCGGCAGCAACTGCCAGACGTTGCATCTCGCCACCGGAGAGCCCCGAGGTCTCGCGCATACCCATGCCGGCGAGCCCTACTTCAGCGAGCAGTGCATCGACGTCGGGATGTGACTCTGGGGGAAGCCCCCAGACGACGTCGTCCGCGACGCGGGTTCCGAGGATCTGGCTCTCCGGTCGTTGCAAGACGACGGCGGTTCCGCCCTGTCGGCCGAGGCCGGCGGACCCGGGCCTCGTCAGGGCCCCGACGGTCGGTGCGCGACCGGCGAGCAACCGGGTGAGTGTGGACTTGCCCGAGCCGTTGTGGCCGACGACAGTGACGAACTCTCCGCGTCGGACTGTGAAGTTGACATCGACGAGGGCCGGCGTCGATGCACCCGGATAGGTGAAGCCCACGTGATCGAAAGTCACCGGCAACGGATCGATCGGACGGTCGTCGGGTGTTGTCTCGAGAGGGTCGGACGATGGGAGTGCAGCCAATCGATCGAGGACGGCACCGAGGACAAAATAGGAGACGACGGTGCTCAGGACGATCCCGGAGATGATCGACGCGGCGATCCACAACCACCAGTAGTCGATGATCGAGCCGATGCTGTTCTCGATCCACTCGGCTGCCCCGACCAGGGAGGGCGCACGCTTCAAGATTGTGGACACACCCAGCGCGGTGTTCTCGAGCGAGTTCAGGAACAAGTTGCGCAGGGGCGCGAGAACAAGCAACAAGACTATGGAGAACAACGCCAGCGCCGGCCCGATGACAAATGACGACAGCAATGCGGAGATGAAGCCGAGACCACGTCGCTTGACCGTGCCGATGATTCCGCCGAGGAGGGCGCACAGTGCCACCGCCCATGCTGACCCGGAACCGGCGGCGACAAAGGCGACCGCAGTAGCCGACACTCCGGCCGTCACTACCGCACGGACCCGAAAGCGCTGGGCAACAATTCCCATCGGAACCGCAGCCACGAGGTTGAGGGCGCTGGCCATGGGGATGACCGTGGCGATGACGGACAACGCGACCGTGAATCCGGCCATGACGGCACCCGTTGCCAACTCGAGTGGTCGAAGGCTGCCGGTTTCGCGGACTTGCGGACGGTTGCTCACCACATCCAGTGTGCCAGTGGTGACATAACTCCTGCCCGACTGATGGTGAGCGCATCAGCGCGATTGCGTAGGCTTCACCTCAAACAATGCATCGGACGGAGCGTGGAAGACGTGAGTGCAGCACCCATCAGGGTCGGGGTTCTGGGAGCCAAGGGCAAGGTCGGTCGAGCGATCTGCGAGGCAGTGGAAGCTGCTCCCGATCTGGAACTTGTTGCGCAGGTCGACACCGGTGATCGCATCGAGACGTTCGTCGACGCCCGCACTCAGGTAGTGGTCGACTTCACTCACCCCGACGTCGTCATGGGAAATCTGGAATTCCTCGTGGCCAACGGAATTCACGCTGTGATCGGCACCACCGGTTTCGACGAGTCCCGGCTCGCGACTGTGCAGTCCTGGCTCGACGCCCAGCCGGCAACGGGTGTTCTGATCGCGCCCAACTTCGCCATCGGTGCGGTGCTGTTGATGCGTTTCTCGGCCGCGGCGGCGCGCTTCTTCGATTCCGTCGAGGTCATCGAACTTCACCATCCCAACAAGGCCGACGCGCCTTCGGGCACCGCATACAGAACGGCCGCCATGATTGCCGAGGCTCGCGCGGAAGCAGGCGTTGGACGCAGTCCTGACGCCACCACGACCGAACTCGAGGGTGCGCGCGGAGCCGACGTCGACGGCGTCCGGGTTCACTCCGTGCGCATGGCCGGCCTGGTTGCGCATCAGGAAGTGATTCTCGGAACGCAGGGCGAGACGCTGACCATTCGGCACGACTCCATCGATCGGAATTCGTTCGCGCCGGGCGTTCTGCTCGGTGTTCGTCAGATCGGTTCGCATCCGGGTCTGACGGTCGGTATCGATTCCTTCCTCGATCTATGAACAAGACCACCCGCACCCTCGCGCTGATCGTTGCGATCTGTATCGCGCTCGCGGTGTACTTCGTGCTGCTCGGTCAGCGCGGAATCCAGCTCATCCAGGACGGCGGTGGCGCCGCAATCGGTCTCGGGATCGGAGTGCTGATCCTGCCGTTCCTGGGGCTGTGGCTCGTCATCGCCACGCTCCGTGCGGGGTTCACGCACCAGCGTCTCGCGCAGCAGATCCACGACGAGGGCCTCACGGTCGACGCCTCTTCGCTTCCGAAATTGCCTTCGGGTCGGATCGAGCGAGCGGCCGCCGACGAGTTGTTCGCTCAGATCAAGGTCGACTGGGAAGCAGATCCGGACAACTGGAAGCAGAACTTCCGACTCGCTCGCGCCTACGACTACGCCGGTGATCGAAGCCGGGCGCGGGAAACCATGCGCCGGGCAGTGGAACTGGAACGTCGTTCGCGAGGCAAGTAGTTTCCTCTGCTGAGACCAGGGGATCGGTGAGGTGCTAGCGCTCCGGAACCGTTGTGGGAGAAGACGGATCCGGAGTGGTGGGGTCGAATGGCGGCGGGTTGTTCGGGTCGAAGCTCGTTACCGGCACCGAACACGTCGCGCCCACTTCGGGATACGTGTTCGGATTGACCCGCAATGCCGAGACGAATTGATCGATGCGAGCGTCCTCGGCGTTGTCGAGCTTGAGTTGACGGCCCCATGACTGCAGCGAGATCGGCGAATCCAGGGTCGGGTACGGCGACATCAGTGTGTAGCTCATGCCCTCGACTCGCTGCGCCAAGCGGGTCTGATCCTCGCCCGAGACGAGGTCGGGGTTGTACGTGATCCACACAGCTCCGTGTTCGAGAGAATGAACCGCATTCTCGGTCCGAATCGCTTGCGGATAAACAACTCCGGTGCAGTTTGCCCAGACCGAATCATGACGGCCGCCGAAAGGCGGTGAATGCGTGTACGCCACACGTTCGTTCGGGCGTACGTGTTGAGCGGCTGGGTAATCGACCGCGACAACTCCGTCGATGGCTTCGGACGGATCCGGGTTGTCGACGCTCGGAACAAACGCATCCGGACGAGGTGTTCCTTCGACGGAATTCGCGCACGAAGCCAGCGCGAGAACTGCCGAGATCGCCACTGTCGCTCGAAGTTGTTTGTTCACTCGGTCATGATAGCGGCGTCCGATCGGTTTCCCTGGGACGTGAATCGACTACGAGCCGAGAGAGCCGCTCGCACCGCCCGACAGTGCGATGTCACTGGCACCGCGAAGAATTCGCAGCGGCGGCAACGGCCCTTTGTATGCCTCGGAACCGCTGATCAGATCACCCGCAGCGTCGAACGCGATCGCTTCACCTTGTGGCTCGTCGGGAAGGGGAACACGAATCGGTTTGGTGGTCAACGCTTTCACGACATCACCATCGGGAGCTGAATACAGGTAGACGTCCGTGTACGTGCGAAGCGCTACTACCGTGCCGTCCTTGCTCACAGCGCCGCCCGTGACGGCCATCGTGCCGGCATGAGGAACCGGCCCACCGGAAGTGAGGGTGGGTGTCATCATCAGCTGGCCCACTTCGGCCAATATGGTCGGCGACGACGTACTCAGATCTTGAACATGCTGTCGCTCAGCGGTTGTGTAGACGACGCTTGCGCCGAAATAGTCCTTGGTGACGATGACGGGAAGGCCGTCGCTCTGGATCAACAGTGTCTCGGCGTCGTGCGCCCCGTCTGGATAAACAAGGGGGTAGGAGGTAGCGGTACCTGAAGTCGGATCGAGTTCGATCAGCCCGATCGACGTTCGTACCGCGTTGTTGTCGCCGATGTCTGCCAGCCACAGATGGCCGTCAGGAGTCGACGAGAGATCCTCGACATCGACGCGAGGAGTGCCCACATTGATCCAGCGCTGAACGTGGCAGTTCGAATCGAGTTCGGCGACGCGATCGTCAGAGCCGCTGTCGCCGATTGCGTACATCCCGGCCGCGGTGACGGTGAGTCCGGACAGCTCGGAAAGGCCCGCATCGATGGGTGTGCACAGTGCGTCGAAGACGCGCGAGGCCTGGTGCGCCGCCGCCGGAGCAGCGTGAACGCCGACGATTGCGGCGGCGAGAGCAACCGAGCCGGCAGCCGCGGAGATCGAATGGGCAAGCGCGCGTTTCCACATCACAATTTCCACATCACAATGGAGTCCTTCTGGCCGAAAATCGGGACTTAGTACCCAGACAATACTGGACGTCCGTCTCGGTTTGTCAGAAAAGAGCAAGAAATGGACTACGCCTCGACGTCGTGATGCGTCAGTGGTTCGCCGAATGAATGTGGGTGCCGGAGGGGATACTCGACTCACCGGCGATCGGCGACAACGAGCAGGAAGTGACGAAGCGATGGCGAAGAGTGATCCCGAAAAGCACAGTGATCCCGAGAAGCAGAGTGATCCCGAAAAGCAAGGAGCAGACTCCCCGTCTCAGTTGATCGACAAGCGAATCGAGGAACTCGGAGATTGGCGGGGCGAGACGCTCTCGCGGATACGCACTCTGATCAAAGAGACGGATCCGGATGTAGTGGAGGAATGGAAGTGGCGAGGAGTTCCGGTGTGGTACCACGCCGGAATGATCTGTACCGGTGAGACGTACAAGAGTGCAGTCAAGGTGACTTTTGCCAAAGGCGCATCACTCGAGGACTCCTCAGGTCTCTTCAACTCCAGCCTCGAGGGCAATACGAGGCGGGCGATCGACTTTCACGAGGGCGAATCCGTCAACGAAAAGGCGTTCAAGGCACTCGTTCACGCCGCGATTGCCCTGAACACCTCGAAAAAGTGACTTCTTGTCAGAGTTGATATTCAGCGAGGTCGAACGCGCTGAGTAGCGTGCGGAATTTTGTACTGGTCTCTCGCAGTTCGGTTTCAGGATCGGAAGAAGCGACGATGCCGCCGCCGGCGTAGGCCCGCGCCGAGAGGCCGTCTGCTGCGACCTCGGCGCAACGAATAGCTACCATCCACTCGCCGTCTCCAGTCCGGTCGCACCACCCCACGGCACCGGCATAGAACCCACGATCGGCTTCGGTTGCGGTGATGTACTCGCGTGCGGCGACCGTCGGTGTGCCGCAGACAGCCGGAGTCGGATGCAGCGCCATTGCGAGTTCGAGCGAGGTCAGGCTCGGGTCGATCAGGACTCCTTCGATCTTGGTCCCGAGGTGCCACAGTTGCGGTGTCCGAAGGATTTCCGGTGCGCTGGGTGCATTGAAGGACGTGCACAGTGGTCCGAGTATCGCGCTGATGGAGTCGACCACAAACGCGTGTTCGGCGAGATCTTTGGTCGACGCGCGGAGTTGCTCGGCATTCGCCTCGTCCTGATCCGAATTCGGGTGGCGCGCAATCGAGCCCGCCAAAGGGTGGCAGGTGACGACGCCGCCTCGCCTTTCGATCAGAACCTCGGGCGTCGAACCGACCAGCGAACGCCCGCGGTACTTTCCTCCGGCGGGGGACAGGTCGACGCAGAAACCGTTGTGCGCGTGATCGAGTGCAATCAGTGTCTCGGCCAGAGCGACGGGGAAGATCGTGGACTCGGCCTCGAGTGTCAGGGAGCGTGCGAGGACAACTTTGTCGAGTTCGCCTGCTCGAAGATGTTCGATGGCTACGCGGACCCTGTCGGTGTGGATCTGCGGGCTCGGTTCGAATCCGGCAACTCGCGCAGTGGGGAGGGCCTGAATGTTCGAGTGATGGAGATCACCCCTGACTCGCGTGAAACTCAGTGGCGCAGTGAGGGCGGACGGCGTCTCCGAAGAAAAAGGAAGGGCGCCGACGACCGAGTCGATACGCCCCGTTTTGAGGGCTTCAGCCGCGTCGAAGGCCGAGTTGAATTCTTCGACTACTCCCGAAGTGCGGATCGACGTTTGCCTACGTGAGAGCAGGAAAACGGAGTCCGATTCATCGTCAGTCCGGTTGTTGCGCAACGGGAATTCGGATACTTCGGCGAGTGCTGACATGGACACCCTTCCAGTTCGATCGGAACATCTGCTATATTGAGGCTAGCCTAAGTTTGCGCGATTTACGTCGCCACGATTTCTGTCGATGGGGACAGAAATTGTGGGTGGCGGACGCGTTCGTGTACTCGAATTTGTCCGCTACTTCACGGCAACGGTCGTCGCTACCTACGGTGCGGTTTTGCGGCACGTTCGCGTCGAATCGCCGTAGTGTCGGACTGGTGAAGACGCTCTTGGTGGTTCACCACTCACCCTCGCCTGGAACACATGAACTTCTCGATGCTGTTGTGGCCGGTGCCCACGATCCTGATATCGAGGGTGTCGAAGTCAAGGTGATTCCGGCATTGGCTGCAACGGTGCCCGACGTATTGGGTGCAGACGGTTATATCTTCGGAACATCGGCGAACTTCGGATACATGTCCGGCGCCTTGAAGTATTTTTTCGACACCACCTACTACCAATGCCTCGGTGCGGTAGACGGCAGGCCGTACGGGTTGTGGGTTCACGGCAATAACGACACCGCTGGTGCGGTCGCTTCCGTGGACAAGATCGTGAAAGGACTCGGTTTGAATCGCGTAGCCGACATTCTCGAAAGTGCTGGCAGTGTTGACAGATCGGTCCGAGAGCGATGCTATGAATTGGGGGCAACGGTCGCTGCTGTCATGACTATCTGATCGATTATGCGATTCTTCGCCGGTGGATTTCGAAAGAGAAATTTCCGGTCGTCGAGCTTCTTAGTTTAGGCTACCCATATTCGGTGAGTGCTGCTCCCAGCAGCCTCTAGTGGAACGCCCCGGTATTCGTGTGCCGGGTCACGTCACAAACTGAAGAATCCACATGGGAGACGGCTCAGTGCGAAAGAAGAGTGCAGGAGAAAGTAGGACAACCTCCACGCCACCGTTGGCGATACGGAGTTTGCGACGATTCGTGGCCATCGCAGGGTTGCTGATTGTCGCTCTCGTGGCGATGATCGGTTGCAGTAGCGATTCGAACGACGAACCGACCAAGGCTGCAGAGCCCACGACCCGCGTGATCGAAACCGCGAAGGGTTCGGTCACCGTGCCCGCGTCGGCGGAGCGCATCGTGGTTCTGAGCGGCGGACTCGCCGGATACTTGTACGCCCTGGACGCACCGGTAGTGGCCACCGATACTCGCGTCCTCGGTGTCACCAACTTCGAGGGCGGATTCCCGCCGGCATGGTCGGATGCCGCAAAGGCGCAGGGCACCAAGGAATTGCCTGCCGGCGAGCAGCTCAACATCGAAGCCGTCGCGGCAGCTGAACCCGACCTGATCATCGGCGGTGGCCAGGGAATCACCTCTGTTCAGTCCGAGGAACTCTACGATCAGCTCACTGCTATCGCACCCACCGTCCTGGTCCCCAAGACGGTCGCCGCGTGGGACAAGCAGCTCGAGATCGTCGCCGACGCCGCTGGCCGTTCCGACCAGGTTCCGGCACTGATGAGCGCGTACGAGGACAAGGTCAAAGAGGTCAAGGGCAAGATCAAGGTTCCCGAGGGCAACGTCGTCTACTTCCTCTCGGTCTCGAGCAACAAGCCGTACCTCGTGCCGCCGACGGCCGCGCTGCCCGCGATGCTCGCCGAGCTCGGTTTCAAGGCCGACGACGTCATGGCCAAGGCCGGCAACCCGCAGCTCTTCGGCTCGGGTGACTCGTTCGAGGTCAGCCCGGAACTGCTCTCGCAGGTCGCCGATGCGCCTGTCGCCTTTGTCATTCCGGTGTCCGGTCGCCCGATGGCCGAGCTTGCCACCGATCCGCTCTACTCGCAGTTGCCGTCGTTCAAGGCAGGCACGACGTTCGAGCTCCCCGCCAGCAGCTACCGTCCTGACTACGACGGCGCAATGGCTACCCTCGACCTGATCGGCCAGACCTTCGCATGACTCGATTCGGTGGGCTGGTGATCGATGTTTCACCCTTGCGCACCAGCCGTCCCTTCAGGTACGCCTTTTGCGCACGATTGATCTCGCTGCTCGGGATCGGACTGCTCGTCGTAGCCGTCCCCGCGCAGACGTACCAGCTCACCGGGTCGACTTTGCAGGTTGCCGGAGTGTCCACGGCGATGGCCATCGCCATGTTCTTCGGCAGCCTGATCGGCGGCGTGCTCGCTGATCGTTACGACCGGCGACGCACAATCCAGTTGGCCCGCAGTGCTGCGGGTCTCGGCTTTGTCATTCTCGGGTGCAATGCGCTTATGCCGCACCCGTCGATGTGGGTCATCTACGTCGCGGCCGCTGTCGACGGCTTGGCCGGCGGTGTCAGCAGCTCGGCCTTGATGGCTTTGATGCCGATGTTGTTGCCGCGCAACAAGATGGCTGCGGCCGGCGCTTTGGTAGCGCTGACCACCGACATCGGGACGATGATCTCGCCGGCAATCGCCGGCGTGATCATCGCCTCCGGCGGCATCCCCGCGACATACTTTGTTGCCGCGGTGGCCACCGCAGCAACTGTCACGTTGTTCCAAGCCATCGGCCCTTCCCCTGCGCCGGGCACGAGTCACGAAAGCCCGATACGCGCTCTCGTGACCGGCGTGAAATTCGCCGGCACGCACACAGTCATTCGCGGCATCCTGATCAGCGGACTGTTGGTCATGTTCGTCAGCGGACCGATGGTGCTGCTGCCGGCATTCGTCGACCAGGTTCTCGGCGGCGGACCCACCATGCTCGGTCTGCTCTACGGCGCACCGGCTGTCGGCGCTGTGATCGGTTCACTTACCAGTGGTTGGACGGGACGGGTCCACCACAACGGCGCCGCCATGTTGATCTCTGTTGCGCTGATGCCTCTCGGCCTGGTGGTACTGGGTGCGTCGGGAGCAGCGATCGTATCGTTCCTGGGCCTGGCCGGCTTCGGCCTTGGCCGCGCACTCAACGACATTCTGAGATTTGCAGTCCTTCAACAGAACACGCCGGACGAATTGCGCGGACGCGTGTCCAGTCTGTGGATGGTGCAAGCCGTCACGGGTACGGCGATCGGTTCGATGGCAGCCGGGTTCCTCGGGCAGTGGCTCGAGCCTGGCGCTGCGCTGCTGGCCTTGGGTCTCGCCGGTCTGACATTGGGCCTGCTGCTCCTGGCAGCATTGGGTTCGGTGCGCCGGGTAACTTCGGAGATCAACGAAGTCGATCACTCCGAAAACACTGTGCCGGTGGGGAATGCTCCGCCGGAAAAGGAAGGTAGTTCATGAACCGAGGAGACCACCTCGCGACCATCGCCGAAGTTCTGGCGGGAACCACCGGCGCAAAAGTGCCGTACCCCATCGGTATTCGCGAACTCGAAGTTGTTCGCAGCGAAATGGTCGGGACAGGACTGTTGCGTCTGACCTTGGGTGGACCCGAGTTGGCGGGCTTCGAATCGCACGCTCCCGACGAGCATGTCCGCCTCGTCTACCCGGATGCCGACGGCACTTTGCGACTGCCCGAACGAGACGGATTCAGCCTGAAATGGCCTCGTCCGCTGCCAATTTCGCGTGAGTACACCGTCCGTCGCTACGACGCCGAAGCAGGAGAGTTGGACCTCGACTTCGCGCTCCACGAAGGGGGGTACGCCTCTGACTGGGCTCAGGCCGCAACGATCGGCACTCGGGTGCACGTGGCCGGGCCGCCCGGCGGCGTCGTGGTTCCGTGGACGTACGACCGCTACCTGCTCGCCGGCGACATCACCGCCCTTCCTGCCATTGCTCGTTGGCTCGAGATGATGCCCGCTGCTGCAGCTGGGTGGGTGTTCGTCGAGATCACCGACCCTTCGCAGGAAATCGAACTCACCGTTCCGGAAGGCGTCGAGGTGCGATGGCTGCACCGCGGCGACGTCCCAGCCGGTCACTCGGATCTGCTCGAGGAGGCAGTGCGGACGGTCACCGTCCCCGAGGGCGAGCGCGTCTACGCCTGGATCTCCGGTGAGGCCACCAGTCTCAAGCCGATTCGCAGATTCGTGCGCGACGAACTCGGATTGAGTTCGGGCGACCACCTGATCACGGGCTACTGGAAGCGCGGAGTCGCGGACTTCGACGAGGACGACGACGACCACTGAACATCGGTTGACGCCGGTTTCGGCATCGTCACCGCGACAACGAGTCCGACAATCGCAACGATTGCCGCTACTCCGAAAGCTGTGGCGAATGCCGAGTGCTGGGGAAGGCCGCCGGATGAAGTCGCGCCCGCGATGATCCCGGCGGCGATCTGGGTTCCGACGGCGGAACCCAACGATCTGGCGATAGTGATGATCGCCGTGGTGACACCCACTCGGTCTGCCGCTGCGCTGTCGGCGGAGATGACGAACACTGCTGTCGACGCGGCGGCGACGCCGGTACCCGCCAGGATCAGGACGACAACGATCTGCCACATTGTCGTGGCAAAGACGCCGACCGCGCCGCTGAGGCCGAGGAAGGCAACTCCCGCTACTGCAACGGCTTTCGTACCCACACGTTGTGCCAGCTTTCCGGAGATCACCGAGGCGATCACCGCTGCACCGTAGCCGATGCACAGCAGGAATCCGATGGCACTGGTCGACGCGCCGCGGCCGAATCCGCTCTCCGCCGGTACGGCGAGTTGTTGCGGAAGTAGATAGACGACTGCGCCGTAGGTAAATCCGAAAACCACGCCGACGACCACAGCGCTCCACATCGAACGATGCCGCATCATCGTCAGGTCGACCATCGGCTCGTGTGTCCGGCTCTGATACCTGGCCCAGATCGAGAACACCGCAGCGGCAGCGAGAACAAGCAGCATCGACGTCGGTGCGCCCCACCCGTTGCTCGACGCGCTCGCCAGCCATGCTGTCAGCGTCAGCAGCCCCAGCGCCAATCCACCCGCTCCCGGCCAATCGAGACGGCCGCCGATATTCGAGTTGTGATCCCGTGGTGTGCTCACGGCAAAAGCAAGAGCGCCGAGGAGGACGAAGGCGGTCGGCACTGCGTACATCGCCGTGCGGGAGATGTTTTCGGCCACCGGTCCCGCCAGCACGACTCCCAGAGCGCCGCCCGCGACGACGACGGCACCGAGCAATCCGGTGGCAGTCTTCAGCTGTTCCGAGGACAAAGTGCGTCGCAGGACCACGAAGCTCACGGGCAACAACCCGAGCCCGAATCCCTGGAGAAACTGGCCGAGGACGAACAGCGGGAAGATCGTTGCGAGAGCGGACACGGTGCCGCCGAGGACGACGATGGTCGTGATCGCGAGCAACGTGGGACGGGCGCCGTACACGTCGGCTATTCGGCCGGCCATCGGCGTGACGAGAACGGTGCTCAACGTCAGAGCGACGGATGCCAACGCCCCGACGTCGGCACTCACCCCGAAGTCCCTCTGTACCAGGGGGAGTGCGGGGACGATGATGCTTTCGAGAGCGGCGACCGCAGCGATCAGCAATGTCAGGCTGGCAATTGTTGCTACCGGTCGCTGCCGATTTCCGGAGTTGCTCTCAGTGGTCATCGGGCTCTCTTTCGATCGGGGAGTGAGGAGCTTCTGGACGCGACGAAGCGCCACCCCACCAAGAGTCCGGAAGGGTTGTGGCACTGGTTGTATCGGGCAGTGCAGTAGAGCGTCTTGTTATTTCGTTACGCGTATCGTTATTGTGGAGAAATGTAGTCGGAGTCAGCGCACAAAGCAAGAGTCGAATGGGGCGGAAGTGGCGCCAGGTATCGCGAGACCACGACGGGCGAAGTTCGCCGTCGCCGTCGGCCAGTGTCAGGTGATGTGACGATCGGGCCTATTTCTCGACAAGCATGACGCTGGTCACCAAAATGATTCTGCGAGCAGGGAGTTCATCTGCCGGACACATCCAAGGTCCCCGTTTGAATGCCGGGTTTGTTAGCTTTCTGCCTGTGACGCGACGTCACGGAAAGTTCACGAATTACGGAGGATCACCATGGGTTCCATTTCGACGATCATCGGCATCTTCGAGCTCTACAAGCTTCTCGAGCCGCTGCTGAGCTCGCTGAGCTGATTCAGGTGTGAGATCCGCTGTCGAGCCGGGGCGCCGAGGGACTCGGCTCGACAGCGGACGTCGACGATTCGGCCGCGATCAGGATCCGTGGAACGGATGTCGGCACCGGCAGAATTCCATCGCTCCGGTGTAGTGGTCCATTACCAGTATTTCTGCGCACCGAGCGGGCTGCGGTGCGAGCCTGAGGCAGCGCTCGATCCATCCGCGCTCCAGCGAAGGGGCGGGATGTGTGCAGTTCGTGCATCGACCGGGACGTTCTGCGACACGAACGGAACCATGGTGCTCCGGGGGCATGCAAGCATCTTGGTGGTGCGAGGTTTCAACGACAATGGTTCCGCTCGAGCGGAAGCTATGTGAGGTGCGTCAGCTGATATCGCTGATATGGGCCAGCCCGACGGCGGCACCCGCATCGGCGACAACGACGTACCCGATATGACCGGTGAGCCGCAGCGCAGCTGCAAAAGTTGGCTCCGTCAGACCCACCGTCGGTAGGGACGGCGCGAGATGCGAGACTGCCAGTTCAGCATCGCCCGCCTCGCGTAGCCCATCGACGGTTACGATTCCCAGGATCTCGGTCACCGGAACGGACCCGCGGACAGATCGTTGTAACGCTACGGGCAACAATTCGCCATTGCCGATCAGCTCTCGTGCCACTGCGACCGACGCGGATGCCGGGACGTATCGAAAGAGGTCGTAGCGGTTCTGCAGTGTGTCGCGGACGACCGGGCCGGGAGCACTGCGGTACAGGGGAAATCCAAGTGGACCGAGCCAGTCGTCATCGAAATACTTCGACAAGTAAGCCCTTCCGGAATCCGGTGCAATAACGACGACGACGTCCTCTGCGCCGAGGATTCGCGCTGCTCTCAGCCCGGCCGCCACCGCTATACCGCTCGAACCTCCCAGCAGCAGCCCCTCCTCACGAGCCAGCCGATGAAGCGTGACGATAGCCTCGAGGTCGGTGATCTGTTCGATCTGATCGACGATGTCGGTGTGGTAAGAGTCCGGCCAATCATCCTTCTCCGTGTCCGGATGCAAGAAGTGGCCGACCGCCTCCACGTGCCAGGCGCGTCCGTCGCCGCCACCGTAGACGGAGTGCTGCGGGTCGGCTCCGATAACGGTGACCGTCCCACCGGACACTTCCTTCAAATATCCGCCTGCTCCGGTCACGGTTCCACCTGTGCCGATCCCCGCGACGAAATGACTTATCCGGCCGGAGGTCTGGTTCCAGATCTCCGGGCCTGTGGATGTGCGGTGAGCAGCAGGGTTGGCGGGGTTGTCGTACTGACCGGCCAGCCAGCCGCCCGGAATCTCCTGAGCGAGGCGAGCAGCGATGTTGCGGACGAATTCGGGATGATGCGAAGGGCGACCACCCGGTGTCACCCGCACTTCTGCTCCGTGCGCTCGGAGAAGAGCAATCTTCTCCGAGCTTGTCTTGTCGGGAACCACGACAACGGTCCGGTATCCACGCGAGGCCGCGATCATTGCCAAGCCGACGCCGGTGTTTCCTGACGTTCCTTCGACCACCGTTCCACCGGGGCGTAGGTCGCCTGCGGCTTCAGCCGCACGGATCATCGCCAGCGCTGCGCGATCCTTCACGCTCCCACCCGGGTTGAGATATTCGAGCTTCACGTAGACCGTCGCGGCTGCACCGTCGGTCACGCTGTTGAGTTTGACTAGGGGAGTGTTTCCGATTGCGTCTGCGACTGAGTCGTACACGCCGACTCCTTGTGCGGCGGACTTCCAGTTGTCAGTGGTGACCATCGGTGATTTCTGATCCGTCCTCGATCTCCCACATCGATTCGAAAGCCCGAATCGGAGGTAGGGGTTCGTTGTACTTTTCGATTTGAACGAGTGCGCTGTGAGCACTGGGTCCTTGCGCGAGCCGGGACGTCCCTCGATCGGCTGTCAGAACGTTTGGATTCCCGTGGACGTCGAGGCCTCCGGGGGCGATCGGGTCGTACCATGCCCCGGTCGACAGTCGAACGACAGACCGGCGAAGTGATTTCGTCAACCGCGCGCCCGCGAGAACCTGACCTCGCTCGTTGTACACGCGAACAATGTCGCCGTCGGCGATACCGCGTTCGAGCGCGTCCGTTGTATTGATCTGGATTGGTTCTCGCTCACGGATCTTTCCTGCGCGTGAATGGGATCCGTTGTCGAACTGCGAGTGCAGGCGTCTCTCCGGTTGTCCGGACAGAAGATGGAACGGGTAGTTACGTTGCGCCGTTGATCCCAGCCACTCACGAGGTTCGAACCACGCCGGGTGTCCGAGGCAATCATCGTATCCGAAGGAATCGATCGTCTCGGAAAAGATCTCGACCATGCCGGACGGCGTCGCGAGCGGGTTTGCCTCGGGATTCTCCCGCAGGAGTCGCAGTGGCCCCGGCGGCGTGGGAATCGGCGGCGCGGGAATGACTCCGCGACGGCGTAATTCGTCCCAGTCGGGGATTGGGAAGCCCGACTCTGCTGCGCGCTCCCGAGTCCTGCGATACAGCTCTTGCACCCATTCGTCGGCGGTGCGGTTTTCGGTGAACTCTCCTCCGAACCCGAGTCGACTGGCTATTGCGCTGAAGATCTCGTAATCGGTGCGCACGTCGGGTGGTGGTTCGGCAGCCTTCACGATCGCGGATATATGGTCATCGGCGCCGGCGGCAAAATCGTTACGTTCGAGCCAGGTCGCTGCAGGCAGGACAATATCAGCGTGTCGTGCAAGCGAATTGGCGAAGTGCTCGTGGACGACGATCGTCTCCGGTGTCTGCCACGCACGAACGAGGCGGTTGAGATCCTGGTGGTGGTGAAACGGATTACCGCCGGCCCAGTAGATCAGTCTCGTGTCGGGAAATGTGTACCGACCGCCGTCGTAGTCGAATGTGCCGCCGGGGTTTTCGAGCATGTCGGTGATGCGAGCCACGGGGATAAACGAGTCGATCGGCCGAACCCCCTGATCGAAGGATGCGGGCTTGAATCCGTTCTGTGGTACGCCGACCTGGTGCAATGCGCCCAACGCACATCCGAAACCGCCCCCGGGAAGCCCGAGATTTCCTGTCAGTGCGGCCAGCGTCAGCGCCATCCAGGGCGCTTGCTCGCCGTGATCCGCTCGTTGCAACGAATACGAGGTGGTGAAAACCGTTCTCCGGCCGACGATCTTCCGTCCCAGCTCGGCGATGGTAGTCGGCGCGATACCTGAGATTCTTCCCGCCCACTTCGGGGTCTTGGGTATTCCGTCGCTGTGCCCCAGCAAGTATGCCTCGAACTGAGGCCATCCCACGGTGTGAGCATCGAGGAATTCCCGGTCATGGTGGCCGGAGACAACCAGCTCGTACGCCAGCGCCATCATGACTGCGACGTCGCTGCCGGGGATGACGGGAAGCCAGTCTGCCTCGAGCCCTGGATGCGCGTCGCCCGAGGCGGGAGAAATCAATACGAATTCTGCTCCCGCGCGGCGGGCGGTCAACTGGTCTCCGAGATTGCGATGGACACCTATCCCGCCGCCGTTCACGGAACTGTTGTGTGCGGCCATTCCTCCGAAGGCGACAACGAGACTGCGATGCTGCGCCACTTCTTCCCATGTTGGATTCGATGCGAGGACCCCTGCGTAGCCTCCGGCGACTCGACGGAGAATGACCTGCATCGCGGCGGACGAGTACGACTCGACTGACGCGGTGTATCCGCCGGCGAGATTGAGAAAGCGATGGATCTGCGACTGCGGGTGGTGGAATCGTCCGGCAGATCCCCATCCGTAGGAGCCGCCGAAGATCGCCGCGTTTCCGTGTTCGGTACGTACCCTTGCAATTTCGTTGGCCACCAGTCCGGTAGCAGTATCCCAGCTGACTGGTACATACGGGTCGTCGCCACGCGCGGCGAAACCGCGGCGTGTATCTCCAGGCCCGTGTCGGAGATAGCTCCGACGAACCAGCGGTCTTGTCAGGCGCGACGGCGCGTCGAGTGTGGACGGCACCCCCAACCCGATCGAAGACGGATCGCCGTCGATGGGGTTGGGGCGAAGTCCGAAGATCTGGTTGCCATCGGACCGTGCAAGATATGTACCGAAGTGTCCGGCGGTGGGAAATTCGGTGACTGCGCGAGAATCGATCTGCGTCATTTCGACTTCACTACTTCTCGATCCATGCATCCACGTAGGACGGCCACCACGGTGCTTGGAAGGCGAGCCCGTGCACCTTCGGTCCGGCGGCTTGGGTCTGGCTGCCTTCGGTGGCGGGGAACGCGTACCCCTTCTCGACGATGATCCGCTGTATTTCAGCGGTTTGTTCGTTGCGCTGGCTCGGATCGAGTTCGGTGCTCTGGGCGGTCAGCAAACTTTGCAGTTCGGGGTCGTAATCCTCGGTGAAGTACAGACTGAATCCGGGGCCGAAGGATGACACCAGCACGTCGGGGTCGGGTCTCGTGAGATTTCCGTACTGCAGTTGCCAGTTACCGGAATTGCGGTTGGTGATTATTTCGGCGGCGGTTACCTGGTCGATACGAAGCTCGACTCCGATCTTCTTCAGTTCCTGCTGTGCAAGTTCGTGAAGTGGCTTGTCACTCGAAGCGCTGAATTGGATACTGACGGAAAGTTTCTGGCCGTCCTTCTCCCGTATGCCGTCGGATCCTGGCTTCCATCCAGCTCTGTCGAGGATCTCCCTCGCTCGGTCCGGATCGTAGGCAAGATCGGCGCTCAAGTCCGTGAAGTTCGGATGAGTCGACGACAAGATGCTGGTTGGGACCTTTTGATACCGGTCGAAGATCGTGTCGTGGATCTCGTTTCGGTCGAGCCCGGATTGGATCGCGCGGCGGACAGATTCGTCGCGGAGCACAGGGTCTTTCACGTTGGCGTAGTAGGTGTAGACCACCCCCGCGGACGAGCGCGAAGCGATGTCGAAACCTTGCGCCGAGATGTTCTCGGAGTCATTCGCCGGGACGGTGGTGGCAACCTGAATCTGGTCGCTGAGAAGGGCGCCGGTGCGTACCGCGTTCTCGGGCAGGATTTGGAAAGTGATTCCGTCGAGATACGCAGGTCCCTGGTGAGCGTTCTTCGGCGAGGACCACTGGTAATCGTCGCGCCGCTTCACCTCGATCTTCTGGTCCTGGACGACATTGCTGATCACGAAGGGGCCGCTGCCGATGACTCCCTGGGCGAGCCGCTCCTCGGGTGTTTTCGTGGTGATCGTCTCAGGGGCGATGATGCCCAGGGGCTTCTCTGAAAGGGCTTGCAGAAAACCAGCTTTGGGTTGGTTGAATGTCACCTGGACCGTACGTGGGTCGATGACGGTCGATCCCTGATATCCCAGCAGGTAGGCAGACGACTGGAAAGCCCGGCCTTGCTTGCCGAGTTCGACGATATTGTCGAAGTTCAGCTTCACGGCTTCTGCATCCAACGTTTCACCGTTGCTGAATGTCACACCATCCAAGAGATGGAAGACGTACGAGGTCCCGTCTTCGGAGACATCCCAGGACTTTGCCAACCATGGCACTACTTCGCCGGTGTCCGGGAGTTGCTCGGTCAGATTGTCGACGATTTCGACGTTTGTGAAATTGCAACCGGACGTCTGTGCCTTGTCCAACCCACATGGTGCGATGATGCCGACCGTGAGATGGCCCCCGGTCTGTGGCTCGCCGACGACCCCGACAGCATCGGGGGTGGAACTGCAACTTGCGATGGCGGCAGTGATGGCTACGATCGCGAGGACCGATAATCCTCGTTTCATGGGTATTCCTGTTCTGTCTTCGTAACTAGTTGTCGTTCAACGATTGTCAAAGTACTTGTAATCTTTCGGATTACGTCGACTTCTACGAACGCTGATTCAAACTCTCGTTCGAAGCAGGATCCAGCCTTAAGGTTCGGTGTCGGTGTTGGATTGCAGTTAGAGCGGATGGCAGGAGTCGAACCTGCGTGGACGGTTTTGCAGACCGCTGCCTTGCCGCTCGGCCACACCCGCATTGATCCAATTGTGTTCGTAGTGAACAACAATCGCCATGATTGCGATCAGGGTGAGTTGATCGCAGTGTGACGGGTTGCAGGGCGGAAGGCTATTGCCGGGCTAGGAGAGCGAGAACACCGCGACGAGGAATTCGGAATTGTCCTTGAAGGGGCGCAGATCCCACGTGGAGAGCAGCAGATCAGTCTCGAGGCCACTCGCGGTCGCGTCGGCAAGGAACTCGGGGAACTCGTATCCGCGCCCGGCGCCGAACCCGATGACCACTCGGCCGCTCGGAGCGAGATGACGAGCGAATCCGGCCAGTACTGCTTGCCTGGTGGACGGGGCGAGAAATGCCATCACGTTGCCTGCCGACACGATGACGTCGAAATCTGCCTCGACACCGCGGGCCGGAAGATCGAGTTCGGCGAGATCGCCGACAAGCCACGTCGGGCCGGGATGGTCCTCCTCCGCGGCAGCGATGAGAACCGGGTCGACATCGACGCCGACAACCGCGTGACCGACGTCGTGCAGGTAACCGCCGAGTCGGCCAGGCCCGCACCCTGCATCGAGAACCCGACCACCGCGTCCGAGCATCGCGTCGATCAAACGTGCTTCCCCGACAATGTCCTTGCCGTCCGCTCTCATGGAACGGAAACGCTCGACATATCGTGTGGAATGCGTCGAGTCGGCTGCAGTGATCTCTTCCCACTGGCTGGGGGTGCGCTCGTTCGGGGCCTGTGCAGTCATCTTCCGAGGGTACCGACAGCTCACCTGGTGCCGACGACCGTCCCGTCCGCGGCATATCCGACGAGGGTTGGTCGCGGGAACGTGAGCGTCAATGGAATCCAACCGTAGAAGCGGTCTTCGGCTAGAACAGTCGGATAGATATTGCCGTCAACGGTGTGGAGTTCGGCCCGAACGGCGCCTCCTGCCCCTGCGTCGTAGGTTGCCTCGTGCGGACCCGCAACCATGATGCCGGCGCCGCCTCCGAACAGGAAGGGTGACGCCTCCTCCGGGTACATATCGGGATCTGCAGCAGGAAAGCAACTGTCTCCAAGGTGGCTGAAATCGGAGGGTGCTCGCTGATCGAGATCTTCGGCAGATTCGAAGACCGGGGCGACGCACCTCCAGCCATTGGCGCCGTGGGCAACGAAGACGCTGAACAGGGTTCCGTCAGGTCCGGGAATGGACCCGACCCGCTCGGCGGTGGACGGATCGATTCCGCCGTTGGTTCCCGGCATCGTCTGCCAACCCGAGTACATGTCGGTGAACGGTTTCGGCATCATCGCCGTGGCAGCGGCGCAGCCCACCACTCCCGCAGCGCAGACCGCTGCGACGAGAACGATGACACTGACTCGGCGGCGTGGAGCTTTGGTTGCCCCAATGTTGTTTTCGGTAGCCATTATTCGCGCGCGGGCGGCCTCCTGGACGTTCTCGGGCCAGAATTCGGCGGATACCGTATCGCTCGGTCGCAGCTTCTCGAGCGTGGTCAGCAGATCTTTGCTCATGGGGTACTCCCGTGTTCGGCGGCAGCGCAAGGTCGGGCGGTGTTCATCGGGATTACGGTGACGGATTCCGAAGCCAACCCGGCGCCTAATCGACGCCGAGCGCGAAAGAGACGAACATGCATGGCCGGAACCGAACACCCGGCGACCCGCGCGGCTTCGGTGGCGGTCAATCCGTCCCAGGCAGTCAGGAGCAGGGCTTCACGTTCGGTGACGGTGAGTGTTGCCAGTGCTTCGACCAGTTCCGTGCGTTCGGTGACAGTGACGTCGGCGCCCGGCGTCGATGCCGCAATCTGCTCGATGCGTCCCATCTTCTCGGTGAGCGCGTCAAGGCGCCGAACGCTGCGACGGTTGTTGTTCACGGTGTTTCGAGCCACCACCAACAGCCACGGCAGTGCCTGCTCGGGAACTTCGTCCAAGCGTCGCCAGGCTACGAGGAAAGTCTCGGCGACAACTTCCTGCGCGCTGTGATGATCGACGTGGCGGTAGGTGGGTCATATGAAGAGATGTCCAGCTGGTTGCTGATCCTTACAGTCTCTGAGCTAATGGACGGTTTGTCGTATTACTCCGGCCGAGAACTCCGACTGTCAGAAGCAACAGAGCGAGGATGTACAGCGTCATGATCCAGATGCCCGCAGCGGCAGGCTGCCACCTGTTGGCCTGACCGAGCAGGATGAGGGCGTCGGAGACGAGGAAGAGAGCGCCGCCGATACCGGTGATCGTGTTGTACGCCAGTGCGGTTGATGCAGTTCCCACCAGGATTGCGGCGTACACGGGGACAGCAATTCGAAGTTCAGGTTCGAGACCGGTCCAGGTGTACGACACAAGAGCGATTCCAGCGACGGTGTAAGCGCACAGAAACCATGGCCGCCTTCGTATCTCCCGAAGAGCGCCGCTTGAGAGAAAGAATCGGATGAAGCAGAGGTGACCGATCGCGAAGGCTGCCATCCCGATGACAAACGTGCTCTCCCAGATCAGGAACAAATCTCCGAAAGCACAGGCAATCAGTGCCGCAGCCACAATTCGAGGTCCGCGGCGGGCGACAACCCAGGCAGCCAGAATCGGAGCGAGCATGACCTTGGTGATCCCGTCCCAGGGCGCAGCATCAGCGGCATTGAGGATCAGATGGACAATCGCTACCGCTGAAAACCCCACGAACCATGGCGACCGGATGGTGCTCGGCAGTCCGGCGTCCCAATCAGATTCACGCATCGGCTCAGTGTAGGAAGTCCGCTGCACGCTCGGCGAGGTCGAGCGCCGGCTGGGGGAGTATGCCGAGGATGAGCGTGACACCGGCGCCGAGGCCGATCACACTGCTGGTCAGTGCACTCGGCACCACGACGGTCGGAGCGTCTGCGGCCGATTCGGTGAAGAACATCAACACGATCACTCGCACGTAGAAGTACGCGGCGATCGCGCTGCACAGGACGCCGACGATCACGAGAGGTGCGGCACCACCCTCGGCGGCCGCGCTGAACACGGCGAACTTTCCGATGAACCCACTGGTCAACGGGATCCCGGCGAAAGCCAACAGGAACAGTGCAAACACAACCCCGACCAGCGGTGAGCGCCGGCCCAATCCGGCCCAGCGCGAGAGCGTCGCGACCTCACCGTCTGCGTCCCGAACCAGACTCACGACTGCGAACGCGCCCACTGTGCTGAATCCGTAAGCCAGAAGGTAGAACATCGCCGAGGCCAGGCCGGCGTCCGAATCCGCAACCACAGCGGTCAGAATGAATCCGGTGTGCGCGATGGCCGAATACGCGAGCATCCGCTTCATGTCGGTCTGCGTCACAGCGACGATCGATCCGACAACCATCGTGAGTATCGCGACCGCCCACATCAGTGGACGCCAGTTCACGTATTCGTTGGGCAGAGCCACATAGAAGACACGAAGGATGGCACCGAATGCGGCGATCTTGGTCGCGGTCGCCATGAAACTGGTGATCGGCGTCGGCGCCCCTTGATAGACGTCGGGAATCCACGAATGGAACGGCACCGCACCGACTTTGAACAACAATCCCACTGCCACGAGTGCTGTCCCGAGCCACAGGAAGGCGTCGGTACCCGACCCGATGCGTGCTGCGTCGGCGATACCGGAGAGTGTGACCGTCCCGGCATAGCCGTACAGCAACGCGATTCCGAAAACGAAGAACGCCGACGAAAATGCTCCGAGGAGAAAGTACTTGAGCGCGGCTTCCTGGGAGAGCAGACGACGTCGACGCGCCAGGCCGCACAGGAGATACAGAGGCAGTGAGAACACCTCGAGCGCAACGAACATCGTCAGTAGATCGTTCGAAGCGGGAAAGAGGAGCATGCCGCCGACCGCAAAAAGCGTGAGCGGAAAGACCTCGGTCTGGGCGATACCGACCTTGACCGCTTCTTGTTCCGCAACACTTCCCGGGACGCTCGACGCTTGAGGGGTGAAGCTGCCGAGCGCGTCGTGTTGCGCGATCACCTCGGCGGTGTTGCCCGAGCCTCGCTCGGCGATCAGCAGTACTGCGGGGATCGACACGAGAAGGATCGTGGCCTGCAGGAAAAGGGTCGGACCGTCGACCGCTACAGAACCCATCATCGCCGTCGACCGCGTGCCGGCGAGCAGAAGCACTGCCACGAATGCGGCCGCCAAGCCTGCGACACCGAGGACGAGTTGCACGGGGTATCGAAAACGCCGGGGTGCAAATGCCTCGATGAGTACGCCCACAATCGCAACACCGAACACGATCAACATCGGCGAGAGCAGGCTGTATTCGACACTGGGTGACGCCGTGCCGGCTGAGCCGAGGACGGTCACGTCGTTGAAGGAGCTCATTTGTGGGCACCTCCTTCGTGGTCGGCGACGAGCGGGGTCGGCGCCTCGTCGACCGCTGTGTGACTCACTGCAGGAGTGATGACGTCCAAGGCAGGCTTGGGGTAGATGCCCAGTAGCAGCAGGAGAGCGATCAGAGGGGCGACCACCACGAGTTCGCGTCGCGCGAGGTCGCGGATCGTTCCCTGTCCTTCCTTCACGGGTCCGCCCATCATGCGCTGATACAGCCAGAGGATGTAGATCGCGGACAGCACGAGCGCGGCGGTGGCTGCGATAGCGGCCACGTGGTAGCGCGAGTACGTTCCGATCAGCACCAGGAACTCACTGATGAACGGAGCCAGACCCGGCAGCGACAGCGTTGCCAACCCCGCTACGAGGAATGTGCCTGCCAGGACGGGTGCGACTTTCTGGACGCCGCCGTACGCTGCGATCGATCGAGTACCTCGCTGTGAGACGAGGAATCCCGCGATCAAGAACAGTGCCGCAGTGGAGACTCCGTGATTGACCATGTACAGCGCGGAACCCGCCTGGCTCTGGCTGGTCATCGCGAAGATTCCGAGAATGATGAAGCCGAAGTGTGAGATCGACGTGTAGGCGATCAGTCTCATCACGTCTGTTTGCGCGATCGCCAGTATCGCCCCGTAGACGATCCCGATCACGGCGAGCGTGATGATCCACGGTGCAAAAGTCGACGACGACTCCGGGAACAGTTGCAGGCAGTACCGAATCATCGCGAAGGTGCCCACCTTGTCCACGACCGCCATCATCAACACCGCTGTCGACGGAGTCGATTCCACCGCGGAGTCGGGCAACCAACTGTGCAGCGGCCAGAGGGGTGCTTTCACCGCGAACGCGAACATGAATCCGAGGAACAAGGCGTTGAGCACCCCGGGGCCCACGCCGAGTTCACCGCTGTTTGCCGCTGAGGCGATCGCCCGGAAGTCGAAAGTGCCGCTGGTGAACGGACTCTCGTCGCGAGTGGTGACCACGTACAGGCCGATGACGGCGGCGAGCATGACCAGGCCGCCGAGGAGGTTGTAGAGCAGAAACTTCACGGCGGCGCGAGATCTACCCATTCCACCGAACCCGCCGATGAGGAAATACATCGGTATCAGCATCGCTTCGAAGAAAATGTAGAACAAGAGAATGTCCAAGGCGCTGAACGAAATCATCACCATGGACTCGACAACAAGGATCAGGGCGAAGTAGGTGTGCGGCATTCTCTTGGGTGATGCCGGGTCTGCCGGGACGTCATTCCAGCCCGCGATCAGAAGTAATGGAACCAGCACGGCGGTGAGAAGAACCAGAACGAGAGCGATCCCGTCGAGTCCAAGTGTGTAGCTGGTACCGAAAGTCGGTATCCAGCTGTGGCTTTCGACAAACTGAAATTGTTCGCCGCCGCGGTCGAACGCAACTCCGAGAACGGCGGCGACCACCAGGACCGCCACGGACACAGTCAACGCGAGAGACTTGGCAAATTGGTACGACCGTGCCGGTAGGGCGAGGACTACACCCGCTCCGATGAGCGGAAGCAGCCAGAGCGCCGTCAGCGCAGGGAAGCCGGCATTTGTCACAGAGTCGCTCACCGCCGCTTGTATCACCACAGTGTCACCGCCATCATTGTCGCGACCACGAGTGTTGCTCCGACAAACATCACCAGCGCGTACGAGCGAACAAACCCGGTCTGCAGCTTCCGCGTGAGCGCAGACAACCCGGTGACTACCACCGCAAAGCTGCCCACCATGCCGCCTATTCCCTTGGTGTCGACCACTTCCAACGACTTGGTGAGTTGTCGACCGGGCTTCATGAACACCGCCTCGTTGAAGGCATCGCCGTAGAGATCGTGGCGAGCCGCAACGGTCAACGGGGAGGCCGGAGTCGGCGGCGCCAGTGGAATCTCACGGGTGGCGTACTCGCGGTAAGCAATCGCGACGCCCGCGGCAACTGCGAGCAGCGCCAGCGCGGTGATGGACCATGCTGGTATGGGCGGTTCGACGTGATGGGAGCCGACTACTGGTTCGAGCCAGTTCTGCAAGCTGGACCCGATGGTCAGGAGCATGCCGGCCCCGACGGACCCCACCGCCAAGATGATCATCGGAGATGTCATCACCGCGGGAGATTCGTGAGGTTTCTGGTCTTCCCAGCGGGCCTTCCCGAAGAAGGTCATCAGCATCACACGGCTCATATAGAAGGCAGTGAGCGCTGCGCCCAACAGGGTGACAAGGCCCAGCACGACACCCTTCACGCCACCCTCACCGATCGCAACTTCGATGATCTTGTCCTTGGAGAAGAACCCTGCGAACGGCGGAACACCGATGATGGCAAGGTAACCGAGTCCGAAGGTGACAAAAGTCAGTGGCATGAACGCTCGGAGTCCGCCGTAGCGCCGCATGTCGGTTTCGTCGTTCATCGCGTGCATCACCGAACCTGCGCCGAGGAACAGACCCGCCTTGAAGAATCCGTGGGTGATGAGGTGCAAAATCGCGAAGGCATACCCGGCCGGCCCGAGACCCGCGGCCAGGACCATGTATCCGATCTGACTCATGGTCGATGCGGCGAGCGCTTTCTTGATGTCGTCTTTCGCGCAGCCGATGATCGCACCGAACAAGAGCGTCACTGCACCGACGATGACAACCACGAGCTGAGCGTCGGGCGCGAGATCGAAGATCGGATTCGAGCGCACGATCAGGTACACGCCGGCAGTGACCATCGTGGCGGCGTGGATCAGCGCCGATACAGGGGTGGGGCCCTCCATCGCGTCGCCGAGCCACGACTGCAGCGGCACCTGCGCCGACTTCGCGCACGCAGCGAGGAGGAGCATCAGACCGATCGCCGTCAGGACACCTTCGCTTGCGCCCGATGCGTCGCCGAAGACATTGCTGAACGAGAGCGATCCGAATGTGCTGAACATCAACATCATTGCGATCATCAAGCCGATGTCGCCGACACGATTGACGACAAATGCTTTCTTCGCCGCGGTCGCCGCCGAGGGCTTGTGCTGCCAGAATCCGATGAGCAGGTACGACGCCAGACCGACGCCTTCCCAGCCGACGTAGAGTCCGAGGAAATTGTCGGCGAGCACCAGGAGCAGCATCGCTGCCAGGAATAGATTGAGGTACGCGAAGAACTTACGACGCTCGGGGTCGTGCGCCATGTAGCCGACGGAGTAGATGTGGATTAGCGAACCCACACCCGTGATGAGCAGGACGAAACACATCGACAGTTGGTCCAGCTGTAGTCCGAACTCGACTTGAAGACTGTCGACCGGGACCCAACTGAACAGGTGCTCGGTAACGGTGCGGTCGGCGGTGTCGCGGCCGAGCATCGCGATGAAAAATACTACTGCCACGACGAACGACGCGAGAGCCATGACGCAGGCGAGCAGGTGACCCCACACGTTCGTGCGGCGACCGGCCAGCAAAAGAACAGCGGCGCCGCACAGCGGCAGGGCGGGGAGCAACCAGATGGCGGACGTGATTCCTCCTGACATGTCAGTACTTCAGCAGGTCTGCGTCGTCGACGGATACAGAACGCCGAGATCGGAAGATGATCATGATGATTGCCAGGCCGACGACAACTTCGGCTGCAGCGACCACCATCGTGAAGAAGGCGAAAATCTGGCCGTCGAGATTGCCGTGCATACGCGCGAAAGTCACGAACGCCAGATTGGCGGCGTTGAGCATCAGCTCGATGCACATGAACACCACGATGGCGTTGCGTCGCAGGAGGACTCCCGCAGCCCCGATGGTGAACAACAGGACCGACAGATACAGGTAATTCTCGGGATTCATCGCGCAGACTCCTCACCGGTACTCGGATCCGGGGATCGCGGAGTGAGCGCACTGCTGACGGAGAGTGTCGAGAACGATCCGTCCGGCAACAAAGCCGGCATGTCCACCGCGTTGTGTCGTGCGTACACGCCGGGGCTCGGGAGTGGAGTGGCCGAGCCTTTTTCGGGATTGTTCTCATCGCTGCCCAGGTACGCGAACCGTTGCTGCGAGAGTTCGCGTTGGCTGAGTGTGGCTCCGATCTTCTCCCGATGCGCGAGCATCATGGCGCCGAGTGTCGCCGTGATCAGTAGTGCGCCCGTCAGTTCGAAGGCCCAGACGTAGCGGATGAAAATGAGATCGGCGAGTTCGTCGATGTTGCCCTGCTCGAGTCCGGTGAAGCCGGTGAAGCCCGAGATCGACGCATTACCGAGGCCACCGATGAGCAGCAGCCCGAATCCGACGCCGATCACGATCGCGCTGACTCGTTGTCCCCGTAGAGTTTCGATCAAGGAATCCGAAGAATCCACGCCCACGAGCATCAGGACGAACAAGAACAACATCATCACTGCGCCGGTGTAGACGACGATCTGGACGACGCCCAGGAACAGTGCGCCCTGCACGATGTAGAACACGGCCAGGATGATCATCGTCATTGCAAGGAAGAGTGCAGAATAGACGGCTTTGGGAGCGGCGACGACACCCAAAGCGCTGATCACCGCCAAGGTTCCGAGGATCCAGAACTGAACCGCTTCGCCGGTGGAGGTCGAAGTCATCGTTCCCTCCGCCAGGATCGTGGTCGTGACCGCCGCGATCATTTCTCGGTCTCCTGGCTCGGCTCCGGTTCGGGTGCTGCTTGCTCGGGTGCTGCTTGCTCGGCAGCTGCTGCGATGTCGCCGCGGTAGTAGTCGTCCTGAGTTGTGCCGGGACGCAGCGCGTGTGGTGGTGCTGTCATGTCGGGCTTCAATGGTGCGAGGAGGCGATCCTTCTCGTAGATCAACCCGGCTCGGTTGTCGTCGGTCATCTCGTACTCGTTGGTCATCGTGAGGGCCCGAGTGGGGCAAGCCTCGACGCAGAGGCCACAGCCGATGCACCGCAGGTAGTTGATCTGATACACCCGCCCGTAACGCTCACCTGGGGAGAACCGTTCTTCTTCGGTGTTGTCAGCACCTTCGACGTAGATTGCGTCGGCGGGGCAGGCCCACGCGCACAGTTCGCACCCGATGCACTTCTCGAGTCCGTCCGAATACCGGTTGAGTTGGTGGCGACCGTGATATCCGGGCGCGGTGGGGCGCTTCTCCTCCGGATAGAACTCTGTCTCGGGCTTCTTGAACATTGTCGAGAGCGTCACTCCGAAACCCGCGATAGGTCCGAGGAAATCAGGCATGGGAGTCCTCCGATGTGTCGGAAACATCTGTCCGCCGCGGCGGTGGCACCTTCTGACCCGGTAGTTTTCGGTCCGGCACCGTTTGATTAGACAGCGTTTGACCAGGTAGGGGTGGAACCGGGAAGCCGCCCGACATCGCATCGAAAGGCCGAGTCCCCGAATCGGGCACCAACGCCGCGGTTCGGCGACGGCCCCGGTAGGTTCCGGCCAACACCGTGAGCAGCGCAGCTCCGAGAACCAGTGCGACGCAGAGCAGTACGAGCCACGTGTTGTAACCCTCGTTGCGGAAGGCGCGAACAGTCGCGATCACCATCACCCACGCCAAGGCTGCGGGGATGAGAATCTTCCAGCCGAGATTCATGAACTGGTCGTAGCGCAACCTCGGAAGGGTGCTGCGCAACCAGATGAAGACGAAGAGGAAGCCCCACACCTTGGCGACAAACCACAGCACGGGCCACCAACCGGAATTGGCTCCGTCCCACAGGTTGAATGGGAATGGTGCATGCCACCCGCCCAGAAACAGCGTCGTGGCCAGAGCGGACACCGTCACCATGTTCACGTATTCGGCGAGCATGAACATCGCGAACTTGAGTGAGGAGTACTCGGTGTGGAACCCACCTACCAGTTCGCCCTCGGCCTCCGGAAGGTCGAAGGGCGCTCTGTTGGTTTCGCCGACCATCGCTGTCACGTAGATCAGGAAAGACGGCAGGAGGAGAAAGACGTACCAGGCACCTTGTTGGGCACTGACGATTCCGGACGTGGACATCGTTCCGGCGTAGAGGAAGACTGCGGCGAAGGACAGTCCCATCGCTACCTCGTAGGAGATGACCTGCGCGGTCGATCGAAGTGCGCCCAGTAGTGGATATGTCGATCCCGAGGACCAGCCGGCAAGCACGATGCCGTACACACCGATCGAGGTCACGGCGAGGATGTAGAGAACTCCGACCGGCAGATCGGTCAGTTGCAGGGGTGAGAGGGTTCCGAAGATCGACACCTGCGGACCGAACGGAATGACGGCAAAAGCCATGAACGCGGGCACGACTGCGATGACGGGCGCGAGGAGGTAAATCGGTTTGTCGGCTCCGGTAGGAGTGATGCCTTCCTTGAGGGCGAGTTTGATTCCGTCGGCGAGACTCTGGAGCATTCCACGGGGGCCGACGCGGTTCGGTCCGACACGCATCTGCATACGCGCCATGACTTTTCGTTCTGCGTAGATCGCCACCAGCGGAGTGAGTACGAGGAACACGAAGATGGCGAGAGCTTTGCCGATCACCAACCACCACGGGTCGTGCCCGAACGCCGACAGGTCGACTGGAGCGGCGACGGTATCGGCGTTCGCGAAGTACTCGTAGCCAGTCATTGCGCCGTCACCTTCGCGATCCTCACCACGGACCCCACGGAGGCGCAGAGCGTTTCGTAGACGGTGCTACCCGGTGAATTGAGCGGCAACCAGACTGTTCGAGGCGGTAGCTCGGTGATCTCCAACGGCAATGTGACGACGCCGGATTCAGTCGATACGGCAACCTGATCGCCGCTCACGGCGTCGATCTCGGCCGCGGTTTCGGCCGACAAACGCACGAGCGGGGACCGTGCAGTACCGGCCAGGTTGGGCTCGCCGTCCTGCAAACGGCCGTTGTCGAGCAGCATCCGCCAACTCGACAACACCGCCTCGCCTGGCGCCGGTGTGGGCACGGTGCCTGCGGGTACCTGAGGTGAAGTGGGGCGCAATCCGGACCATGGTCCGAGGCGGCGTATCTCTGCGCGCGCGGAAGCTGCGTCGGGCAAGCCCAGGTCGATACCCATCTCGGCTGCGATCGCGTGAAGGACGCGCTGATCTGGCATTACTCCTGTCGTTCTCAACGCGGTGTCGAACACGCGCTCGCGGCCTTCCCAGTCGAGGAAGATACCGGGCTTCTCGGCGACCGGCGCCACGGGGAAGACGACGTCGGCGAGTTCGGTGATTTCGCTGTGACGGATCTCCAAACTCACCACGAACCCTGCGGCTTCGATCGCGGCTCGTGCCTTTGCCGGGTTCGGGAGATCACCCAACTCCACGCCGCCGACAAGTAGCGCCGCAGTCGACCGCCCTGAACCCAGGAGGCTGGAGACATCGCGACCGTCGGAGGCCGGGACGGAGGCGCCCCACATCGATTCCACCTCTTGACGTGCCGCCGGGTCGGCAACGGGGCGTCCACCGGGAAGCAATCCCGGCAACGCGCCGGCCTCGACGGCGCCGCGATCACCAGCGCGGCGTGGAACCCAAGCCAAACAAGCTCCCGTCGCTTCGGCGAGGCGTACCGCCGCCGAGAAGCCGCCCGCCACCTCACTGAGTCGTTCGCCCAGCAGGATCACTGCGCCGGGTTGTCGGAGGAGCTGACCCTCCACACTTCCAGGGCCTGCCAACGAATCCATCAGAGCTGCTTCACTTCCGGGTACGGTCCGAAGCAGACCGCCGCCCATCTTCTGCAGGCCTCGCGTAGCGAACGGCGCGCTGGCGAGCACTGTTGTCTTGCCGAAACGAGCGGCTTTGCGTAGCCGCAGGAAGATGATCGGTGACTCCTCCTCTGGCTCGAGAGCGACCAGCAACGCGGCCGGAGCTGATTCGAGATCTTGGTACGTCACCGACTCTTCGAGTGTGCGGCCCGCGACGTGAGCTGAGAGAAAGCTGGTCTCTTCGGCTGAGTGAGCGCGGATCCGGAAGTCGATATTGTTGGTAGCGAGAGCAACTCGCGCGAACTTGCTGTAGGCGTACGCGTCCTCCCGGGTCGAGCGTCCACCGACGAGTACGCCCGCGTCACCGTGGGCCTGTGCGAAGGTTCGCGCAACGAGGTCGAGTGCCATGGGCCACGACGCCGGAATCAATTCGCCATCAGCGTTGCGGATGAGGGGGGTGGTGATCCGATCGCCTTGGGTCGTGTACGTGAAAGCGAAACGTCCCTTGTCGCAATTCCACTCCTCGTTGACGTCGGGGTCGTCCCCGGCGAGACGACGAAGAACCTTGCCGCGACGGTGGTCCGTGCGCTGGGCACATCCGTCCGCGCAGTGCTCGCACACGCTGGGGCTGGACACCAGATCGAACGGTCGCGCCCGGAATCGGTATGCCGTGCTGGTGAGTGCACCGACCGGGCACACCTGGATGGTGTTGCCCGAGAAGTAGGACTCGAAGGGCTCGTTGGCGTAAATCCCGACCTGTTGAAGTGCACCGCGCTCGAGGAGATCGATGAACGGGTCGCCGGCGATCTGGCCCGAAAACCGCGTGCATCTGGCGCAGAGGACGCAACGCTCGCGGTCGAGGAGGATCTCGGACGAGAGTGGGATGGGTTTGGGGTAGGTCCGTTTCTCCTCACCGAACCGCGATTCCGTGCGACCGGTCGACATCGCCTGGTTCTGGAGCGGGCACTCGCCGCCCTTGTCGCACACGGGGCAGTCCAACGGGTGGTTGATGAGCAGGAGTTCCATCACCCCCCGCTGCGCCTTCTCGGCCACCGGCGACGTGAGTTGCGTGGTGACGACCATGCCGTCCGCAACCGGTGTCGTGCAGGACGCCACCGGCTTGCGTTGACCTTCGACCTCCACGATGCACTGGCGGCACGCCCCGACCGGATCCAGAAGCGGATGATCGCAGAACCGCGGAATCTGGGTGCCGATCATCTCTGCAGCGCGAATGATCAACGTGCCCTTGGGAACCTGAAGTTCTCGGCCGTCGATAGTGAGGGTGACCAGATCAATAGGCGGTGCCGTGTCGGCCTTGGTAGCGTCGGCTGCAGTCATGAGACGAACGCTCCTGTCGCGAGAACGGACCGGCGAGGATCGAACGGGCATCCGTTGCCGTCGAAATGCGCGACGTATTCCTCGCGGAAGTACTTCAGGGAGGACATGATCGGGCTGGTCGCTCCATCACCTAACGCGCAGAAGGACTTTCCGAGGATCGTGTCGGAGATGTCGAGAAGTTTGGTGAGATCGGCTTCGGTACCTGTTCCGCCTTCCAGTCGCCGCAGGATCTGCACCAGCCAGTACGTACCTTCTCGGCACGGCGTGCACTTACCGCAGGATTCGTGGGCGTAGAACTCGGTCCATCGCAACACCGCGCGCACGATGCAGGTTGTGTCGTCGAATATCTGCAGTGCCTTGGTGCCCAGCATCGATCCCGCGGCGCCGACGCCCTCGTAGTCGAGTGGGACATCGAGGTGTTCCTCGGTGAAGATCGGTGTCGAGGATCCGCCGGGAGTCCAGAACTTGAGGGTGTGGCCGACCCGAACGCCGCCCGCGTAGTCGAGAAGCTCTCGCAAGGTGATGCCGAGCGGCGCCTCGTACTGGCCGGGAGTGGTGACATGACCCGAGAGCGAGTACAGCGTGAATCCCGGTGACTTCTCACTTCCCATCGACCGGAACCACTCCGGGCCGCCGAGGACGATCGACGGAACACTTGCGATGGACTCGACGTTGTTGACGACGGTCGGGCAGGCGTAGAGGCCGGCGACAGCGGGGAACGGCGGCCGCAAGCGAGGCTGACCGCGCCGCCCCTCCAGGGAATCGAGAAGGGCTGTCTCCTCCCCACAGATATACGCGCCGGCTCCGGCGTGAACGACGAGATCCAGATCGAATCCCGAACCGAGGATGTTTCGGCCCAGATATCCGGCCGCGTAGGCCTCGGCCACAGCAGTCTGTAGGCGTCGCAGGACAGGGACTACCTCGCCCCTGACGTAGATGAACGCCTTGGCTGCTCGAATTGCGTACGCCGCGATGATCACTCCCTCCACCAACGTGTGGGGAGTCGCCATCATCAACGGCATGTCCTTGCATGTGCCAGGCTCGGACTCGTCGGCATTGACGACGAGGTAATGAGGTTTGCCGTCTCCGGGCGTGTCTTCAGAGACCTGCGGGATGAAGCTCCACTTGAGGCCCGTCGGGAAGCCGGCGCCACCGCGCCCGCGAAGGCCCGCGTCCTTGACCGTCTCGATCACGGCATCGGGGGAGCCGTCGAGAGCTTTGCGTAGGGCCTGGTAGCCGTCGTGACGAAGGTAGCTGTCGAGGGTCCACGAGTTCGGTTGATCCCAGTGACGACTCAGAACGGGGGCGAGTGTCATGTCACTTCCCTTCGCCGGGAGCGTCGACCACGGAAGCCGGGCCTGATCGGTTGTCGTCGAGAGATCGGCTGACACGCAATCCGGCAAGAGTTGCCCCGCCGACGGTCTGCGCTTCGGCCGCTTCGATTCGCGTATCCGGGAAACCGGCCAGGGTGCGCGCGGTCTGTCGGAACGAACACAGCGTCGCACCGCGACTGGGCGTCACGCGCTCTCCGGCGCGTAACGCGTCGACAAGTGAGCGCGCCGATTCCGGAGTCTGATTGTCGAAGAACTCCCAGTTGATCATCACGACGGGCGCGTAGTCGCACGCCGCATTGCACTCGATGTGTTCGAGGGTGATCTTGCCGTCGGACGTCGAGATGGTGTGTCCGCCTTCGTCCCTGGAGCCTGCCGAGCCCAGGTGCTCTTCGAGTGCCGCGAGGATGTCGTCACCGCCCATGATCGCGCACAGCGTGTTGGTGCAGACTCCGACCAGATACTCTCCCGTCGGACCACGGCGATACATGGAGTAGAAAGTGGAAACGGCGGCGACCTCAGCGCCCGTCAAACCTAGCTTGGCACTGCAGAAATCGATCCCGGCCGGCGTGATGTACCCGTCCTCCGATTGCACGAGATGAAGAAGCGGCAGGAGGGCCGATCGACTGGTTATCGCAGCGGCGTCAGGCTCGCGATAACGAGCGATGACGGTGTCGGCATCGGCGTCGAGTCGGGCGAGTACGTCGGGGGGATAGCTCGACCGTGCGCCTGGGCGTACCAATTGAGTGGGTTCCTCCGGTCGCGGTCCGAGTTCGACGAACACCCGTGTCGAACCGTTCGGGCCGGTCATCGGTCCACTCCACCCATGACGGGATCGATACTGGCGACCGAAGCGATCACGTCGGACACCATGCCTCCCTCACACATCGCCGCTACCGCTTGAAGGTTTGTGAACGACGGATCCCGGAAATGCACGCGGTACGGCCGGGTTCCCCCGTCGCTGACCATGTGCACCCCCATTTCGCCACGCGGAGATTCCACGGCGACGTACACCTGACCGGGCGGCACGCGGATGCCTTCGGTGACCAGTTTGAAATGGTGAATCAGACCCTCCATGGACGACTCCATGATCTTGGCGATGTGCTTCTGCGAGTTGCCGAGGCCATCAGGTCCGACGGCGAGATCGGCAGGCCAGGCGATCTTCTTGTCGTCCACCATGACCGGCCCCGGTTGCAGCTTGTCGAGACACTGCTCGACGATCTTGAGGGACTCCTTCATCTCCTCGACGCGGATGACGTACCTTCCGTAGCAATCGGATCCGTCGTGCGTGACGACATCGAACTCGTAATTCTCGTAGCCGCAGTAGGGCTGCGCTCGACGCTGATCGTGGGGGAGACCTGTGGCGCGCAGGACCGGTCCCGTCACTCCGAGTGCCATGCAACCGGTGAGATCGAGATATCCGATTCCCTGGGTGCGGGCCTTCCAGATGGAGTTGTCGCTGAGCATCAGTTCGACGTCGCGCAACCGCTTCGGAAGGACTTTCAACAGTTGTCGTACCTTCGCCACCGAGCCGTCGGGTAGATCCTGCGCGAGACCGCCGGGCCTGATGTACGCGTGATTCATCCGCAGTCCGGTGATCGTCTCGAACACGTCCAGAATCAGTTCGCGTTCGCGGAATCCGAACAGCATCGCCGTCACGGCGCCCAGTTCCATTCCGCCGGTCGCCAGGGCGACAAGATGTGAAGAGATCCGATTAAGTTCCATCATCATCACGCGAATGACGGTGGCTCGCTCGGGTATGTCGTCGGTGATGTCGAGAAGTTTCTCGACTCCGAGGCAGTAGGCGGTTTCGTTGAAGAACGGTGACAGGTAGTCCATCCGAGTAACGAAAGTGACGCCCTGCGTCCAGTTCCGGTATTCGAGATTCTTTTCGATTCCGGTGTGCAGGTAGCCGATTCCACACCGTGCTTCCACGACGGTCTCACCCTCGATTTCGAGAATGAGGCGCAAGACGCCGTGCGTGGACGGATGCTGCGGGCCCATGTTGACCACGATCCGTTCGGCCTCGCCGGTTCGCTGCCGGGCGGCCGCGGTGACGATGTCGTCCCAGTCCTGACCGGACGCCGTTACGATGGTTTCCGTCGTAGCGCCGGCGCTGCTTCCTGTCGTGTTGTTCATCAGTTGTACGACCTACGCTCGTCGGGTGGCGGAGTCTGGGCGCCCTTGTACTCGACCGGAATACCGCCGAGCGGATAGTCCTTCCGCTGCGGATGGCCCTTCCAGTCGTCGGGCATCTCGATGCGGGTCAGTGCCGGGTGACCGTCGAAGACGATTCCGAAGAAGTCGTAGGTCTCACGTTCGTGCCAGTCGTTGGTCGGGTAGATCCCGACGATCGACGGAATGTGCGGATCGGAATCCGGCACAGACACTTCCAGCCTGATCCGGCGATTGTGCGTAATGGAGGCGAGTGGATACACGGCGTGGAGTTCGCGACCGGTGTCCTGCGGGTAGTGCACTCCGTCGACACCCAGGCAGAGTTCGAAGCGAAGATCCGGTTCGTCGCGCAGTCTGCGCGCGACCTGCGGGAGGTGAGACCGTTCGACGTGCAGCGTCATCTCGTCTCGAAAAACTGTTACTCGCTCGATTGCGTCAGTGAAAGTGTCACCCGCGCTGCGCAATGTGGCGTCCAAGCAGTCTGCAACCTCGTCGAAGTATCCACCGAACGGTCGAGAAGCCTTGTCTTCTAAAGAGATCGGAGGGGCAAGACGGCTGTAGCCCGAGGTGTCGCCACTGCCGCGGACCCCGAACATCCCCCTCGCGCCGGTGTTGCCCGAGGTCATCGCAGCAACCCCTTCATGTCGATGGTGGGGGTGGATGCCAGTGCGGCGCGCTCGGCTGCCGCGCGAGCCTCTTCGCGGTTGACGCCGAGGGGCATCTCCTGAATCTTCCGGTGCAGCTCGATGATCGCGTTGAGGAGCATCTCCGGCCGCGGCGGACAGCCGGGCAAGTAGATGTCGACCGGAACGATGTGGTCGACGCCCTGTACCACTGCGTAGTTGTTGAACATTCCGCCGGAAGACGCGCACACACCCATGGCGAGAACCCATTTCGGCTCGGCCATCTGGTCGTAGACCTGACGAAGTACCGGGCCCATCTTTTGACTGACCCTCCCGGCCACGATCAGAAGGTCTGCCTGGCGCGGCGACGCACGGAAAGCCTCCATGCCGAACCGTGCCAGGTCGAAGCGGCCGGACGTGGTTGCCATCATCTCGATGGCGCAGCACGCGAGCCCGAAGGTGGCAGGCCACAGTGATCCTTTGCGGACGTACCCGGCAAGGCCTTCGACCGTTGTCAGTAGAAATCCGCTGGGGAGCTTTTCTTCGAGACCCATATCCGACTCTTTTCAGTCGTAACAGCTTCGGTATGACCGGTTTTGTCTGACTTCTTTGTGTTGATCGTGTCTTCGTCCAGCTAGTCCCAACCGAGACCGCCTCGTCGCCATTCGTATGCGTATGCCACCGAGACGTTGACTATGAAAAGGCCCATGGCCGCGAGACCGAACAAGCCGAGCGAATCGAAATGCACGGCCCACGGATAGAGGAAGACGATCTCGATGTCGAAGATGATGAACAGCATCGCCGTCAGATAGAACTTGACGGGAAACCGGCCGCCACCAGAGGCACGGGGTGCCGGTTCGATTCCGCATTCGTAGGCTTCGAGCTTTGCCCTGTTGTACCGCTTCGGGCCGACCACGGACGCGAGAACAACCGACACCACGGCGAAGGCCATCGCGATGACCCCGAGAACGAGAATGGGGATGTAAGCGTTCATGTCACCCGAACTCCTCTCTGCTGTGCGGATGTCCGCCTAGCCCGAAGGTGCCGTTAACCCGAAGGTGCCGTTCGATTTCGATACTGCCAGCAATTCGATACTTATGTGACCTGCGACACCCACACTAGGGGAGGCCTCCGACATTGGGTTGATTTTCGGGGTGCCGAGTTTCGCTCTCGAAAGTCCGAAGTAGTCGGCGCCGCAACGAATCACCGCTGCAACGGGTGCTCACCGGCTCAGTTGCCGACGGAGAAGCGCGATGACGGTGGAAGCGAGTTCGATCGGATCTATCGGCTGCGGCACTGAGGCTTCCGCTCTCGACCACGACGCCAGCCATGCATCGTCGGGTCGACCGGTCAGTACGAGGATCGGTGGACAGTCGGCGATCTCGTCCTTGAGTTGTTTCGCCACGCCCATGCCGCCGGCCGGACTGGCCTCGCCGTCGAGGATGGCGAGATCGATTCCGCCGGCATCGAGCTTGTCGACGACGATCGGCGCCGTCGCGACCTCGACGTAATCGATGGTGGGCATGGAGGGATGTGGACGCTCACCGAGAGCGAGCCGGACTTGCTCGCGCGTGTGCGCGTCGTCGCTGTAGACGAGGATGCGCACGGGTGCCATGGAGTTGGGCTCTGCGGTCTCGGCGGACACGCGGCCGACGTTACTCCGGGCAGTCCCCGGCTACCGGCGAATCTTCAACATCGGCAAGAACTTCCGCGAAATCGCAGCTCGGCTTCACAGCAAACGGCCCCTACCCGGCGATGAACGCCGAAGTAAGGGCCACCTGAATTGCGTGTGCGCTCAAAAGTTTTCGACGAACTTCGTCAGGCCCTTGCTTGCCGTTTCCAGGGCCGTCTTCTGTGCCTTCTTCACCAGGAAACCCGGCAGCGGGATCTTGGGATCGATGGTCAATTCGAAGGTGACTTTGGTTCCACCGTCGGTGGGCGTCAAGATGTACGAGCCGTCCTGCTGGTTCTGCTGGCCGCTCTCGACGAGGGTCCAGGTCACCTTCTCGTCGCCCTCGAAGGTGTAATCGACTACCTGCTCGTCGTTGATTCCGAGAATGGACACGGCCATGCGAACGCGATGGGGGCGACCGTCGTCGTGGGTGCTCTCGATGGTGATCTTCTTGTGCGCAGACGACCACTCCGGCAGTCGATCGACCGCGGCGACGGCCTGCATCACCGTTGCCGGATCAGCCTTGATCTCGAATTCCTTGACGCCCGAAACGGCCATGAACGTGCTCCTTCTCGCCTTGCGGCAACGGTTCGTGATTACTGCAGTTGCGCAATTAGATCATTCGGCGATCGGGGTGGCGTCGAACTAGTCCATGCCGTTCTTGCGCATCTGGTCCCGTAGTGCGCCCTGTACGGCCTGTGAAACCCACGAATTGAGGGAGACTCCGTTCTGATTGGCTGCCTCCTCGGCGCGGGCCTTGATCTGCTCCATCATCCTCAAAGTCACTCGGCTGATATCCCCGCTGACGTCGTCGAACGAGTAGGTGGAGTCCTTCTTCTCGTCGTCTGCCTTCTCGTTGTCCGCGGCCTCGCCGCCAGTCGAACCGGGCCGGCGAACGACATCGACCAGCAACTCGCTGCCGTCGAGATTGACCTTGACCTCTCGATCGCCGAGCTTCGCCCCGATCTCCTTGGCCAGCTCAGTTCCCGCGGCCAGCAAGACCAGGCGGACCGAGGGTTCGATGGCGGCGGACAGCGACGTCGCAATCCGGCGCGTGTGATCGTCGCCGAGTTCGGCTGCGGTGACGAGGTCGTTCTGCAGCTTTGCGGTGTACTCCGAAATGTCCATGACACCAGAGTGGCGTCAAAAGTGACGTCAGTCAAGGATGCTTGTGACGTCACTCGATCCGGAGGGCGGTCGACCGCTATAGAGTTGCCCCGCACCTGAGGCGAACAGCGTCCGGGTTTCGTGCTGGTTGTCTCGTGCTTGTCGAGGAGTGGGTTGTGCCGAACACGGTGTCGCTGAAAGTACAGTTGGTGGCGAAGTCCGAGTTCTTCCCGCCCGAGGATATTCCGTGGGAGACGGACGCCGACGGCGGCGAAGCGCTTGTCGAGTTCTCCGGTCGAGCCTGCTATCAGAGTTGGTCCAAGCCGAACCCGCGCACGGCAACCAACGCCGGCTACCTGAGGCATCTGCTCGAGGTCGGACACGTTTCGGTGCTCGAGCATGCAACCGTGAGCTTCTACATCACCGGTATCTCGCGCTCGTGCACTCATGAATTGATTCGTCACCGGCACTTCTCGTACTCGCAACTCTCGCAGCGATTCGTCCGCGAGAACGATGCGAACGTCGTCGTACCTCCGGCTGTCGAAGGCGATCCCGAACTCGAAGCACTGTTTCTGTCGGCCACCGACGAAAGCCGTCGCGCTTACGGTGAACTGCTCACCGCCCTCGAAGGGAAACTGCAATCAGTGCCCGGCGCCCCGATGCGAGGGAAGCAAGCCAGGCAAGCTGCGCGCTCGGTGCTGCCCAACGCCACCGAGACTCGCTTGGTCGTGACCGGGAACTATCGGGCCTGGCGGCACTTCGTCGAGATGCGTGCCACCGAACATGCGGATGTGGAGATCCGGCGAGTCGCGGTCGAGTGCCTGCGTCAGCTTCGCGACGTCGCGCCAAATGTGTTCGGGGACTACGAGATTCTCCGCGGAAGCGACGGATCGGAAATCGCCGTCAGTGCATTTGCGGCCGAGTCGTGACTCGTGTGCAGAAGTAAGAGCTGAACCGGGTAACCTTCTGACCATGACCTACGGTGATTCCGCTTCTCTTGTCGAGCGTCCGTTCGGCACCATTTCCGTTGCGATGGTGACCCCGTTCACTGCCGACGGGAAGTTGGACGTCGACGCGGGAGTGCGCCTCGCAGCCCATCTCGTCGACAACGGCTGCGACGGCCTTGTCCTTGCCGGTACCACCGGTGAATCTCCCACCACCACCGAGTCCGAGAAGCTCGACCTGCTCCGCGCGGTGATCGACGCCGTCGGCAACCGCGCGAAGATCGTCGCAGGCGCCGGCAGCAACGACACCGCCCACAGTGTCGAACTCGCCCGTGACGCGGCTCGCGCCGGAGCGCACGGTCTGCTCGTCGTCACCCCGTACTACTCGCGTCCGCCCCAGGCCGGACTTTTTGCACACTTCACCGCCGTCGCCAACGCGACCGACCTGCCCGTCATGTTGTACGACATTCCGCCCCGCTCCGTCGTCCCCATCGAGACCGAGACGATCCGCCGGCTCGCCGAGCACCCGCGGATCAAGGCTGTCAAGGACGCCAAGGGCGACCTCAACGCCGGCGCAGAGTTGATCGGCACCACCGAACTTCAGTTCTTCTCCGGTGACGACCCGCTGAACCTGCCGTGGCTCGCTGTCGGTGCTACCGGCTTCGTCAGCGTCATCGGCCATCTTGTTCCGGGTCGCCTCCGCGACCTTCACACCGCGTTCGTGTCCGGCGACATCGCCCGCGCCCGCGAGATAAACCTCAGTTTGATCCCTGTGATTCGTTCCGTTGCCCGCCTCGGCGGTGTCAGCGCTTCGAAGGCGGGTCTGCGACTCATCGGAATCGATGTCGGAGAACCACGCCTTCCGCAGGTTGCACCCACTAAAGAGCAGATCGACGGTCTTGCCGCCGATCTGCATGCGGCAGGAGTTTTGTAAATGACCCGTCCCCCCCGACGTCGTAGTGCCAGTCGTCAAGCCGGTCCGCCTTCGCCTCCGGCTCCCGAAACGGCCGCGAAGGCCGCACCGGTAGAGGCACCAGCTGCGCCGGCGGCAGAAGCGGCCCCCGCCGCAGCCGCCCCGCCCAAGAAGGCCGCAGCAACCAAATCCGCAGCGACGAAGTCTGCAGCGACCAAGTCCGCTGCCACCAAATCTGCTGCACCCAAGAAGTCGACCGAAGACAGGTCGCCGCGCAAATCTTCCGGCGGCAACCGTCCGGCAGCGTCGAAGGCGGGCAACGGGCGCGGAAACAAGCGCCCCGAGAACCGTCCGGCCGTCGATCCCACGGGTCGACTCGGAACACCCCCGAAGGCGCCGGCATCAGGTCTGCGCATCGTCGCTCTCGGCGGCATCGGTGAAATCGGTCGCAACATGACGGTGTTCGAGCACCGCGGCAAGCTGCTGATCGTCGACTGCGGTGTGCTGTTTCCCGAGGACCAGCAGCCTGGCGTCGACCTGATCCTCCCGGACTTCCGCTACATCGAAGACCGCATGGACGACGTCGAAGCCGTCATCTTGACTCACGGACACGAGGACCACATCGGTGCTCTGCCGTTCTTGCTGCGCCTGCGCGCGGACATTCCGGTCATCGGCGCGAAGTTCACTCTCGCCCTCGTTGCCGCCAAGTGCCGTGAGCATCGCCTGCGACCGAACCTCGTCGAGGTCGTCGAAGGAAACACCACCACCCACGGCCCGTTCGACTGCGAGTACTTCGCCGTCAACCACTCGATTCCCGACGCGCTCGCGATCGCGATTCGCACCGACGCCGGCGTCGTACTGCACACCGGTGACATCAAGCTCGATCAGCTGCCTCTCGACGGCCGCCTGACCGACCTCGCCGGTTTCTCCCGCCTGGGCGACGAGGGTGTCGACTTGTTCCTCGTGGACTCGACCAACGCCGAGGTCCCGGGATTCGTCACGCCCGAGCGTGAAATCGGGGGAGTGCTCGACAACGTCATCGGCAAGGCGAAGCAGCGCGTCATCGTGGCTTCGTTCGCCAGCCACGTGCACCGCATCCAGCAAGTCGTCGACGTTGCCGCACGGTACAACCGCCGCATCGTCTTCGTCGGCCGCTCGATGGTCCGCAACATGCAGATCGCACAGGATCTCGGCTACCTCACGGTGCCCGACGGCCTGGTCGTCGACATCGACACCGCCGCGACACTTCCCGACGATCGTCTGGTTCTGATCTCCACGGGTTCGCAGGGCGAGCCGTTGGCAGCGCTCTCGCGGATGGCACGAGGCGAACACCGCCAGATCAACATTCGCGCCAACGACCTGGTCGTTCTCGCGTCCTCGCTGATCCCGGGCAACGAGAACTCCGTTTTCGCCGTGGTCAACGGTTTGGCCAAGCGCGGTGCCACCGTCGTGACACAGCAGAGCGCCAAGGTTCACGTCTCGGGCCACGCGTCCGCCGGTGAGTTGCTCTACCTCTACAACGCGGTTCGGCCCACCAATGCCATGCCTGTTCACGGTGAATGGCGCCACCTGCGTGCCAACGCCGCACTTGCCAAGGCCACCGGCGTTCCGGAAGAGCGCATCGTATTGGCCGAGGACGGCGTCGTGGTCGACATGGTCGACGGACTCGCCGAGATCGTCGGACGGGTACCGGTCGGACACGTCTACGTCGACGGTCTGTCCGTCGGTGACGTCGGTGAGCCGACGCTTTCCGATCGCCTGGTGCTCGGTGAGGGCGGCTTCATCGCCATCACCATCGTCATCAACGAGTCAACGGGCCGCGCGGTCAGCACTCCCGAGGTGTCCGGTCGCGGTTTCTCCGACGATCCGACAGCCCTCAAGGCCGCCGCGGATCTCGTGGAATCGGATCTGGCACGGTTGGCGAGCGAAGGCGTCATCGACGCTCATCGCATCGCGCAGTCCGTGCGCCGCGTCGTCGGACGCTGGGTCGCGGACAAGTACCGCCGCCGTCCGATGATCATTCCGACGGTCATCGCGGTTCCGTAGATCGGCACAGCAGGTCGCTTGCGCTCGAACCCGGTCCGGTTCGAGTACTTTGGCGAAGGTGACCTTCGCTCATGACGAACGACTCGCCCTGGTGGACAGCATGGTCGAATTCGGCCCCGATGCTCCGACGCTGTGTGGGGAGTGGACCAATCGTGACCTGGCAGCACATCTGATCGTCCGGGAGCGGCGTCTCGACGCCGCTCCCGGAATCATGTTCAGCCCTCTGGCCGGTCACACCGAGAGCGTGCGAAAGGCCGCAGCGGCGCGTCCGTGGGAGG
>NZ_JBHTSW010000034.1:0-61754 GCF_042794945.1 Rhodococcus sp. NPDC056506 | reverse complement strand
CCCCAGGGAACATAAACCGCAGGTCGTTCGTTCGGTTCCCCGAAAAACGGATGCTCGAGTACGACGCAGAGTAGGACCGGGTCGCGGTGCCTCGGAGTCACGGTCTACGATTCGATGAGCGCAAGCCAGAAGCCGTTGTCCGCAGCCCGGGCGACGGACCCTGCGGGCGCAACCAAGGGCTCTGTAACGGAGTCTGCGGAGCGACCAAAGGCACATTCAGGAGGATCAGTGACTGCCGTAGCGCCCCAGCCAGTCCCCACGATAGCGCCGGCCAGGCCTTACCCGCCGCGGCAGGGACCCAAGGGCTCATTCATTTTCAAGATGATCACGACCACCGATCCCAAGGTGCTCGGAATCATGTACTTGGCGACTTCCATCGCCTTCTTCCTCATCGGTGGCCTCATGGCACTGATGATGCGTGCCGAACTTGCTGTACCCGGCATGCAGTTCCTTTCCAATGAACAGTTCAACCAGCTGTTCACCATGCACGGCACGATCATGCTGCTGCTGTACGCGACCCCGATCGTCTTCGGCTTCGCGAACTACATTCTTCCGCTCCAGATCGGTGCACCCGACGTCGCGTTCCCGCGTCTGAACGCGTTCAGCTACTGGCTGTACCTGTTCGGCGCGATCATCACGACGGCCGGATTCGTCACGCCCGGTGGCGCAGCAGACTTCGGTTGGACGGCATACACGCCGCTCACCAGCGCGCTGCATAGCCCCGGCGTCGGCGCCGACCTGTGGGTCTTGGGTCTGGCTGTTGCCGGCCTCGGCACCATCCTCGGTGGCGTCAACATGGTCACCACCGTGATCTGCCTGCGCGCACCCGGTATGACCATGTTCCGCATGCCGATCTTCACCTGGAACATCTTCATCACCAGCATCCTGATCCTGCTGGCGTTCCCGCTGCTGACCGCTGCATTCATGGGCCTGTTCGTCGACCGCCATCTCGGTGGACACATCTTCGACCCGGCAACGGGTGGTGTGCTCCTGTGGCAGCACCTGTTCTGGTTCTTCGGTCACCCCGAGGTGTACATCATCGCGCTGCCGTTCTTCGGCATCGTCTCGGAGATCTTCCCGGTCTTCAGCCGTAAGCCGATCTTCGGCTACAGCGGTCTGGTGTACGCAACGCTGGCCATCGCCGCTCTGTCGATCGCGGTGTGGGCTCACCACATGTACGCAACCGGCGCTGTTCTCCTGCCGTACTTCTCGTTCATGACGTTCCTGATCGCCGTGCCGACAGGTGTGAAGATCTTCAACTGGATCGGAACGATGTGGAAGGGGCAGTTGACCTTCGAATCGCCGATGCTGTTCTCGATCGGCTTCCTGATCACCTTCCTCTTCGGTGGTCTGTCGGGTGTCATCCTCGCGAGCCCGCCGCTCGACTTCCACGTCACGGACAGCTACTTCGTCGTCGCCCACTTCCACTACGTGGTCTTCGGCACGGTCGTGTTCGCCACCTACGCCGGTATCTACTTCTGGTTCCCGAAGATGACCGGTCGCATGATGGACGAGCGCCTCGGCAAGTGGCACTTCTGGACCACGTTCGTCGGTTTCCACGGCACGTTCCTCGTGCAGCACTGGCTCGGTGCCGAAGGCATGCCGCGCCGCTACGCCGACTACCTGCCCTCGGACGGATTCACGGTTCTGAACTCGGTGTCCACGATCTTCGCCTTCGTACTCGGTGCCTCGACGCTGCCGTTCATCTGGAACGTCTTCAAGAGTTACCGCTACGGCGAAGTTGTCACCGTCGACGATCCGTGGGGCTACGGAAACTCGCTGGAGTGGGCAACAACCTGCCCGCCGCCGCGTCACAACTTCACCGAGTTGCCGCGCATCCGTAGCGAGCGTCCGGCGTTCGAGCTGCACTACCCGCACATGGTCGAGCGGATGCGCGCGGAAGCGCATGTCGGCCCCGGCCACGGTGGGAAGAACGCCAGCACCGTGCTCGAAGATGCTCGTCACGAGCCGCTGACAGTCGGGGACGAAGGCGACCCCGGCACCGACAGCCGCTCCTGAGCGAAGTAACACACTGAAGTAATCAGCGAAGGCCCCGCCCGAGTAACGGGTGGGGCCTTTCGCTTGGCACAATAGTGACGATAAAGACGCGAACGAAGAAACGATCGGAGTTTTCGGTGGGTGCCTCTGACACCACTGTTCTGGTGACTGTGACCGGGCCGGACCGCCCTGGCGTCACCTCGGTATTGTTCGCGGCGCTGTCGCGGCACGATGTGCGTCTACTCGACGTGGAGCAGGTGGTGATTCGAGGTCGACTGACACTCGGAGTCATGGTGGCCTGCCCGAACGATCCCGAAGCGCTTCAGGAAGAACTCGAACAGGCGATGGCGACGGTCGGAATGAACGTCGACATCGAAATCGGTGCCGATCCCGGACGGCCCGCGGTATCTACCCACGCGGTAGTTGTTCTCGGCAGCCCGGTCAATGCTCGCGCAATGCGATCGGTTGCGCGCGAACTCGCGAAGCAGGGCGCCAACATCGATTCGATCCGTGGTGTCGCCGATTACCCCGTCACCGGTTTGGAACTCAGCGTCAGTGCGGCCGATACCGTCGACGGCGACGCGAAGCTGCGCACCGGACTCGCCGAGGTTGCCGCTCTCGAAAACGTCGACATCGCGGTCGAGCGCGCAGGTCTCGCTCGCCGGGCCAAGCGTCTGATCGTGTTCGACGTGGATTCGACGCTCGTCCAGGGCGAGGTCATCGAGATGCTGGCCGCGAAGGCCGGCGTCGAGGACGAGGTCCGCGCTGTCACCGAAGCTGCAATGCGCGGCGAGATCGACTTCACCGAATCACTGCACCAGCGGGTTGCCACACTCGCCGGTCTCGACGCCTCCGTCATCGACGAGGTGGCAGAGAGCATCGAACTGACGCCGGGTGCTCGCACCACCATTCGCACCCTGCGTCGTCTCGGATTCCACTGCGGTGTCGTGTCCGGAGGCTTCCGACAGGTCATCGAAGGCCTCGCACACGAACTCGAACTGGACTTCGTACACGCCAACACTCTCGAGATCGTCGACGGCAAGCTGACCGGTCGTGTGATCGGTGAGATCGTCGACCGTGCCGCGAAGGCCGTAGCGCTGCGCAAGTTCGCCGATCAGGTCGGTGTGCCGATGGAACAGACCGTCGCCGTCGGTGACGGTGCCAACGACATCGACATGCTCAACGCCGCGGGCCTGGGTGTGGCCTTCAACGCCAAGCCCGCGCTGCGCGAGGTAGCGGATGCGGCTCTGTCGCACCCCTTCCTCGATGCTGTGCTGTTCATTCTCGGTGTGACTCGCGACGAGGTCGAGGCGGCAGACGCCGTCGACGGTGGCGTACGACGCGTACCGATTCCATGAGTTCCGATCCAGCAGTCAGTGCCGATCCAGCTGCAAGTTCAGATCCAACTGTGATGTCCGGCCCCGATTCTCGGTGGCGCCAGCGTCACGCGGTGCTGGCCGCTGGATACGGTGGGCAAGACGATCCTGCGGATCCGGCGCTGGTGCTGGCGATGCCGATCGTTCTCCATATTCCGAAGGCAGACCCGCCGAAGCGCACTGCACTGCTCGAGGCTGCGGCAACCGCGGCAGTTGCGCTGTGCCTGGACGAACGCGTCGGGTTCACCGAAGACGGGGAACCCGGCCCGTGGCACGAGGACTATTCGGCGTGGGTGGGTGCCCGGATCCGGAAGGTCTCTCGTCGAGCGCGAGGTGCTCAGTGGCTTGCCGCACAGGAGGTACCGGGCATCACCGTCGACGTGGATGGTGCCCAGGCGCGGGCTTTGGTTCCCGGGCCGGTCGGAGAACTGGACCCCCGAATCAAGAAGTTGCAGATCGGTGGCACCGATCTCGAGCACGACGAACCCGGACCGCCCGAGCCTGGACTGCCGGTGCTGTGGATCGACGCGGCGCTCGAGATGACGGTAGGCAAGGCGTCGGCTCAGGTCGGCCATGCCTCGATGTTGTTGGCAGCGGCCATGTCCGAGGAACAATGCTGGACCTGGGCGCAGAACGACTTTCGCTGCTCGGTCCGCGACGCAAGTCCGAAACAGTGGGCCGAGGCAGTAGATCGATTGAAGAAGTCGGAGGCCGTCGCGGTTCGTGATGCAGGGTTCACGGAAGTCGCACCGGGTTCCATGACAGTCATTGCGGTTCCGTAAGACTCAACCGACCAGTCCAGTATCGGCAACTTGGCTATGGATGAACAGTCCAGTGGCCTTCAGGATGGTCGAGTGTTGATACGGAGATTTGCCTCGCTGTTCGTCGGTCTGTGGTTGTACGGGTTCTCGATGGCCATGATGATCACAGCGGGGCTCGGCCTCGATCCGTGGGATGTGTTTCATCAGGGTGTTGCCGAGCACGTTTCGCTCAGCTTCGGCGTGATCACTGCAATCACCGGTGCGGTGGTACTGCTGCTCTGGATTCCGATCCGTCAGCGCCCGGGATTCGGCACGGTCGCCAATGTCGTGGTGATTGCCATCTCGGTGGATACTTCACTGGCCTTCTTGCCGGTCTTCGATTCCATGCCAGTTCGCGCTGCCATCATGGTCGGGGGAATTCTCCTCAACGGACTGGCCAGCGTTCTCTACATCGGCGCCGGCATGGGGCCGGGTCCTCGCGACGGATTGATGACCGGATTGGTTGCTCGCACCGGCCTGTCGGTCAGGCTCGTGCGTACCAGCATCGAAATCGCGGTCCTCGCTACCGGATGGCTTCTCGGTGGAACCGTCGGCGTCGGAACCGTGTTGTACGCCTTCGGAATCGGACCGACCATTCAATTCCTGATCAAGGTGCTGCCGGATTCCATGACAGCAGCGGTGACCGGCGGACGTGCCACCGAACGTAAGGCCAAGACCGTGGGTCCGGTCAACGAAATTTCGGTGCCGACGGAAACTTCCGCGGTCGAGGCAGGCTCTCCGGTGGGTGACGCCGAATCGAACGATGCAGTCAAGGTGCCGTCGAACCATTCCGGAGTTCCGACGGTGACCTGAGCCGGTCCGCCGGAATGCAGGATCAGGAGCCAACTGTCGTCACCGAGAGGGCGCCCGGTCCGCGTGTGGGACCGAACGTCGGCGCCGTCGATCCAGGCCTGCAGGGTTCGGTGAGTCTCGTCGTACCACGCGGTGTCGTCGAACTCGATGCCGGCAGCGTCGAACCAGACGAGGTCCGGGTGTTCCAGTCTTCTTCTGCCTTCGAAGAATTCGGGCTGACGCAACGCCGGTGCCGCTCGGCGTAGTCCGAGAGCTCGGGAGACGAATCGCACCAACGACTGATCGGCGCTCGTCCAGTCCAGTGCCCACGACTGGGCGGGGGAGGCAAGAGCGGGAACACAGTACGCGTTGTTGTTCCCGCCCAGGCTGTGGCCGAACTCGTCACCGGCGGTGAGCATCGGTGTACCTGTCGACAGCATGAGCGTGGCGAGCAGCGCCCGTACGTGGCGCGCCCTGGCGTCCTGAATTTCGGGATCGGTGCTCGGACCTTCGATTCCGTGGTTGAACGAATCGTTGTGATCGGCGCCGTCACGATTGTCTTCACCGTTGGCCTCGTTGTGCTTGTGGTCGTATGTCACTAGATCGGCGGCCGTGAACCCGTCGTGCGCGGTGACGAAGTTGATCGATGCCCAGGGGCGACGGCCGCTGCCGGCAAAGATGTCCTCGGAACCGGCGAGACGCGACGCGACCTTCCGGACGCTGGAGCCGCCGTTCCAGAACTGGCGAATGGTGCTGCGGTACTTGTCGTTCCATTCGGACCACTGGAGTCCGAAGTTTCCGACCTGGTATCCGTCGGCAGTCGCATCCCAGGGTTCGGCGATGAGCTTGCACCGAGTCAGTACCGGATCGGACGAGATGGCGGAGAGGATGGACGCGCGCTGGTCGAAGCCGCCGCCGCGCGGCCGACCCAACGCGCTCGCGAGATCGAATCGGAAGCCGTCGACACCCATTTCGGTGGCCCAGTAACGGAGGCTGTCGGTGATCATGCGGACCGCGATGGGGGAGCAGGCGTCGACCGTGTTGCCGCACCCGGTCAGGTCGATGTCGCGGCCGTCGCTGTCGAGAAGGTAGTAGCCGGGACCGTCCAAACCTCGCCAGCTGACACTGATTCCGTCGACGCTCTGCTCGCAGGTGTGGTTGTAGACGACGTCGAGGATGACCTCGATGCCTGCCGCGTGAAGTGCGTCGACCATGATCCGGAACTCGGTGACTTCGCTGCCCGGCGTTGCCGCGTATCCGGGATGCGGGGCGAAGTACGACGCCGTCGAGTAACCCCAGTGGTTGCGCATCCCTCGCTCGCGGACGCTGTGTTCGGTCAGAAACGCCTGCACGGGAAGCAGTTCCACGGCGGTGACGCCGAGTGCGACGAGGTGATCGATCACAGCCGGCGCGGTCAGACCGAGGTACGTTCCGCGGTGGGCTGCGGGAACTCCTGGATGCGTGGCGGTGTACGAGCCCACATGCAGCTCGTAGATCACGCTTTCCTCCCACGGCGTCTCGAGGCGGGCGGCGGCGGGCACGAGGCCTGGAGTCACCACGGACAGTGGCACGTGGCCGAGCGAGTCGAGCGTCGACGGGTCGCCGAAGGAATCGTCGGCGTACGACAGCAGGGCACGGTGATCACCGAGTTCCCCCTCGATGCGGCGCGCCCACGGATCGACGAGCAGCTTGTGTGGATTCAGTCTCAGCCCGGCTCGCGGATTCCACGGACCGCTCGCCCGAATTCCGTATCGCTGCCCCGCACCGACCCCGGCGATGATTCCGTGCCAGATTCCGTACGTGTGTTGCCGAAGTTCGACGCGATCTTCGTTTCCGGCCTGGTCGATCAGGCAGATGTGGACGCTCGACGCGGCCGGGGCGTGGACCGCGAACTGGGTTCCGGAGTCCACGATGTGGGCGCCGAGGGGGAACGGAGACCCGGGCGTCGGGGTGTGAGTTTCGATGAGAGGCGACACGCAAGATGATCCTGCCGTGAACGGCCGGAGAATGTGCGGGAAGATGTTCGGGTGCCGCTACCTGATCCAGATCTGCTCATCGATTTCGACAACGTACTCATCCGCCGGGGAGGGTCCACTCTCGTGGGTCCCGTCACCTGGAAAGTGGAGCTCGACGAGCGATGGGTGGTGCTCGGACCCAACGGCGCCGGCAAGACGTCGCTGCTGCGCATCGCGGCCGGCGAGACCTTTCCGACCAGTGGTTCCGCCCACCTCCTCGGTGAAGTTCTCGGCAAGGTCGACGTCAACGAGTTGCGCCCGCGAATCGGTTTGTCTTCGTCGTCGTTGGCGAACCGCGTTCCCGGCGACGAGAAGGTCAGCGACCTCGTCGTGTCGGCGGGCTACGCCGTTCTCGGTCGGTGGCGCGAGGAGTACGAATCCATGGACACCTCGCGTGCTGTCGAGATGCTCGAAAGCCTCGGCGCCGAGCACCTGGCGGATCGTACGTACGGGACGCTTTCCGAAGGCGAGCGCAAGCGCGTCCTCATCGCGCGAGCCCTGATGACCGATCCCGAACTTCTTCTTCTGGACGAGCCCGCCGCCGGGCTCGACCTCGGTGGCCGTGAGGAACTTGTGGCCAGACTCGCCGAACTGGCTGCCGATCCGGACGCCCCGGCAACCGTTCTGATCACCCATCACGTCGAGGAAATCCCGCCGGGATTCACTCACGCACTCCTTCTCAAGGAAGGTGAGGTCGTCTCCCAGGGGCTTCTGGACGACGTCATCACCGCCGAAAATCTGAGCGCGGCATTCAGCCAGTCCATCAGCCTCGACAAGGCGGACGGCCGATACTTCGCGCGCCGCGCGAGGCCGTCCGGAGCTCATCGCGCGTGAGCTTCAGTGGGACCTGAAATGCGGCCCAGATCACAGATCGCGTAGGTTCGCGAAGCATGGCTAACGAGAATGCAAACGCTGTCCCCGAGCCCAAGGACGCGTCGACCGTCATCTTGGTGCGCGATGCCGAATCCGGTATCGAGATCTTCCTGCTTCAACGAGTACAGGGGATGGCGTTTGCCGGGGGCATGACGGTCTTCCCCGGCGGCGGCGTCGACAAGTCCGACGCGACGGCCGAGGTCGAGTGGGCCGGCCCGTCGGTCGAGTGGTGGGCCGAGCGGTTCAGCACGGATGTGGCTCGGGCGAAGGCCCTCGTCTTGGCTGCGGTTCGGGAAACGTTCGAGGAGTGCGGCGTCCTGCTCGCCGGACCGACCGCAGGCACCGTCGTGGCCGACACGGCCGGCTACGCGCAGGACCGGGTTGCCCTCGAAAAGCACGAGCTGTCGTTCAGTGATTTCCTGAAAAAGGAGAACCTGGTCCTGCGAACGGATCTGCTGCGGCCGTGGGCGAACTGGATCACGCCGGTGGGCGAGACCCGCCGCTACGACACACGCTTCTTCGTCGCGGCGTCACCGACCGGACAGATTGCGGACGGAGTCACCTCCGAGGCCGCCGAGGTTCGTTGGCAGAGCCCGCAGGACGCTCTTGCGCATTGGCGTGAGGGTGGCAGCATCCTGTTGCCGCCGACATGGAGTCAGCTGACCGAATTGGCCAAGTTCAGCTCGGTGGCGGAGATACTCGCAGCCGAGCCGGAGATCCCCGTCATCCTGCCTACGCTGATCACCGACGAGGAAACCCTGCGCGTGGAATTCCCGAACCAGGACGGCTACTACACCGCCGGACCGCATCCGTGGTCGATCAAGGCGGCAAAGTAGATTCTCGATCATGGCTGAATTTGTGACTCTCGAAGTTTCCGAAGGCATCGGCACCATCCGTCTGGCGCGCCCGCCCATGAACGCACTGAACCGTCAGGTGCAGGACGAGTTGGCAGCTGCCGCACACGCTGCGACCGTCGACAAGACGGTCAAGGCCGTCATCGTCTACGGCGGGGAGAAGGTCTTCGCTGCCGGCGCCGACGTCAAGGAAATGGCCGAGATGGACTACGGCCAGATCCGTGACGCGATCGGTGGCATGCAGGCCGGGCTCGGCGCCGTGGCGTCCATCCCGAAGCCGACCGTTGCCGCGATCACCGGATACGCACTCGGTGGCGGACTCGAAGTTGCCCTTTCGGCCGATCGCCGGATTGTCGGAGACAACGCCAAGCTCGGAGTTCCGGAGATTCTGCTCGGAATCATTCCCGGTGGCGGCGGAACGCAGCGCCTCGCTCGCCTGATCGGGCCGGCCAAGGCCAAGGATCTGGTCTTCACCGGCCGTTTCGTCGGGGCTGACGAGGCGTTGGCCATCGGGTTGGTCGACGAGGTCGTCGCTCCTGACGACGTCTACACCGCAGCCCGTACGTGGGCCTCGCAGTTCGTCGGAGGTGCGTCGCGCGCGTTGGCTGCTGCCAAGGCGGCCATCGACGAGGGTCTGAACACCGACCTGGAATCCGGCCTCAAGATCGAGCAGCATCTGTTCGCCGGATTGTTCGCGACCAAGGATCAGACGATCGGCATGGAGTCGTTCATCGCCAACGGTCCGGGCAAGGCCGAGTTCACGGGCGAGTAGGCTCCCCTAAACTAGAACTTGTTCATCTCTTACCAGCGAGTAGGATAGCCGCCATGACAGCCAGCCCGAATGACGACGCAACCGTCACGCCGCCCGCCGCTACCGACACCTCGGTAGTCGACCCCGCGCCGCGGCCGCACGCCACGGCCGAAGAGGTCGAGGCCGCTCGTAAGGACACCAAGCTCGCCCAGGTGCTCTACCACGACTGGGAAGCCGAAACCTACGACGACAAGTGGTCCATCTCGTACGACGAGCGCTGCATCGACTACGCACGTGGTCGTTTCGACGCCGTCGCGGGCGACCAGCCGCTCCCGTACGAGCGCGCCCTCGAACTGGGTTGCGGCACCGGATTCTTCCTCCTCAACCTGATGCAGGGTGGAGTCGCCAAAACCGGCTCGGTCACCGACCTCTCTCCCGGCATGGTCAAGGTCGCGTTGCGCAATGCCGAGAGCCTCGGCCTGCCGGTCGACGGCCGTGTCGCCGACGCCGAGACCATTCCGTACGAGGACAACACCTTCGACCTGGTTGTCGGCCACGCCGTGCTGCACCACATTCCGGACGTCGAGAAGTCGCTGCGTGAGGTCCTTCGTGTCCTCAAGCCCGGCGGACGTTTCGTCTTCGCCGGTGAGCCCACCACTGTCGGCAACTTCTACGCTCGCTGGCTCGGCCGCGCGACGTGGGAAGCAACCACACGCGTGACCAAGCTGCCGTTCCTCGCAGACTGGCGTCGCCCGCAGGAAGAGCTCGACGAGTCCTCCCGCGCAGCAGCTCTCGAAGCTGTCGTCGACATCCACACGTTCGATCCCACGGACCTCGAGAACATGGCGAAGTCCGCCGGCGCCGATCAGGTCCACGCTGCCACCGAGGAGTTCGCCGCGGCTCTTCTCGGCTGGCCTGTCCGTACCTTCGAGGCGGCTGTTCCGCCGGAGAAGCTCGGTTGGGGCTGGGGGCGTTTCGCTTTCGGTGGTTGGAAGACGCTCAGCTGGGTCGACGAGAAGGTACTCCGCCACGTCGTTCCTCGCGGATTCTTCTACAACGTCATGATCACCGGCGTGAAGCCCGGCAACTGAATTGGGCTATGACTTCACCCTCGGCGACGTCGACTATCTCGGAAGTGATTCCGGCGTAGCGGCCTTGGCCGAAGTGGATCAGCTCGAACTGTCCACGCGTACGCGTCTGGCCGACATCGGCCGGGCGCGTACGCGTTTCGGTGATCACATGCCCGCGCTCGTGGACACCGTCCTACTTCGGCGCAAGGCGGCCGCCAAACTGCCGGGCAGTGAGCAGTGGTTGTTCACGGACGACGCGATGCAACAAGCCACTCCTGGCGTTGTCGCGGCCCAGCGTGCGCAGCGTCTGATCGGGCGCGACGTCCATGACGTGACGTGCTCCATCGGCGCAGAACTGCACGCATTGACCGGCGTTGCGCATCGCGTGATCGGCAGCGACATCGATTCCGTTCGGCTGGCGATGGCGCAGCGCAATGTGCCGAGTGCAGCGTTGTTGCGCGCCGACGCTCTCCGCCCGACGAGTCGCGGAACCGTCGTACTGGCAGATCCCGCAAGGCGATCGGGCGGTCGCCGCACTCATGATCCCGCAGCGCTGATGCCGCCCTTACCAGACCTCATCGAGGCGTACTCCGGGCGAGATCTCGCCGTGAAGTGCGCTCCCGGACTCGATTTCGACAATCTCGGTTGGGCGGGCGAAGTCGAGGTCGTCTCGCTCGACGGCGGTGTCAAGGAAGCCTGCCTGTGGTCTTCGGGGCTGGCCGAGTCCGGCGTTACGCGTCGAGCGTCGGTGCTTCGCTCCGACGGGACCGGTTGGGCGATCACCGACGCCGAGGATGACGTCATCCCGGAGCAGGCACCGGGGGAGTGGATCGTCGACCCGGACGGGGCGGTAGTGCGCGCGGGCCTCGTGCGCCACTACGCTGCCAGACACGGCCTGTGGCAACTGGATCCGCGGATCGCTTATCTGACCGGTGACAGTGTCCCTGAGGGCGTTCGCGGATTCCGGATCCTCGAGCAGATCAAGTACTCGGAGAAACTGCTCAAGCAGACGCTGGCCAAGCGGGACTGCGGTGTCGCCGAAATTTTGGTGCGGGGAGTCGACGTCGATCCGGCAGTGCTGCGTCCGCGGCTCAAGCTGAAAGGCTCGCTCGCGCTGAGCGTCGTGATCGTTCGGATCGGACGATCTGCGTCGGCCTTCATCTGTGAGGCATCCCGCTAGATCACTTGAAGACGAACAGCTCACCGATTGCGCTGGGCGTCAACACTTCACCCTTGGGTCCGATGGAAGTGCCGACGGTGAAGCCGACCGCGCCCGGCAACGTGTCCTGATCCACCGTCTCGCCGGTTTCGGTGTCGAAGGTGATCAGGCTCAGTCCGTTCTCACCCTCACGTACGACGGTGTATCCGGTGTTTCCGGCGGTCTGTGCCGGAACACCCAGCTGCAGAAGGTCCTTACGCTCCCAGACCAGTTCGGCATGATCTCCCTCGTCGCGCACGGCAAGGAGATGCCCCTTGTCGCCGCCGGCGGGGATGATCAGGCCGTCGTCGGACGTCGAGGCGCTGCCGGCCGAGTTGAAGCCGATGTCGTAACTCCACCGGGGGTCACCGGTTTCGGCGTCCACCGCCCAGAGTGATCCGTTGTTGTCGGTGGCGTACACGGTCTTGCCGTCCTTCGACAGGTCCGGGCTCGACGCAGTCCCACCGGGAAGCGCATCGGTGGACCACTCACGGGTGATGGACGGATTGTCGCCGCCCGTGTACTTCATGGCGACCAGATCGGCAGCCTGAGAACTGGGCCCGTAGAAGGTGAAGTAGAACTTGCCGGTGCCGAGGTCGACTGCCGGAGTATTGGCCACCGGGCAGCCGGACGTGCCGAGGAAGCACTCGTTCAAACCCTTGTTGTCGGGAATGAGTTCTGCGTTCGCGCCCTGGTCGATCGACGGCGGTGGGATCAGGTCGAACGACGGAAGAACCTTTGCACCGGTCTGCGGGTCGAGCACGTTGATCTGGCCCAGTTGGGTGATGAACAACAGGTTTCCGTCGCCGGTGAACTGCGACGAGAGAGGGGTGCCGACAACGAGCGTGCGCCAACGCAATTGACCGGTCTCGGTGAACGACATCATCGCGCCGCTCTCGCCGACGTAGACATTGGTGGCCGTGTCGACGATGGGCGTCGAGGCGACTACGCCGTCGTTGAGTCGAGCGCACCACTTCTTGCGACCCGAATCCATCTGGAACGAAAAGAGATTGCAGCCGTTCTCGGTGCGGGCGGTGACGAAGCTCTGGCCGTTCGCGGCCACCGAGGCGTACGCGGCAACCGGACCGCCGAGGGGCCGTGACCACGCGAACTCGATATCGCGTGATCCGGTGACCGGACTCGTGTCGCTGTTGCGTGCGTCGGCATGCATGGCCGGCCAACCCGCCGACGCGTACCGGTCCACCCGGCCGTCGTCGCTGCCGCAACCGGCGATCAGGACCGCAGCGATCGCCGTCGACACCATCACGGACGACCGTAGGACCCGCCGCATCACAATCTCCCTGCCTTCACTTCGTCAAGAGCCTTCGACAACTGCACAAGCCCGGACCAGAGACTATCCCGACCGGGGCAACGTGACGGGGCACACCCCGAGGGTCGGTGAGTCGGCCCCACGTAGGCTGAACACTCATGACGAGCATGTGGGGCGCACCGTTGCGCACTCGATGGCGGGGATCACGCCGAGGCGACAGCGATCAGGCCAAGTTCTTGACGGTCGATTCCCTCAAATGGGTTCTGGCGAACAAGGCGTACACACCCTGGTACCTGGTGCGGTACTACCGTCTCGCCAAGTTCAAGATGGCCAACCCGCACGTGATCCTGCGCGGCATGGTGTTCCTCGGCAAGAACGTCGAAATCCATTCCACCCCCGACCTGTCCCGCCTCGAGATCGGGCGCTGGGTGCACATCGGTGACGGCAATGCGATCCGGTGTCACGAAGGCTCGCTGCGCATCGGCGACAAGGTCGTCTTCGGCAAGGACAACGTCGTAAACACCTACCTCGACATCGAAATCGGTGCTTCGACGCTCGTAGCCGACTGGTGCTACATCTGCGACTTCGACCACCGCATGGACGACATCAACACACCGATCAAGGACCAGGGCATCGTCAAGGGCCCCGTCCGTATCGGCCCGGACACCTGGGTTGCCGCCAAGGTCACCGTGCTGCGGAACACCCGCGTCGGACGTGGTTGTGTCCTCGGGGCCCACGCCGTCGTCAAGGGAGACATCCCGGACTACAGCATCGCCGTCGGCTCGCCCGCGAAGGCGGTCAAGAACCGCAAGTCCGATTGGGAAGCCGGCGCTGCCGATCGCGCGAAGTACGTCGCCGCGCTCGAGGACATCGCGCGCAAGAAGGCTGCCGCAGACGCTGCCGACGCGTCGTCGACGTCGTAAGTCGCTTTTCGACAGAGCCCGCGATTACTTTCGGCGCCGCCACCGGTCTGTATCGGTATCGGCGCCGAAAGTCTGCGTCGGTGAAAGGAGTGCCGACATGAGCGAACAGACACCCGAATGGGTCGTGGCGCAGCGCCGCGAACTGGTGGAATTTCTCGAAAGCCTGAGCGCAGAGCAGTGGAACGCGCCGACCCTGTGCGACGGGTGGCGCGTCCGCGAAGTGATCGCGCACATCACCATGCCGTACCGATACTCGGCGCCGCGATTCGTCGTGGAAATGGTCAAGTCACGCGGAAATTTCAACAAGATGTCGAATCGGCGAGCGCTCGCCGACGCGTCGGAAGTTGGTGAGCAACAACTACTCGCCTCGCTTCGTGACAACGTCGCACACCCGTGGAAGCCGCCGGGCGGCGGCTTCGAGGGCGCGCTCTCGCACGACGTGATCCACGGTCAGGACATTCGCGTGGCACTCGGTGACGATTACGTGGTGCCGGAAGACCGGCTCAGCCGCGTCCTCGGCGGCCTCTCGCCCAAAACGGTCAAGTATTTCGGGACGGACCTCGACGGCGCGCGGTTGCGCGCCGACGACCGGGACTGGGAATACGGTGCGGGCGCCGAGGTCCACGGAGCGGCGCAGGATCTGCTGCTGGTGCTGTGCGGTCGGATGCTGCCGCCAGGCCATCTGCTCGGGGATGCGAGTTCTCGCTTCACCGCGCCGCTCCCGACCCCTTGAGGTCAGCGCCCAGGTAGCGGACGCTCGGGTATCTGCGGACGTGCCAGGGGCTGCCGCACCCGACGCTTTGCGCCCGCATAGACGTGCGCAGTCTCCTCGGCGACCTGATGCCAGTCGAAGTCCGACGTCAGGCGTGCCCGGGCGGCCACGGCCCGCTCCTGTGCCCCGGCGGGATCGTCGAGAACCTCGCGAACTGCCGAGGTGAGGCCGGCGATGTCGCCCGGTTGGAAGGACATGCCTGTCACGCCGTCGACGACGGCCTCGCCCAGTCCGCCTGCGGTGGACGTGATCAACGGAGTGCCGGCTGCCGCCGCTTCGAGGGCGATGATCCCGAACGGCTCGTAGCGTGACGGCAGGACGATGGCATCCGCGCCGTGCAGCCAGCTGAGCAGTTCGGTGTGATCGAGGTTGCCGAGAAAGTCGACGGCCCGCGCGACGCGATGCGTGCGTGCCTGTTGGTAGAGCCAGGTGAACTGGGTACCTTCGCCTGCGATCGCGAGGGTCGTGCCGGGGTGGCTACGACGGATACGGGGGAGTGCCGCGATGGCGTCCTGCACACCCTTCTCGTATTCCAGGCGGCCGACGAAGAGGAGTTTCGGCGGTCCGGAACGCGGTCCTCGTTCGCGAAAGTTCCACGTGGTCACGTCGATTCCGTTGCGGATGACGGTGATCGGTGGAAGCGTCGGGCCGTAGAGCTCGGTCACTTCTTCCTGCATTGACGCCGAACAGGTTATGAGAGAGTCGGATTCGTTTGCGAGCCACCATTCGACGGAGTGGACCTGGCGGTTGATTCGGCCGGAGATCCAACCGCTGTGCCGACCGGCTTCGGTGGCGTGAAGCGTGGAAACCAGTGGTACGTCGTAGAATTCGGCCAGGGCGATCGCCGGATGTGCAACCAACCAGTCGTGCGCGTGCACCACATCAGGTTGCCAACCTTCGCCGACGCCCGGCTTGTGCAGCGCCATTCCGGCACGGACCATCGCATGGCCCATGGCCAGGGTCCACGCGAGCATGTCCTCACCGAAGACGAAGTGCGCCGGGTCCTCGGCCACCGCGACGACGAGAACGCCCTCGGAAATGTGCGTGACTGTCGGGTGGGTCGATGAATCGGTGCCGGACGGGCGGCGTGAGAGCACCACGACCTCATGGCCCGCGGCTGCCAATTCGGTGGCGAGATGGTGGACGTGTCGACCGAGCCCGCCGACGACGACCGGTGGGTACTCCCACGAGACGATGAGAATTTTCACGACGGACTCAGTTCTGTGTCAGGTAGACGGCGAGCATCCAGTCCCGGGAACAACCCGTCGGCGCGATTCCAGCCTTCGGCGAGTCGCACGGCGACGGCATCGCGGCCGGATACCAGCGCTTCGGAGATTTCCCTGGTCGCATGGGCGTGCTTGTGCGCACGTTCGCGGGCGTACCCCGCGGCCGAATCCTTGCTCACCATGAATGCCCAATCGCTCGAAACTGTCATCAGTGTCTCGCGAAGTACCTGATCGTTGACGCGGTTTCGCAGTTCCGGTCGTCCGGGTGCGTTGTCGCGTCCGCGAGACTTGTCCACGGTGCCGAGCGCGGTCTCCACCACTTCGGAGTTCAGTTGCACCAGGTCGGATACCTGATCGCCGGCCCACACGCGCCAGTCCTTACCCGATCCCCAGGACGAGTCCTCGAGCTGAACGGGTTCGCCGACGTATCCCGATGCCTTGGCGTCGGCGAGGGTGCCGACGCGGATTCCGGCTTCGGGGAGCGCGCGCAGGAGCTTCTCGAGCCACTGCGGACCTTCGTGCCACCAGTGCCCGAACAGTTCGGTGTCGAAAGCGGCGACCACGAGGGCGTCGCGGCCGATGCGGGCGGATTCACTGCGCAGACGCGCCCGAACGGTGTCGACGAAGTCGGCGACATGCTTGTCGACGGCGGCCGCGGCGAGTTCGGGGTCGTACGGCAACTTGTCGGCGGAGTCGACGGTCCGTCCGGTGACCCGCGACGGCTTGAGGCCTGTCGCGTGGTCGTAGGTGTGGAAGTCGCGGTAGGCAGCGTGGCCCGGGTATCCGGACTTGGGGGACCAGACACGGTAGCTGACCTGCAGGTCGCGGCCGAAAGCGACGACGTCGGATTCTCGAACCGGTCGACCGAGGGACGTGTCGCCGCGCAGGGCGGGGCCGTCGACCATGAAGTGAGTGACGCCGGCTTCGGCGTAACCGCGCTCCATGCCCGGGGTGTACCCGCACTCGGGTCCCCAGATCCCGGTAGGGGTGTGGTTCCACCGGGCATGCGCGTCGGCGAGACCTTCGCGGAGGGAGAAGGCTCGCAAGCGGGGATCGAGCAGTGGTTGGAACGGATGGGCCAGCGGCCCGCCGAGAAGCTCGAATGCCTCCCGATCGATGAGGTCGCGAAATACCGGCGAGGCACCGTGCTGCCAGTGAGTCTCGAAATCTTCGAGAGCGGCTGCTGACGCCCGGTGTTCGCGCGCTCCGAGTTCGCGGTGCGCTGCGTCCGGCATGCCGGCGGCCTCGTGGGCGCGGATCTGCCAGTTGCCGAGCCAGTGATGCATTCCGGCGAGGCAGTGGGGATCGTCCAACTGGGCTGCGAGTACCGGCGTGATTCCCAGCGTCAGCAAGTGCGATCGGCCCTCGTCGGCCAGGCGTCGTAGCGCCGCGGCGAGCGGAATGTACGACGCAGCCCAGGACTGGTAGATCCATTCCTCGCCGACTGGCCATCTGCCGTGGTTGGCGAGCCACGGCAGATGGGAGTGCAGAACCAGGGCGAACATCCCCGGTTCGCTCACGGGTGTTGCGTTACTCACTCGCCGGTTTCCTTCACGGCAATAGCGACGAGGTCGAGGCTTGCGTCGATGTCAGGTTCGCTGATGCTGAAATCGTCGACGGTGATGCCCTCGACGTCGCGGGTGAGATCTTCCGGCCAGGGCTCACCGGCCAGCGCGCGGTCGATCTGCGCATTGATGAACGATCCGCCGTGCTTGGCGTCGAGTTCCTTCAGGCGCGAACCGTGGTGCACACCGGTCATCAACTGAACGCGGAATCCGGCGTCTTCGAGCAATTCGGTCATTTCAGCGGCGTTGAGCTCACGAGTATGGAAAGGGTTGAGCGGCGTGTCGCGGCCGGGGGAGAAGGTGATCCGGTTGGGGGTGCTGATCAGAAGTTCACCGCCGGGAGCGAGAACTCGGAAGCACTCGCGCAGGAACTGACCCTGATCCCACAGGTGCTCGATCACCTGGAAATTGACGACGACGTCAACGGAGTTGTCGGCCAGAGGAAGCTCGGCGAGGTTGCCGTGAAGCATCTCGACGCGTGGGTAGCGGGCACGGACGTGTTCGACCGCGGAGATGTCGTAATCGAGGCCGGTAACCTTCGCTGCGACGTCGGCAATCATGTTGGCGCCGTAGCCTTCTCCGGATCCGGCTTCGAGGACTCGGCGATCCGTGCAGCGCTCCAGAAGTGCGCGGTACACCACTTCGTGGCGTCGGAACCAGTAGTTCTCCTCGGGGATTCCTGGCACCGTTCGCTCGCCCGTCAGGGGCAGGGGTGCGTCCTCGTGGTTGCTGACACTCGTTTCACTCACCCGTGCGAGATTAGTGCCATCCGAGTAGAACGTGTTCGCCGTGGTCCAGATCACTGCTGTCAATTCCTGTTCGTGCCGTTATGGTGGACGAGGTTCCACGTTAAGTTACCCACCGGTAACTTAACGTGGGGTAATCTAACGCACAGCCGACGTGAACCGAGAAATCCGCCCGTAGGGAGACCTGTCGGACTCTCTTTTCGGACGCTCGGACTGCGCGAGCACCACAGACGATTTATCAGGTGAATTACACACAGGAGGTCGACGAAGACCCATGACGAATATCGTTGTTTTGATCAAGCAGGTCCCCGACACATGGTCCGAGCGCAAGCTGACCGACGGCGACTACACGCTTGACCGTGAAGCCGCCGACGCGGTCCTCGACGAGATCAACGAGCGCTCCGTCGAAGAAGCACTCCTCATCAAGGAAGCTCAGGGCGGTGAGGTAACGGTGCTGTCCGCAGGTCCCGACCGCGCCACCGACGCTATCCGCAAGGCTCTGTCGATGGGCGCCGACAAGGCTGTCCACATCAACGACCCGGCACTGCACGGCTCCGACGCGATCCAGACCGCATGGACCCTCGCTGCTGCTCTCGGACAGATCACCTTCGAGAACGACGAGCCTGCCGACCTGATCATCGCCGGCAACGAGGCCACCGACGGCCGCGTCGGCGCTGTCCCGGCCATCATCGCCGAGTACCTGGGCATCCCGCAGCTCACGCAGCTGCGCAAGGTCGTCGTCGCCGACGGCAAGATCACCGGTGAGCGCGAGACCGACGAGGGCGTCTTCGGCCTCGAAGCTTCGCTGCCCGCGATCGTCTCGGTCACCGAGAAGATCAACGAGCCGCGCTTCCCGTCCTTCAAGGGCATCATGGCCGCGAAGAAGAAGGAAGTTCTCGTCTACACGCTGGCCGACCTCGGAGTCGATCCGGAGACCGTCGGTGTTGCCAACGCCGGCACCACCGTGACGTCCTCCACCCCGAAGCCCCCCCGTACCGCTGGTGAGCGCATCGCCGACGAGGGAGACGGTGGCACCAAGATTGCCGCTTACCTCGTCAGCAACAAGGTCATCTGATCGCGCCCTTCTAGACATCCAGCAGAAGAACTCAGGGAGAGTTAAGTCATGGCAGAAGTACTTGTGCTCGTAGAGCACGCAGAGGGTGCGCTGAAGAAGGTCAGCACCGAACTCATCACCGCTGCACGCGCACTCGGTGAGCCGTCGGCAGTTGTCGCCGGCCCCGCAGGCACCGCAGCAAAGCTCGCCGACGCGCTGGCAGCAGCCGGCGCCGAGAAGATCTACGTCGCCGAGTCCGACGACATCGACGGCTACCTCGTCACCCCCAAAGTCGACGTTCTCGCCGCTCTGGTCGAGTCCACCAGCCCGGCAGCAGTCATCACCGCAGCCGGCACCGAGGGCAAAGAGGTTGCCGGTCGTCTGGCCGCACGTCTGGGCTCCGGACTGCTGACCGACGTCATCGAGATCAAGGCTGACGGCACCGGCGTCCACTCCATCTTCGGTGGCGCGTTCACCGTCGAGGCCAAGGCCAACGGCGACGTTCCCGTCTACTCGGTTCGTCCGGGTGCCGTCGAGGCTGCTCCGCAGGCCGGCGCAGGCGAGCAGATCACCGTCGAGGTTCCGGCTCAGGACGAGAGCGCCGTCAAGGTCACCTCGCGTGAGCCCATCGTCGGCGGCGACCGCCCCGAGCTCACCGAGGCGTCGGTTGTCGTCTCCGGTGGACGTGGCGTCGGCAGCGCGGACAAGTTCTCCGTCGTCGAAGAGCTGGCCGATTCCCTCGGCGCTGCAGTCGGTGCTTCGCGTGCCGCTGTGGACTCGGGCTACTACCCCGGACAGTTCCAGGTCGGTCAGACCGGTAAGACGGTCTCCCCGCAGCTGTACATCGCGCTCGGCATTTCCGGTGCCATCCAGCACCGCGCCGGCATGCAGACGTCCAAGACCATCGTCGCGGTCAACAAGGACGAAGAGGCACCCATCTTCGAGATCGCCGACTTCGGCATCGTGGGCGACCTGTTCAACGTCGCACCGCAGCTCACCGAAGCTGTGAAGTCCCACAAGGGCTAAAGAGCACAATCTGCTGTGCGCCTTTATCAACCCCCCGCGGTTGATAAAGGCGCACAGTGCTTTATTCACCCGGCCTGCATCGGTATGTCACTTCGTCGATACCGGGATGCCGTTCGCGCTCGATAAACCTTGCGCATGACAATTACGTCAGTCCTTCGCTCCGCGAGTGACAATCTCGGCCGTGAGGTCGCCCAGCCGAGATATTCCCTGATCGTCTCCTCCGACCGCGAGCATCGTGTCGCTGCGCAGCGTCTTCGATACCGAGTGTTCGCCTCCGAGCCCGGCTTCTCCCTCCCGGCAACGGCTGGGGTGTTCGAACTCGACGCCGACGCCTTCGACGAATTCTGTGATCATCTTCTCGTTCGTGACAACATCACCGAGGAGTACGTCGGCTGCTACCGAATGCTGCCGCCGGATTCCGCTGCGGCGGCCGGTGGGTATTACACCGCAACGGAATTCGACATCTCCGCGCTCGACCCGGTGGCGAATAGAATCGTCGAGATGGGTCGCGCGTGCGTCGATCCCGCTCACCGCACCGGATCCGTCCTGAGCCTGATGTGGTCGGGCATCCTGCACTACCTCGAACTGACTGGATACGAGTGGGTGATGGGGTGCGTCTCCGTGCCCATCCTGCCGCGCCCCGACGCCATCGCCGGCGCAGATGTCCGCGGCGTGCGTGACTTCGTGATGAACAAGCACGCCAGCCCGGTTTCGCGACGGGTGACACCTCGAAACCCGGTGGTCCTCGGCGGCCGGACGCTCGACGAGATTGCCGCACCGGAACGCCTCACGATGCCGCCGTTGCTCCGCGGCTACCTACGGATGGGCGCGACAATGTGCGGGGAGCCTGCTCACGATCCCGAGTTTGGCGTGGCTGATTTTGTTGCGCTGCAAGGCCTTCACTCCGCAAACAAGCGTTATCTCGAACGGCTGCGATCGGCGGCCGCCGCACACGAGTCGGGGATCGGCTGATGACCGCGGCGGTGCCGTACTGGGTACCGACGAGCCCCTGCGGCGACGGGTGTCTACCCGCGGACGCACCCGGTGTGTCGAGTATCACCGTGATTGCCCGCGGGGTCATGGTCGGTGCCGCCCTGGTGACTGCGCCGGTGCTGTCGGCCGGCTGGCTGCTCCCACGCACCTGGCGAACGGAGATGCAACGCGGATACTCGCGGGCGTTGCTGCGCTGTCTGGGGATCAAGCTCACGGTCGACGATCAACGGTTGGGGCGCGCCGAACCGGCGGGCGTGATGGTTGTCGCCGGTCACGTGTCCTGGACCGATGTACTGGTCGCGAGCGCCGTTGCTCCGGCCAACTTCGTCGCCCGCGCCGACCTGCTCGACTGGGCAGTGCTCGGCGGTCTCGCGCGGCGGATGCGCGTCGTGCCCATCGATCGAGCACGACTGCGGGACCTCCCCGGAACCGTCGACGTCGTGCGCGAACGCCTGCAGCGCGGTGTCCGCGTGATGGTTTTTCCCGAGGGAACGACCTGGTGTGGCCGAGCGTACGGCGGTTTCCGCCCGGCGATGTTCCAAGCTGCCGTCGACGCCGAATGCCCGGTTCAGCCGATGGCGATCCGATACGAGAACGCCGACGGTTCCCTGTGCACCGGACCGTGCTTTGTCGGCACCGAAACGATCGGTCAGTCCATCCGCCGGATCCTGCGTCAGAAGAACGTCGAGGTGAAGGTCAGGCTGGCTCCGCTCGAGGAGGCAGGGGAGTGCCGAGCCGATCTCGCGCAGCGATGCGAGAGAGCCGTACGCGGCGTCGACGTCATCGATCTGGCAGCTCACGACATCTTCGACCCCGCACCGGAACTCGTGACACAAGCCGTGGGACAAATCGATCCCTCCCCGGCGATGAGCGCTTAGCCTGCTGAGCGAGGCTGGGCGAGCTCTCGTGCTGGGCTATCCTGGTCAAGCCATGACTCTGCCTGCACACAGTGCCCACGCCGGATTTCCGGTGTACCTCGATCATGCCGCCACGACTCCGATGTCGGCAGCCGCTATCGAGGCGATGACCGATACCTTCAAAACCGTGGGCAACGCGTCCTCGCTGCACGGCTCCGGCCGTGCGGCCCGGCGCCGTGTCGAGGAATCGCGCGAATCGATCGCCGCCAGCCTGGGCGCGCGGCCGTCGGAGGTCATCTTCACCTCCGGGGGAACCGAGAGCGACAACCTCGCGGTCAAGGGCATCTACTGGGCTCGCCGTGACGCCGATCCACGACGCACTCGCATTCTGGCCAGCTCCGTCGAGCATCATGCTGTGCTCGACGCCGTCGAGTGGCTCGAGCAACACGAGGGCGCGCGCGTGACGTGGTTGCCGGTCGACGAGAACGGTGTGGTCGATCCGCAGACGTTGCGCGACGAGCTGTCCGTGCACGCCGACGAAGTAGCACTGGTGACGGTGATGTGGGCCAACAACGAGGTCGGCTCGATCATGCCGATCGTGGAGTTGGCGGAGGTCTCGGCAGAGTTCGAGATTCCGATGCACAGCGACGCGGTCCAGGCCGTTGCTCAATTGCCCGTCGACTTCGCAGCGAGCAAGTTGTCCGCGCTGAGCATCGCGGCACATAAATTCGGTGGTCCCCACGGCGTCGGTGCACTCTTGCTCGGTCGCCAGGTTCCCTGTGTGCCGCTCCTTCACGGCGGTGGGCACGAACGTGATCTGCGTTCGGGCACTCCGGATACCGCGGGAGTTGTCGGAATGGCTGCGGCGCTGCGCGCAAACGTCGAGAACTTCGATTCCAGCACAAGGGAATTGGCGCAGCTGCGTGACCGTTTGATCGAGGGAGTCCTGGAGATCCTTCCCGAGTCGGTGCTCAACGGCCCGACCGGTTCCGATCGGCTTCCCGGTAACGCACACTTCACCTTTCCCGGCTGCGAGGGCGATTCGTTGCTGATGCTCCTCGACGCAGCCGGTATCGAATGTTCCACCGGTTCGGCCTGCACTGCCGGTGTGGCCCGGGCCAGTCACGTGTTGATCGCGATGGGCGTCGAATCGCCCGTAGCGCGTGGCTCACTGAGATTTTCGCTCGGACATACGTCGAGTGTCACCGATGTGGTTGCGCTGCTCGCAGCGCTTCCACAAGTAGTAGAGCGCGCTCGGGCCGCCGGTCTTGCCGGTGCCGGTTCGCGTGGAGGGGATCGCTGATGCGAGTACTCGCAGCCATGAGCGGAGGTGTCGACTCCGCTGTCGCCGCCGCCCGCGCTGTTGCCGCCGGACATGACGTCGTCGGCGTTCATCTTGCGCTGTCCACGGCGCCGGGCGCATTGCGTACGGGTTCGCGGGGTTGCTGCTCGAAGGAAGATGCCGGCGACGCCAGGCGCGCCGCCGACGTCCTCGGAATACCCTTCTACGTCTGGGATTTCGCCGATCGCTTCAAGGAAGACGTGATCGACGACTTCGTGGCGTCCTACGCGGCAGGTGAGACCCCCAACCCCTGCCTGCGCTGCAACGAGAAGATCAAGTTCACCGCACTCGCCGATCGCGCGGTCGCTCTCGGCTTCGACGCCGTGGCGACCGGTCACTACGCACGCCTCGAAGACGGCGTCCTGCGCCGGGCGGTCGACGCGGACAAGGACCAGTCGTACGTCCTCGGTGTGCTGACGGCAGAGCAGCTTTCACGCGCGATGTTCCCGATCGGTGACACCCCGAAGGAACAGATCCGCGAGGAAGCGGCCGAGCGCGGGATCGCTGTGGCGAACAAGCCTGACAGCCACGACATCTGCTTCATCCCGACCGGCGACACACGAGCATTCCTGGGTGCGCGCATCGGCGTTCGTCCCGGAAGCGTTGTCGACGCCGATTCCGGTGAAGTCCTCGCTGCGCACGACGGCGTCCACGGCTTCACGATCGGACAGCGCAAGGGTCTCGGCGTCGAAGGTCCGGCGGGTGACGGCCGTCCGCGGTACGTGACCGCGATCGAGCCCGAAACCGGAACGGTCCGAGTGGGATCGGCCAAGAACCTCGACGTCTGGGCCATCTCGGCGCAGCGTGCGATCTGGACTTCGGGCCAGGCGCCGGAAGGCCCCGTCGAATGCATGGTGCAGGTTCGTGCGCACGGCGGACTGGCGCAGGCCGTCGCGGAGGCCGTCGATGACGGTACTTCGAGTGGCGGTATCTCGATCTCGTTGCGCGAACCACTGACCGGCGTCGCGAAGGGACAGGCTGTCGTGTTGTATCGCCCCGACAGCGAACTGGGCGACCAGGTTCTCGGCAGTGGCACCATCTCGGGCACCGAATCCGAGCCGAACACACTGTGACGCAGCAGGTTTCCATCGGTGGCCTCGTCACCGGAATCGGATCCTGGCCGGGCACGGATGCCCGCGAAAGTGCAGCAACCATCCTCGGCGAGCTTGGCGGTTTCCCACATCTGGTGGAGTTGCCGGGCCGGGGTCTCGGCGCAGACATGGTCGGCCGGGCAGGGGCCATTTTGGTCGACATCAACCTTGACGCCTCGACGCGTGCCTATCGCGTCGTGCCTCGGCGGGGCAACGTCGCGAAGCGGGCCGAGGACTTCCTGAATCAGGATCTCGACGCACTCGAGGAAGCCTGGGAGTCGGCTCGCTTGGTCGGTGGAGATCACGTGATCAAGCTCCAAGCTGCCGGCCCGTTGACGCTCGGCGCCGAGATCGAGGTCGCGAACGGCTCGCGAGTTCTCGTCGACCGCGGGGCGCTCCGCGACATCGCCGAATCACTCGGTGAGGGTCTCGCGCGTCATGCGGCCGAGGTCACTCGTCGGACCGGCGCCGCAGTGGTGATCCAGTTGGACGAGCCCCAGATCGCGGCAGTACTGGCCGGTTCGCTGCCCGGGCGCACCAAGATGGAGAGCGTTCCGGCTTTGCCCGAACCCGAGGCGCTCGCCGTTCTCGACTCGACGATCAGCGGTTGCGGGTTGCCCACGATCGTCCACAGTTGCGGCGCCGACATGCCGTGGGATCTATTGAGGCGAAGTCAGGCGTTCGGCGTGAGCTTCGACATGTCGCTCATCGGCTCACGCGATCTCGACGGTATCGGCCAGTTGTTCGACGCCGGCAAGGAATTGGCGCTCGGTCTGGTTCCGTCCGTGGAGCCGGAAAAGCCGGTGACGTGGAAAGAGTGCGCGATGCCCGCAGTCACGCTGATCGATCGTCTCGGATTCTCGCGTGAACTCCTGCAGACCCGGGTCGCGGTGACCCCACGCTGTGGTCTTGCGGGAGCGAGCCTGGAGTGGGCTCGTGCTGCTCTTCGACTGAGCACAGACGTCGGCAAGGCATTGGTGGACGATCCGTCGGCGTTCTGATGCGTGGAGTCATGTGGTGTGTCGGTGTGACCCGATAATCTTCTAGCTGTGACTGAAACCGCGGATGCAATGCAGCCAGCGCCCAACGAGGCGCGCGAGCAGTGGACGGAGCTGGCCGAAGAGGTACGCCAGCATCAGTTCCGCTACTACGTTCGTGATGCGCCCGTCATTTCGGACGGTGCATTCGACACATTGCTCGGGCAGCTCAATGCTCTCGAAGAGCAGTATCCGGATCTGCGGACTCCCGACTCTCCGACGCAACTGGTCGGCGGCGGATTCGCGACGGACTTCACCTCCGTCGATCACCTCGAGCGGATGCTCAGCCTCGACAACGTCTTCGACGAGTCCGAGCTCCGTGGATGGATCGCCAAGGTGGAGCAGGAAACCGGGCCCGAACTGCACTATCTGTGCGAAGTGAAGATCGACGGCGTCGCGCTCAACCTCGTCTACGAGAACGGCAAACTCGTGCGCGCCGCTACCCGCGGCGACGGTCGCACCGGCGAGCTGGTCACACTCAACGCCCTGACGATCAACGACATCCCGGAGCGGCTCACCGCCACGGACGAGTACCCGATTCCGAGCCTGCTCGAGGTGCGCGGTGAGGTGTTCTTCCGCCTCGAGGACTTCGCGGCACTCAATGCCTCGCTGGTGGAGGAGGGCAAAGCGCCGTTCGCCAATCCGCGCAACTCCGCGGCGGGCTCCCTACGTCAGAAGAATCCGGCCGTCACCGCGCGTCGTCGTCTCGGCATGATCTGCCACGGGTTCGGGCGCATGGAAGGTTTCGATCCGGCTTCGCAGTACGACGCCTACGTGGCCCTCGCCGCCTGGGGTCTGCCGGTGTCCACGCACACCTCGCGGGTGGTCGGCGCCGACGCCGTGGTCGAAAAGATGAAGTACTGGGGAGAACATCGCCACGACGTCGAGCACGAGATCGACGGCCTGGTGGTCAAGGTTGACGAGATGTCGTTGCATCGACGTCTGGGCACCACGTCTCGCGCACCGCGGTGGGCGATCGCGTACAAGTACCCGCCGGAAGAGGTGACGACCAAGCTCCTCGACATCCGGGTCAGCGTCGGGCGCACCGGACGCGTGACGCCGTTCGCGCACATGGAACCCGTCACGGTGGCGGGTTCCACTGTGTCCTTGGCCACGCTGCACAACGGATCCGAGGTCAAGCGCAAGGGTGTGCTGATCGGCGACACCGTGGTGTTGCGTAAGGCCGGAGACGTTATCCCCGAGGTCCTCGGGCCCGTGGCAGACGTGCGCGACGGTACCGAGCGCGAGTTCGTCATGCCGACGCGCTGCCCCGAGTGCGGCACGTTGTTGGCACCGGCAAAAGAGGGCGACGTCGACGTGCGATGCCCCAATCAGCAGTACTGCCCGGCGCAGTTGCGCGAGCGCGTGTTCCACGTTGCCGGTCGCGGGGCATTCGACATTGAGGTGCTCGGATACGAGGCCGCGACCGGTCTGCTGGAAGCGAAGGTCATCGGCGACGAGGGTGATCTCTTCTCCCTCGACGCCGAGAAACTGATCGACGTTCCGATCTTCCGTACCAATGCGGGAGCACTGTCCGCCAACGGAAAACGCTTGCTGGCCAATCTCGATTCGGCCAAGGACAAGCCGCTCTGGAGAGTGCTTGTGGCACTGTCGATTCGGCACGTCGGCCCTACTGCCGCCAGGGCGTTGGCCGGCGAATTCGGTTCGTTGCAACGCATTCGGGAAGCGTCGGTCGACGAGTTGGCTGCAGTGGACGGCGTCGGATCCACGATCGCGGCGGCGGTCGTGGAGTGGTTCGCCGTCGACTGGCACCAGCAGATCGTCGACAAGTGGGCGTCGGCCGGAGTACGCATGGAGGACGAACGAGACGATTCGATTCCGCGCAATCTCGAGGGTCTCTCGATCGTCGTCACCGGTTCGCTCGAGACGTACTCGCGAGATCAGGCGAAGGAAGCGATTCTGGTGCGCGGGGGCAAGGCGGCAGGTTCGGTCTCGAAGAAGACCGCCTTCGTCGTCGTTGGTGAAGCGCCCGGTTCCAAGCACGACAAGGCCGTCGAATTGGGTGTGCCGGTGCTCGACGAGGACGGCTTCCGGCGGTTGCTCGAAGATGGCCCGGATGCAGTCGCTCCCACCGAATTGGACGCAGCAGAGTGACTTTGTCCGATTTCTGAGATTGACGTGTGGGGTGCCATAGTGACGCCATGATCGAGATTCGTGAAGTTCTGCCGGCTGAGTTCGAGACCGTCGGTGAGCTGACTGTGCAGTCGTACGTGGGCGGCGGATTTGTCGCCGACGGATCCCCGTACGCGGAGCGCCTGCGCGACACCGCAACTCGGGTGGAGCAGGGGCGGGTGCTGGTTGCCGTCCTCGGCGATCAGGTCGTGGGTTCGTTGACGATCGCAGAGCCCGGTACGCCCTTCGCCGACGTTGCGCAGAAGGGTGAACTCGAATTCCGCATGCTCGCGGTCTCTCCGCAAGCTCGAGGATCGGGCGCCGGAACCGCATTGGTTCGCGCAGTGATCGCCGACGCTTACGATCGCGGCGATCACTCGGTGGTCATTTCGACGCAGCCCGAGATGGTCGATGCGCGTCGTATCTACGACCGAAACGGTTTCGTCCCCGATCCCGAGCGCGCGTGGGAGCCCATTCGCGGCATGGAACTGACCGTCATGGTTCGCGGTCTGGCCTGACTATCCAGCCTGGTTAACCCAGCACCGTCGCTACGATTCCTGCAAGGTAGCCGAGGCGGGCTATCTCCGAGGGGCGGAATTCGGGTCCACCGGGGCGGCCGAGCATGAGGACTCGATTGCCGGAACCGAGAGGTGCGGCAGCGAGGCTGGTGTTCATGTCGCGCCATACGTCCGGAACCCAATCCGCCTCGCCGTCGAGGGCGGTGGGCTTGTCCAGCGGCATCCACGGAATATCGGTCGCATGAGTTTCCGGAGCGCCTGCGCTACCGACGACACGGTAAGCCCCGTGCTTGCCGATGTCCGCGATGACGCACCAGCCGACACGGAGGACACGCGGCGCGCCGTCGACGAGAACCTGTAGTCGATCGTTTCTAGCGGTGGCGACGGAGTCGATCAGCTCGAGTTCGCGGTGAGTGTCGAGAATCCCGGCGTAGGGGCGGATCGAATCGACCAGCACGTCGGGCAGATGCTCCGCAGCGGTGATCAAAGTGTCGGGCAGTGCGCCGGGTTCGACGTCGACCACGAGGTCGTCGATGGCAAATCCGTCGCCCCGTTCCACGACGTCGAGAGAGAGGATGTCTGCGCCGACGGAACCGAGTGCCACGGCGAGAGCGCCGAGGCTACCGGGTCGGTCGGGCAGTTGGACGCGAAGCAGGTACGACACGTGCGTGCCTTTCGCTGATCGGTTCTCGCCCGGATCACGTCGACCCGGGCCACACCCATCTTTGCACTTGCTCAGCACCCGTTGGTGGGCGCCGCGGCGGGGTCACACCGGGTGCACATGCTTGTCACACGAGCGAAACACGAGGTGGATTCGACGTGGCGGTGGACACAGTGGGCGTGCATACCGGTCGACACAGCAGGCGTGCTTACAGGTCTGTGTCGGTGAGGAACTAGGCTGGACCGGCAATGTTCACGTCCTCTTCCGAAAGGGGCCCCGCGGTGCCTGCCATCTCCCGTGACGAGGTCGCGCACCTCGCGCGGCTGTCCAGACTCGCCCTGTCCGATGCCGAACTCGACGAGTTCGCCGGTCAGTTGGATTCGATTCTCAACCACGTCAAGGTGGTCACCGAGGTTGCGGCCGACGACGTCCCGCCCATGGCGAACCCCAATGCCGTCACCAACGTGACGCGCCCCGACGTGATCGTGCCCGGGTTGACCCCCGAGCAGGCATTGTCCGGAGCACCCGCAGTCGAACAGGATCGCTTTGCGGTTCCGCAGATCCTTGGAGAGGGCGAATGACCGATCTGACCACGCTGGACGCCGCTGAGCTGGCCGGCAAGATCCACTCGCGTGAGGTGTCCTCGGTAGAGGTCACGCAGGCGCATCTCGACCGCATCGCTGCCGTCGACACCGAGTACCACGCATTCCTGCACGTCGCCGGCGAGCAGGCTCTCGAAGCTGCCGCAGCAGTGGACAACTCGCTCGCAGGCGGAAACGAACCCGCTTCGGCACTCGCCGGTGTTCCGATCGCGTTGAAGGACATCTTCACCACGACGGACATGCCGACCACCTGTGCGTCGAAGATTCTCGAAGGCTGGGTTGCGCCGTACGACGCGACCCTGACGTCCAAGCTGCGCGCTGCCGGCATCCCGATTCTCGGCAAGACGAACCTCGACGAATTTGCGATGGGCTCCTCGACGGAGAACTCCGCCTACGGTCCGACGCGCAACCCGTGGGACGTCACCCGCATCCCCGGCGGATCCGGTGGTGGCAGCGCGGCAGCACTCGCATCCCGTCAGGCTCCACTGGCGATCGGTACCGACACCGGCGGTTCGATCCGTCAGCCGGCTGCGGTCACCGCGACGGTCGGAACCAAGCCGACCTACGGAACCGTCTCACGCTTCGGACTCGTCGCGTGCGCGTCCTCGCTCGATCAGGGTGGCCCCTGCGGTCGCACCGTGCTCGACACGGCTCTGCTGCACGAGGTCATCGCCGGACACGATCCGCGTGACTCCACGTCCATCGACGCCCCCGTGCGTCCGGTGGTTGCCGCAGCACGTGAAGGTGCAAACGGCGACCTGCGCGGCGTGAAGGTCGGTGTTGTCAAGGAACTGCACTCCGACAGCTACCAGCCCGGCGTCATCGCTTCCTTCGACGCCGCAGTCGAGCAGCTCAAGGCGCTCGGCGCCGAGGTTGTCGAGGTCTCGTGCCCGAGCTTCGAGCACGCGCTCGCGTCGTACTACCTGGTGCTGCCGAGTGAGGTGTCGTCCAACCTGGCTCGCTTCGACGCCATGCGCTACGGACTGCGTGTCGACGAAGGCAACATGAGTGCCGACCAGGTCATGGCCGCAACTCGTGCCGCCGGTTTCGGCCCGGAGGTCAAGCGTCGCATCATGATCGGTACCTACGCACTGTCCTCGGGCTACTACGACGCCTACTACGGCTCGGCGCTCAAGGTCCGTACGCTCATCGCGCGCGATTTCGACAAGGCCTACGAGAAGGTAGACGTACTGGTCTCGCCGACCAGCCCGTTCACCCCCTGGAAGTTGGGCGAGAAGGTCGGCGATCCGCTGGCCATGTACCTCTCCGACCTGTGCACGCTGCCGACCAACCTGGCCGGACACTGCGCGATGTCGGTGCCCTCGGGTCTGTCCGCGGACGACAACCTGCCGGTGGGCCTGCAGATCATGGCGCCCGCCATGGCTGACGAGCGCCTTTACCGTGTCGGTGCCGCCTACGAAGCTGCACGCGGCCCGATCGCGACTGCAGTCTGACCTGTTTGCTGTGCGCCTTTATTAACCCCCCGCGGTTAATAAAGGCGCACAGCAGTTTCAGGAGCAAGTTCTCAGGGCCGTCCCCTGATCGGTTCCGTAGCGATGACCGTGGCCGGCGGGGACACCGAGCGAACCGAGCATGTCTGCGGTCGTCTGCAAGAACGTGACGCCTGGAATCCACTGCGGGATCGGGGCATCCTGGACGGCGCGGCTCAGGTCCGGCTTCTGCGTCGCGAGGGCGGGGGACCACCACACCACCGGGTCGGACGTGTTCGCGAGAACGGTTGCGCCCTCCGTCCGCGTCGCGCCCGCCGGGGGACCGGCCCACAACACGTCGCACGCGGTGGTGGGGCTTTTCTCCATCAACGCAGCACTGCCCCCGACGGCGCCCAGGCTCTGTCCGTAGAGGAACAGGTCCGGTCGCTCTTCGGTCGGCATCGAGGCGATGTGTGTACCGACCGCAGTGAACAGAGCGGTGGCTGAATCTTCGGCCTCGTCCCGGCTGAACAGGAACGTCGCCCAGCTGGGTGCGTCGGAGTATTGCTGGCCGACTATAGCGACGTCGCCGCCGAACCGTTGCTCGATACCGTCGACTGCGTGCGTGTCGATCCACCCCGAGCCGGTCGGAACGGCCACCACGACGCTGTCGCGGGCAAAGCCACCGACGCGATCGAGTTCACTCACGGCGAGAGCGGCACGCGATGCGGCGTCGGGTGCGGAATCCAAACCGGCGTAGACGCGCACCGAGTCTTCGCCTGCTGCGACGAATTTGCGTCCCTCCGCCCCCATCGACGTCCACGAGATGAGAGATTCGGGGCTGCCTGAGCCGGACGCCGAAAGTGGCTGTGTCAGAGCGGTGTCGATGTACGCGTTGGACTTGTCGAACGAATCGGCGAGGCCGTTCCACACGACGGGGCCGACGACCAACTGCACTCCGAGAACACCCATGACCAGTGCACCCACACTCCGCGCGAAACCCATCCACCGCAGCGCCTTCGAAATTCCGACCCCGATGCCCCAGAGACCAAGCGCGGTCAGTGCTGCAATGCAACCCGCCTCCGCCCAGTGGAGAAGTCCGGCAGACGGTGCGCCCATCGCCGCTCGCAACGAGTTCTGCCAACCGGCGGCGGCGAAGACAGCAATCGCGGCGGCGGCCGTCGACAACCCCAACGCGCTGATGCGCCAATGATGTTCGTCGAATCGGGCCTTCACGCGATCGGAGACGAGCCGACGCGCAACCGCGGAGAACGCCCACATCGCCAGTAGTCCGGCCGCGACGAGCAGACCGCTGAACACACCCTGGAGCACGGCTGATCTCGGCAGCAGTCCGGGAGCAAGTGAGATGGCGGACATCGCTGCCACGGCGACGCTCGTCGACACTCGGGGGAGTGCGAGCGCCCCGACTCGGGCGAGGGCAGGGGTCCGTGACGCATTCAGAACACTCATGCTGCAACCGCTTTCGGAGAGGAGGAGAACCCGTTCGACGGATCGAGACGCCGCGACCGCACGAGGGTGAAGCCGAGTGCGGAGACGGCGAAGACTCCGGCCGCGCCGTAACCGAAGCCTGATTCAGCGACCGGTGTCAGATAGCTTTGGCGCCAAGAATTTCCGTTCACCGCTGTGACGGCTACATCGGCCATCGCGAAGCAATACCCTCGTGAGAGAAAGGACGTGCGGTCTTCACACGCGGCATGCATTCGCTCGTCGAGCTGACCGTCGAGGACCTGACGTGCCCACGGCCCCAGTTCAGTTCCGTGCGAATGCGCGTAGCGGAGCAGGTCGTAGCCGAGATCGTGCGCTTTGCAGGCCGAGTCGAATTCGTCGGGAAGTGGGACCGGCGACGAGCAGTCGCCGTGGGGATTGGCGAGGTATCCATCGACGACGGTGGGGGTGTAGCCCGCGAATGCCGCAAAGTCCGCCGGGATGGTGGTCACAGCGTCAGAGGCATCCGCGGTAGTCACGGTGGCGATCGCACTGGATGCGTTCGAGTTCTCGGTGCGCGGCGGCTCGGCGCCGCTCGATCCGGCAGTGACGATGACTGCCGCCGTTGCCGCCAAGGCCAGGGCAGCCCAGGTGCCGCCGCTTCGAGAGAGGTCTTTCACTCGTGTGATCCGCATGCCGTTCACGCTATGAACGGACAATCCTGGCGGTCATCGCTCTGTGGAGGGGTTCTCCGAGGCCGATTCGGGTGAGAATTCCCTCCCCTGTGATACCTCGGAGGTAGGGGGATCTCACTCTGCAGTATGAGGACTTTCGGGGTTCGCCTTCATAGGCTTGACGGGTGATCAAGGTCCGAAGGAAGAACAGGGGCGCACCGGATGCGCCCGCACCGACATTCGCCACTGCCGGGTCGATGCTGTCCGGCCTCGACGGGGCGGTAGTGCATTCGGAGAAAGTGCGCCGCGCAACCCGTTTCGTGGCCCACGGTCAGTTCTGGAACTTCGTCATAGTCGCGGTCACCTTGATCCTCTACGCGATCGCGTGGCCGACACTGCAACTGACGCATCATGTTTCGCCGCCGATCATGCCGTTCGTCGCCGCGTTGGCCGCCTTTCCGTTTGTCCTGATCCGGATCAACGCACCGTTGGGGTGGGCGGTGTCGGCGGTGTCGGCGCTGATCATCCCGTTGGTGTTCGACAACACGCCCGGTTACGACTATCCGTGGCAGGTCGTCCACATCATCGTGCTGATGTGTTTGCTCGCCGCGGTGAGTCTGCGAGCGCCCATTCAGGTTGTCGGTGTCGCCTGGATCGCCACGGTGCTGCTCTTCCTCGGCAACGCCCCGGGAAGCGACGGAGCGGGTTGGGCTGTCGGGCTGAGTGCCCTGGTGGTCTTCTGCCTGTTGATCCGCTGGTTGGTTCTCTCGCGCCGCCAGTTGGCCAAGCAGGAGGAAGTCAGTGAACTCGAACGCACTCGGCGAACGATCCTCGAGGAGAAGGCGCGGATCGCCCGCGACTTGCACGACATCGTGGCCCACCACATGTCGATGGTGGTCGTGCAAGCGCAGAGTGCGCCGTACCGACTCGATGCCGTCACTCCGGAGATCCGGACCGAATTCGAATCGATAAGTGAGACAGGGCGAGCAGCGCTCAACGAGATCCGCGGCCTCCTCGGAGTCCTGCGCAGCGACGGGGACACCGTGGTGACGGCTCCACAACCGGGCGTCGACCAGTTGGACGAACTGTTGCTCGGCAGTACCCGTGCCGGTTTGCCGGTGTCGTGGCGAGTCGACGGCGATCGAGCGTCGGTCTCGGAATCCACGGGTCTTGCGCTCTACCGGATCATTCAGGAGTCGATCACCAACGCGGCCAGGCATTCGCCAGGCGGACCTATCGAGGTCGCCGTGGCCTTCGGTCCGCAATCGGTGAGCGCGCTCGTGAACAACGGACCTTCGCCACTGGGTGGCAATCAGTACTCGGCATCGGAAACCACTGGTGGCAATGGAATACGCGGAATGCGTGAGCGGGCTTCGGCCGTGGGCGGCATGCTGTTGGCAAACCGGCGCGAGGACGGAGGGTTCGAGGTCCGGGCCGAGTTGCCGTCGATGCCCGCCTAGGCTGTCCGAGTGCCCATCACAGTATTCATCGCAGACGACCAGGCGATGGTTCGACAAGGGTTCGGAGCCCTACTCTCCGCCCAGCCCGACATCAGCGTGATCGGCGATGCGCCGGACGGCAAGATCGCCGTCGCCGAGGTCGCGCGATTGCGTCCGGATGTGGTGTTGATGGATGTTCGCATGCCCGAGATGAACGGACTCGACGCTGCCCGCCAGATTCTGTCTGCCGGATGGGAACCGCCGGTGCGAGTCCTCATGCTCACCACATTCGACATCGACGACTACGTCTACGAGGCACTGAGCGTCGGGGCGAGTGGGTTCATGCTCAAGGATGCACCGGCCGAGGAACTGATTCGGGCGGTACGCGTAGTCGCCGAAGGGCAGGCCTTGCTGGCGCCGACGGTGACGCGTCGGCTGATTGCCGATGTGACCAGCCGGCGGGCGGCCCCGCGCGCACGGCCCGCAGCGCTCGACGCCCTGACCCCGCGTGAGCGCGAGGTCCTCGAACTGATCGCCCGCGGATTGTCCAACGTCGAGATCGCCGAGCGGCTGTTCGTCGCCGAGCAGACCGTCAAGACCCATGTCGGGAAGGTGCTGTCGAAGCTCGATCTGCGTGATCGCGCCCAGGCAGTCGTGTTGGCGTACGAAAGCGGGCTCGTCACGCCGGGTTAGTGATCCCGTACGGCGCGGCGTTGCGGCTCGGCAACGCCGCTATCCTGCGGCAATACGGTGACTGGGGGAAGATGGACACCAAGATCCACAATCCGGTCACGAGAGGTGCTGCACTATGCGAATCGGAATCCTCACGGGCGGCGGCGACTGCCCGGGCTTGAACGCGGTCATCCGCGCCGTCGTACGTACGTCGGCCGGTCGTTACGGCAGTACCGTGGTCGGATTCCGGGACGGCTGGCGGGGACTTCTCGAGGACCGCAAGGTCCCTCTCGACGCGGACGATCGCATCAACCGCATCCTCACTCGCGGCGGCACGATCCTCGGCACCGCTCGTGTGAACCCCGACAAACTGCGCGCGGGTCTCGATCAGATCAAGCAGACCCTCGACGACAACGGGATCGACGTCCTGATCCCGATCGGCGGCGAAGGCACGCTCACTGCGGCCAGTTGGCTTTCCGAGAGTGGCGTGCCCGTGATCGGCGTGCCCAAGACGATCGACAACGACATCGACTGCACCGACGTGACTTTCGGTTTCGACACCGCCTTGGCCGTCGCCACCGACGCCATCGACAGACTCCACACCACGGCCGAATCACACCAGCGGGTCATGCTCGTCGAGGTCATGGGCCGGCACGCGGGCTGGATCGCGCTGCAAGCCGGACTGGCGTCGGGGGCACACCTGACGCTGGTTCCAGAACAACCGTTCGACGTCGACGAGGTGTGCGCGATGGTCAAGAAGCGCTTCCAGCGCGGCGACTCCCACTTCATCTGCGTCGTCGCCGAAGGCGCGATGCCAGATCCCGCGTCGATGACTCTGCGCGAGGGTGGCATCGACGAGTTCGGCCACAAGATCTTCACCGGAGTCGCGCAGCAGCTCGGTAACGAGATCGAGCGTCGGATCGGCAAGGAAGTTCGCACCACCGTCCTCGGACACATTCAACGCGGCGGCACCCCGACGCCGCACGACCGCATCCTCGCCACCCGCTTCGGCGTGCATGCCACCGACGCAGCTCACCGCGGAGATTTCGGTCAGATGGTCGCTTTGCACGGAACGTCCATCGACCTCGTTCCGCTCGCCGAGGCGACCCGCAAACTCAAGACGGTGCCCAAGGAGCGCTACGAGGAGGCAGCCGCATTCTTCGGCTGAGCCGCAGACGCATAAACTGATCACCATGACTGCTGTCGATGCGCCCGACATCCTCGATTACGACGAAGTACTGACCAAGTACGAGCCTGTGATGGGTATGGAGGTGCACGTAGAACTCGGCACCGCGACCAAGATGTTCTGCCCGTGCCCCACCGAGTTCGGTGCCGAACCCAATACCCAGGTGTGCCCGGTCTGTCTGGGCATGCCCGGTTCGTTGCCGGTGGTGAACGCAGCTGCTGTCGAATCCGCGATCCGGATCGGCCTTGCGCTCAACTGCTCCATCACACCGTGGGGTCGATTCGCGCGTAAGAACTACTTCTACCCGGATCAGCCGAAGAACTACCAGATCTCCCAGTACGACGAGCCGATCGCGACCGAGGGCTACCTCGACGTGATCCTCGACGACGGCACGACGTGGCGTGTCGACATCGAGCGCGCGCACATGGAAGAGGACACCGGAAAGTCCCTCCATGTCGGCGGTGCTACCGGCCGTATCCACGGCGCAAGCCACTCACTACTCGACTACAACCGTGCCGGTGTGCCGCTGGTCGAGATCGTCACCAAGACCATCCACGGTGCCGGCGAGCGCGCTCCCGAGGTTGCCCGTGCCTACGTGACGGCGCTTCGTGATCTGCTGAAGTCCCTCGACGTCTCCGACGTGCGGATGGATCAGGGATCGATGCGTTGCGACGCCAACATTTCGCTGATGCCGATCGGCGCCGAGGAACTCGGAACGCGTACCGAGACCAAGAACGTCAACTCCCTCAAAAGTGTCGAGGTCGCGGTTCGCTACGAAATGCGCCGTCAGGCAGCAGTTCTCGACGCCGGTGGTGAGGTCATCCAGGAGACCCGTCACTTCCAGGAAGCCGACGGCACCACCGCCGCTGGACGCCGTAAGGAAACGGCCGAGGACTACCGCTACTTCCCGGAGCCGGATCTCGAGCCTGTTGCCCCGAGCGCCGAGTGGGTGGAAGAACTGCGCGGCACCTTGCCGGAGCTTCCCTGGATTCGCCGCGCGCGGATCCAGAACGACTGGGGAATCTCCGACGAGGTCATGCGCGACCTCGTCAATGCCGGTGCCATCGATCTGGTGATCGCGACCACCGAGGCCGGTGCGTCGCCCGAGGCAGCGCGGTCGTGGTGGCTGTCCTACCTGTCACAGCAGGCCAACACCCGTGGCGTCGAACTCGGTGCTCTGCCGATCACCCCGGCGCAGGTTGCGCAGGTCGTCGCTCTCATCGACAGCGGCAAGCTCAACAACAAGGTCGCTCGCCAGGTCGTCGATCACGTCCTCGACGGTGAGGGTGATCCGGAGCAGGTTGTCGCGGCGCACCCGGAGTTGGTCGTCGAACGTGACGAAACCAAGCTCAAGGCAGCCGTCGACGAAGCGCTCGCAGCCAATCCCGACATCGCGGACAAGATCCGCAGTGGCAAGGTGCAGGCCGCCGGAAAGATCGTCGGCGACGTCATGAAGGCCACTCGTGGGCAGGCAGACGCGGCTCGTGTGAAGGAACTTGTCATCGAGGCGTGCAGCTAGTCCTCGGTAGTGAACACTGATGCCCGGCCGAATCGAATTCGGCCGGGCATCAGTGTTTTACCGCTGTCGATCTGGATACTGTCGATCTGGATACTGTCGATCTACAGACCGGGGACCACAACCGCGCGGCCGCTGAGCGTTCCGGCGGCCAGTCGTCGATACGCTTCGGCTCCGTTGTCGAGGCTGAAGGTCTCCACCGCTATGTCGAAGATGCCGGCGTGGGCGAGGTCGATCAATTCGATCAATTCGTTGCGGGCACCCCAGTAAGGAACGGTCACCGAAGCCTCGTAAGGACTTTGGAAGAACCCGACCTTGGCATGCGCCTGACCGTCGCCGATCCCGACGATGGTGACGTCGGATCCGACGCCGGCGACAGCCATCGCGGTGTCGATGGTGGGCTGGTAGCCGACGAAGTCGAGAACCAGTGCGGCGCCCTGACTTCCGGTGATCTTGCGGACGTTCTCGGCCGCATCCTTGTCGGAGAGCACCACTTCGTGAGCGCCGACCTTGGTTGCCAGTTCAAGCTTGTCCGCGCTCACGTCGAGTGCGATGACCGTGGCTGCCGAGAGGTGGCGGAGGAGCTGAATGGCGACGTGGCCGAGACCACCGGTGCCGATGACAACCGCGTACGAGCCTCCGCGAAGTTTCGGCAGAGAACGCTTTATCGCGTGATAGGGCGTCAGGCCGGCGTCGGTCAGTGGCACTGTCTTGATCGGGTCGAGGTCGCCGATCGGGACGAGATGGCGAGGTGAGTCGACGATCATGAACTCGGCCAACGCGCCGGGGGCGCCGAGTCCGGGAGGATTGATGCCGAGTTCTTTTGCGCGAGAACAGTAGTTCTCCAGTCCCTGCGAGCAGTGCCAACAGTTGCCGCAGCCCCAAGGCCCGTAGACGACGACGTTGGTTCCGATGTCGAGTCCCTCGACACCCTCGCCGACGGCCGCGACTCGGCCGGCGCCTTCGTGACCGAGAGTAAGCGGAAGGCCGTAGGTGTACTGCTCTTCGGGCAGGCTCATGATGAAGTCGTCCGAGTGGCAGACGCCGGCAGCGGTGACTTCCAGGAGCACTTCACCTGGACCGGGCTCGGGTGTGGGAATCTCCGTGAGTTCGGGTTCTGCGCCGATTCTCGTGTACTGGATTGCCTTCATTCCGACTCCTTTGTCGTGTTTGGCCAATCGGTCCTGGCAACTACGGGGTGTTTAGCCCCGCTAACAAAAGAGTACGCATCTGTGCATGTTCGGTCACGGGATCCGTGACCGAACAGACATGGCGGCTCAGTCGATCCCACCACTGCCGCTGGGCATGGGGATCTTGACCACCTTGTCGTCGTTCGGCCCCGGCTCGCCCGCAGTCTTGTTGATCGTGCTCGCCCACATCAAACCGTCGGATCCGAGTGCCAAACCGCCCAGTTGGCCGTACGTGTCCTTCGCCACTGCCGACGGCGCGGTCGTAACTGCTCCTGTTCCCGGATCGGCAGCCAACGCCGAGATCGCTTTGCCGACCCCCAACGCGACAGCTACCACTCCCTGCGCCGCAATGCACCCTCCGACGCCGGGTCGGTCAGGCCACGTCCAAGCGGGGGACGTCACCGTTCCGTCGGAGCCGACACGTTGGAGGCGATCCTCGAGAGTGGTTCGGTCGGTCACCCACGTCGCGATACCCGGATCCACACACACGCCGCCGCCGTTCCCGATTCCGGACAGAACAACTTCCGGGCGAGGCGGCGCTGCGTTGGGCGTCAACGATCGGACTCGCAACAGTTTCCCCGCCAACGAGCCGGGATCCTGAGCAACCGCAGGGTTTCCGGTATCGCCCGTCAGGACCATGAGCTGGTCCGGGGCCGCGAACTCCAGTGACCCGCCGTTGCCACTCGCGCCGCGTGGAATTCCACCGAGGACTTCCTTTGCGGTGTCGCCCGGCGCGATGCGGACCACCCGGTTGTCGGTACCGGTGGTGACGTAGGCATAAATCAGATTGTCTTCGACAAATGTGGGGGAGAGGGCGATGTCGAGCAGTCCGCCGTCGCCGCTGCCGTCAACGTCGATCTTGGCGACCTCGACGGGCGTCGTGTTGGGCGCCACCTGCATGATTCGGCCGGTCCGACGTTCGGCGACCAACCCCGAGTTCCCGTCCGGGAGTGTGACGAGCCCACCCGTGGTGTCGAGACAGGTTGCGATCACGGCAGTGTCGGCGTCCTGACAGGGGCCGAGAGGGCCGGTACGCGGCGCCGGCGGCGTGGTCGAGGGCGGCGGATTCTCCGGCTGCACTTCGGCGCTGGCCTGGTTGGTCGGCTCGGGTGTGAACGGCGAGGCAGTCGATTCGTCGAAGTCGGCGCAACCTGCGAGCAACGATGTCCCGAGCACCAGAGCCAGTGCGCCCAGCGCTGCATGCCTACCCGTAGTCATGCCCAAGACGTTACGTAACCCACGGCCGATGCCGCCACGCCGGACCAAGGTTCCCCGTCGAGTTCGTGAATCGGTCATAGGCTCACCTACGTGACTGACGAGCGAAAAGATCCCAGCGAGTTGTCGGATGCGGACAAGCCGACGGGCAATGTGTCCAGTCCGTATGATTCGCCCACCGAACAATTTCCGACGGTGAGCGCCAAAAACCCGTTGCCGCGTACCGACGACGATCTTGACTTCGGTTCCACGAACGCCAACTCCCTCACCGAACAGATACCGACGTATCGCGCACCGGGCGCGGATCAACCGACGGTGGCTCTCGAGCGTGAGACGGCGTACGACGCTCCGATCGCCGCTGTCCCCACCGCCGAAGCGGTGGCAGGTACAACGGAGGCTCCGCGGAGTCGAGGCACTCTCGACCTCGGCTTGCTTGCCTTGCGGTTGGCCGTCGGTGGAACTGCGTCGGTGCACGGTCTGCAGAAGTTGACCGGTATCTGGAACGGGCCGGGTCTGGGCGGGTTCGAGGCGATGCTGGCGGATGCCGGGTTCCAGCAGGCGAAGTGGATGGCGATACTCGGCGCCGTCGGTGAGGTCGCGGGTGGCGCGCTCCTGATCCTCGGGTTGCTGACTCCCGTTGCGGCAGCGTCGGTTCTGGCCGTGATGATCAACGCGTGGGCGCTGCGTCAGGCGAGCGCCCCGGGTCTCGAGTACTTCGCCCCGGCCGGTACCGAATACGAGATGCTGCTGGGAATCTGCGCCGGCGTCATCATCTTGACGGGTCCTGGCCGAATCGCACTGGATGGTCGTCGGGGCTGGGCCACCCGCCCGTTTGTCGGGTCGCTCGTGGTCTTGATTCTCGGCATCGCTGCCGGCGTCTGCACTTGGATCTTCCTGAACGGTGCCAATCCGCTCATCTGAAATTCGCACAACCAAAACGAACCGCCGCCTTCCGAAATCGGAAGGCGGCGGTTCGTTTGTGAAGGGTCAGTCCTTGACGAGTACCGGATCGGCATTCGCAGACGGGATGGCCGTCCCGTCCTTGAGCTTGCGACCGAGGACCGACTTGCGGTGTCCGTACGCGAAGTACACGAGCACACCGATGGCCATCCAGACGAGGAAGCGGATCCAGGTCTCGACCGAGAGGTTGAGCATCAGCCAACCGCAGGCGAGCACGGCGACGATCGGAACGAACGGAACCAGTGGGACGCGGAATCCGCGCGGCAGGTCGGGGCGGGTGCGGCGTAGGACGATAACGCCGACGCAGACCAGGACGAACGCGAAGAGCGTGCCGATGTTGACCATTTCTTCGAGCGTGCCCATGGGGAAGAAGGCTGCCAGGACGGCGACGATGCCGCCGACGATCAGCGTGATGCGCAGTGGGATGCCCTTGGCGTTGGTCTTGGCCAGGCTGCGCGGCATGAGGCCGTCACGGGACATGGCGAACAGGACGCGGGTCTGGCCGAGCATCATGACCATGACGACTGTTGTCAGGCCGGCCAGGCCACCGAAGTTGATGGCCGTCTGTGCCCAACCGATTCCGTTTGCCTCGAATGCGGTGGCAAGGGTGGCGCTGGAATCGCCGACCAGCGGGCTGCCGTCCTTGAGTTCGGTGTACTTGACCATGCCGGTGAGGACGAGTGTGACGGCAACGTAGAGCACGGTGACGATGGCGAGCGAGCCGAAGATTCCGCGCGGCAACGACTTCTGCGGGTTCTTGGTTTCCTCGGCCGTGGTCGCAACCACGTCGAATCCGATGAATGCGAAGAACACGAGGCTGGCGGCGGCGAGCAATCCGTATGCGCCGTAGCTGCTTCCACCGGCGCCGGTCAGCCAGGAGAACAATGTCTGGTGGATTCCGCTGGCAGAGCTCTCGGCCCCCTCGGACGGCGGGATGAAGGGGGAGTAGTTCTCCTTTTTGATGTAGAACGCGCCGACGACGATGACGAGCAGTACTACCGCGATCTTGATTGCGGTGATGACTGCGGAGACTCGCGAGGAAACCTTGGTGCCGATCGCGAGGATCAGCGTGATCGCTCCGATGATGAGCAGTGCGCCCCAGTCGAAGCTGATCGATCCGATGTGCGCGGTGGTACTGCCGCTGGCACCGATGACGTTGCCGAGATAGAGCGACCAACCCTTGCCGACGACAGCGGAGGCGAGTGCGAACTCGAGGATGAGGTCCCAGCCGATGATCCAGGCCGCGAACTCACCGAACGTCGCGTAGGAGAACGTGTATGCGCTGCCGGCGACCGGAACAGTGGAGGCGAACTCCGCGTAACACAGTGCGGCAAGGCCACAGGCAATGGCAGCGAGAACGAATGCCAGTGAAATGGAGGGTCCTGCGACATTGCCTGCGGTTCGAGCGGTCAGCGTGAAGATGCCTGCGCCGATGACGACGGCGACTCCGAATACCGTGAGGTCCTTCGCGGTCAATTCCTTCTTGAGCTTTGTCTCAGGCTCGTCGGTGTCCGCGATCGATTGCTCGACGGATTTGGTGCGCCATATGCCGACTCCGGGCATGTATTGCTCCTTGGTTGTTTCCTCGTCGACCTTGTGGGTGACGGGCGGTGGCTGACTGTCGTCGTTGTGATGTGCGTCTCAGCGACCTGATGAGGGAACCACTGGTGAGCGCCGTGTGCAAGTCAGCTCGCTCGAACTGACCGAAATGATCACCTGACTGAAAGTCATCCCCCCTCATGTATCTGAATTGATCAGCTGGTGTCTGGAACCCTACGTCCAAGTGAATTCGCTCACGAGCCGGACGCGCGATTCGGTCTGAAATGTCTGATAGCTCATATCGTTCCGTTGGTGCTCCGCGTGTCGCCCGGCTATTCGGTACCTGCCGGTCGGTCTTGCTCTCGATGAGTTGCATCAACCCAACTGGTTTCACCTCGCCGGAGCAACACCGCGTACCTGGATGCACTCGAGCGTCAATCACGCGTCGTGGCAGAGTGTGTCGGCGACGGGATGATCGGATTGGGTTGTGGTTCAGGCTCATACAACACCGAAGGGGCATGCGTGTTCGGACGCGGTCGATCCCGCGTTCTTCTCCGACAGCGTCAGGCGTGACATGGCGAACTCCGAGGCGAAAAGAACCCGACTCTGTCGCGAGCCGCACGCACACTGACAGAAAAGATCCCCGGCCGAAAAGCGGCCGGGGATCTTTTCTCGATTCTTGGCAGAACTTAGGGAACGTAGCGAACCGCACCCTTGTCGGCGGACGTTGCCAGAGCGGCGTAGGCGCGCAGCGCTGTCGTCACGGTGCGCTGACGATCGACCGGCTGCCACGGGCGCTCCGAGGTCTCCATCTTGGCGCGTCGCTCGGCGAGGACGTCGTCGTCGACAAGGATCTCCAGCGTGCGAGAGGCGACGTCGATGCGAACCTGATCGCCGTTCTGGACGAGTCCGATGACTCCGCCTGCGGCAGCCTCGGGGGAGATGTGGCCGATGGACAGCCCGGAGGTTCCGCCCGAGAAACGACCGTCGGTGATCAGTGCGCATTCCTTACCGAGGCCCGCGCCCTTGAGGAAGGCGGTGGGATGCAGCATTTCCTGCATGCCGGGTCCGCCCTTGGGGCCCTCGTAGCGCACGACGAGAACGTCGCCGGCCTTGATCTTCTTCTGCAGGATGACCGAGACGGCTTCTTCCTGAGACTCGACGACCAGCGCCGGGCCCTGGAAGGAGAACAGTTCCTCGTCGATGCCGGCTGTCTTGAGGATTGCGCCGTCGAGTGCGATGTTGCCGCGCAGGACAACCAAGCCGCCTTCGACGGTGTAGGCGTTCGCGACGTCGCGGATGCAGCCTCCGGCCGCATCCGTGTCGAGGGCAGACCAACGGTTGTCCGTGGAGAACGGTTCGATGGTGCGCACGCCGCCGGGAGCCGCGTGGAAAAGCTCGATTGCTTCGTCGGTTGCCTTGCCGGAGCGGATGTCCCAGTCGTCGAGCCACTGATCGAAGCTCTTGGTGTGCACGGTGGAGACGTCGGTTTCGAGGAGTCCGCCGCGGCGAAGCTCACCGAGCAGTGCGGGGATTCCGCCGGCGCGGTGGACGTCTTCCATGTGATAGTCCGAGTTGGGGGAGACCTTGGACAGGCACGGCACCTTGCGGCTGATCGCGTCGATGGTGTCGAGGTCGAAATCGACCTCGCCTTCCTGCGCCGCAGCCAGCGTGTGCAGGACGGTGTTGGTGGAACCGCCCATGGCGACGTCGAGAGCCATTGCGTTGCGGAACGCTGCCGGGGTCGCGATGTTGCGCGGCAGAACCGACTCGTCGCCGTCGCGGTAGTACTTGAGTGCAGCCTCGACCACCGTGGTGCCCGCACGAGAGAAGAGTGCGTGACGCGCTTTGTGAGTTGCCAGCGTGGAGCCGTTGCCCGGCAATGCGAGACCGAGGGCTTCGGTCAGGCAGTTCATGGAGTTGGCGGTGAACATGCCGGAGCAGGACCCGCACGTCGGGCACGCGCTGCGCTCGACCTCGTCGAGGCCTTCGTCGGACACGGCATCGTTGGCCGAGGCGGAGATCGCGGTGATGAGGTCGGTGGGGGCTTGGGCCACGCCGCCGACGACCACTGCCTTACCGGCCTCCATCGGACCACCGGAGACGAAGACGGTCGGGATGTTCAGACGCATCGCGGCGTTGAGCATGCCGGGAGTGATCTTGTCGCAGTTGGAGATACACACCAGTGCGTCGGCCGTGTGGGCGTTTGCCATGTACTCGACAGAGTCGGCGATGATCTCGCGGCTCGGGAGCGAGTAGAGCATTCCGCCGTGGCCCATTGCGATGCCGTCGTCGACTGCGATGGTGTGGAACTCACGAGCGACGCCGCCGGCTGCACTGATGGCCTCGGCAACGATCTCGCCCACGTTCTTGAGATGCACGTGGCCGGGTACGAACTGGGTGTACGAGTTCGCTACGGCGACGATCGGCTTGCCGAAGTCGGAATCCGTCATTCCTGTGGCGCGCCACAGGGATCGGGCTCCGGCAGCATTACGTCCGATGGTGGTGGTGCGTGACCTCAACGGGGGCATGGGCGTGTTCCTTATGTGATCGTTGCTGGTCCACTCAAATAGAAGCGAGGGCCTTTTAACGCTACTCGCGTGCTAGTGACGCTTCTCTTCGGGCTGGTCCTGACCGTTGTCGGCAATGTCGGACTCGACCTCTGATTCTTCGTCTGATTGTGCCGCTGCTTCTTCCTCTTCGGCTTCCTTGGCGGCGAAGGCTTCTGCGGCCGATGCGTAGGGATCAGTGATGCGGCCGCCGCTGGCGATCGCGATCTCGGGAAGCCTGACGAAGCTGACCGCAGGCAAGGTCACCTCGGTTCCGTCGGTGAGTTCCGCGCGCGCCCAGCTGCGCTTCGGGAAGCGGAAACCCTTGACGTCGTCCCAGGCGAGGGTGCGCTTGGAGAACGTCGAGCGGACCTCGAGACCGTCAGGGCTGACGGTGGTGCGCAGTCGCGCGACGAGATAGACGGCGATGATCGGAAGGATCAGCAACCAGCTGAAGGCGACGGGCCACCCGAAGATCGGGAAGCTGACCGCGAACAGAAGGAACGCGCACGCCATGTAAGCGAGCTGCGAAATGCGGATGACGTGCCGAAGGGGTTTCGGCGTGTGGGATGATTGAGCCGGTGGCACGGGCTGCTGCGAAGTTGACACCTCTACATCTTCGCATTGCAGCCGATGTATCTCAGATTCTGGGACGGTCGACTCACCAAGTTTGCCGTTCGCGACTAGCGCCTCTACTGTCGAGTGCGTGAAACAGAATGAGTTGCTCGTAATCGGCCGGCGCGTCGTCGCCTGAGTCGATTTTTCAACTCACCAGATAACGACGCGCCACCCTCGCTCAGCAGATGCTGACGGGGGTTTTTTGTTGCCCGGAGCCAAATCAGAGGATTTCCCAGTGAGCGCACCAACAGCACGGCCTCAACCAACGCCGCGCAAGTCAGGGACACCGAGCCCGACAACCGCGGCTGCCGCAACCCAGACGGCCAACCGTCGCCAGCTCCCGCCTGAGCGGGTAACCGGCGCGCAGTCTGTGGTTCGAGCCCTCGAAGAGCTCGAGGTCGACACGGTATTCGGCATTCCCGGCGGTGCCGTGCTCCCGGTTTACGACCCACTCTTCGATTCGGTCAAGGTCCGCCACGTGCTCGTGCGCCACGAGCAGGGTGCAGGCCACGCTGCGACCGGTTACGCCCAGGCGACCGGCAAGGTCGGCGTGTGCATGGCTACCTCGGGTCCCGGTGCGACCAACCTGGTCACGCCGCTGGCCGACGCGCAGATGGACTCCGTTCCGATCGTCGCGATCACCGGACAGGTGGCGCGCTCGCTGATCGGTACCGACGGCTTCCAGGAAGCCGACATCTCAGGCATCACGATGCCGGTCACCAAGCACAACTTCCTGATCACCGACGCGATCGACATCCCGCGCATCATGGCCGAGGCGTTCTACCTCGCGGCGAGTGGTCGCCCCGGTGCCGTCCTGGTCGATATCCCGAAGGACATCCTGCAGTCGCAGACCACGTTCTCGTGGCCGCCGGAGATGCGTCTGCCGGGATACCGCCCGGTCACCAAGCCGCACGGCAAGCAGGTACGTGAAGCTGCACGTCTGATCGCCGACGCCAAGTCGCCGGTGCTGTACGTCGGTGGCGGCGTCATCAAGTCCGACTCCTCGCCGGAGCTGCTCGAATTGGCCGAGCTGACCGGAATCCCCGTCGTCACCACACTGATGGCCCGCGGCGCGTTCCCGGACAGCCACGACCTCAACTGCGGTATGCCCGGTATGCACGGCACCGTTGCCGCGGTCGCCGCTCTGCAGCGCAGCGATCTCCTGATCACCCTCGGCGCGCGTTTCGACGACCGCGTCACCGGTCAGCTGAATTCCTTTGCGCCCGATGCCAAGGTCATCCACGCCGACATCGATCCGGCCGAGATCGGCAAGAACCGCTACGCGGACGTCCCGATCGTGGGCGATTGCAAAGAGGTCATCACCGAACTCATCGAGGCGATCCGTGCCGACATGGCCACGGGTACCACGTTCGACCTCACCGTGTGGTGGGCGTACCTGAACGACATCCGTCGTACGTACCCGCTGAGCTACGACCGCCCCACCGACGGTCAGCTGAGCCCGGAGTACGTCATCCAGACCGTCGGCAAGCTCGCCGGACCGGATGCCATCTACTGTGCCGGCGTCGGCCAGCACCAGATGTGGGCCGCGCAGTTCGTCGGTTACGAGAAGCCCCGCACGTGGCTCAACTCGGGTGGACTCGGCACCATGGGCTACGCGGTTCCCGCAGCCATGGGCGCCAAGATGGGCATGCCCGACACCGAGGTGTGGGCGATCGACGGCGACGGCTGCTTCCAGATGACCAATCAGGAACTCGCAACCTGCGCACTCGAAGGTATTCCGATCAAGGTTGCCCTGATCAACAACGGCAACCTCGGCATGGTGCGTCAGTGGCAGACGCTCTTCTACGAAGAGCGCTACTCCAACACCAACCTCGGAACGCACGGCGCCATCCGCATCCCGGACTTCGTCAAGCTCGCAGAAGCATTGGGCTGCCACGGAATTCGTGTCGAGCGCGAAGAAGATGTCGAAGCTGCAATCCGTGAGGCGCAGTCCATCAACGACAAGCCTGTCGTGATCGACTTCATCGTCACCGCCGACGCACAGGTGTGGCCGATGGTCGCTGCCGGAACGAGCAACGACGAAATCATGGCGGCCCGGGGCATCCGGCCGCTGTTCGACGACGACGAGGCAGTTGCCGAGCCCGCCGTCATCCACGAAGCCATGTCGCGCGAGCAAGCCGGACCCGCCGCGGGCACAGGGGAGGATCAGAAGTGAGCACCAGTCACACCCTCAGTGTTCTCGTCGAGGACAAGCCAGGCGTGCTGGCTCGCGTCTCCGCACTTTTCTCCCGCCGCGGATTCAACATCGAATCCCTTGCGGTGGGCGGAACCGAGATCCCCGAGATCTCACGTATGACCATCGTCGTCACGGTCGACGAGTTCCCTCTCGAGCAGGTGACGAAGCAGCTCAACAAGCTGATCAACGTCATCAAGATCGTCGAGCAGGACGGTGAAGCATCCGTCGCTCGCGAGCTCGTGCTCATCAAGGTGCGCGCAGATGCAAGCGTGCGCACGCAGGTCATCGAAACGGTGAACCTGTTCCGCGCCAAGGTGATCGACGTCTCCCCGGAGTCCGTCACCATCGAGGCGACCGGTACTCGGTCCAAGCTGGATGCACTACTGCGGATGCTTGATCCGTACGGTATCCGGGAGATCGTTCAGTCCGGGGTCGTGGCAGTCGGTCGAGGGCCGAAGTCGATCACGGCCACCCGCTAGTACTTTTAGACACGTAAAAATCCAAGGAGAGGTTGAGAACTGTGGCAGTCGAGATGTTCTACGACGACGATGCCGATCTGTCGATCATTCAGGGCCGCAAGGTTGCTGTGATCGGCTACGGAAGCCAGGGCCACGCCCATTCGCTGAGCCTGCGCGACTCGGGCGTCGATGTGCGCATCGGCCTCAAGGAGGGCTCCAAGTCCCGCGAGAAGGCGCAAGAGCAGGGGCTGACGGTCGGTACGCCGGCCGAGGTTTCCGAGTGGGCCGACGTCATCATGGTGCTCGCACCTGACACCGCTCAGGCGAGCATTTTCACCAACGACATCGAGCCGAACCTCAAGGACGGCGACGCGCTGTTCTTCGGTCACGGCCTGAACATTCACTTCGACCTGATCAAGGCTCCGGAGTTCGTCACCGTCGGCATGGTCGCTCCCAAGGGACCCGGCCACCTGGTGCGTCGTCAGTTCGTCGACGGCAAGGGCGTTCCCGCGCTCATCGCCATCGACCAGGATCCCAAGGGTGAAGGCCAGGCTCTCGCTCTGTCCTACGCCAAGGGCATCGGTGGAACGCGCGCAGGCGTCATCAAGACCACGTTCAAGGAAGAGACCGAGACGGACCTCTTCGGCGAGCAGGCCGTGCTGTGCGGCGGCACCGAGGAACTGGTCAAGACCGGTTTCGAGGTCATGGTCGAGGCCGGCTACGCACCCGAGATGGCGTACTTCGAGGTTCTGCACGAGCTCAAGCTCATCGTCGACCTCATGTACGAGGGTGGCATCGCCCGCATGAACTACTCGGTGTCCGACACCGCTGAGTTCGGTGGATACCTCTCCGGCCCGCGCGTCATCGACGCCGACACCAAGGAGCGCATGAAGGCGATCCTGGCCGACATCCAGTCCGGCGAGTTCACCCGTCGTCTGGTTGCCAACGTCGAGAACGGCAACACCGAGCTCGAGGGCCTGCGCAAGGCCAACGCCGAGCACCCCATCGAGGTCACCGGCAAGAAGCTGCGCGACCTGATGAGCTGGGTCGATCGTCCGATCACCGAAACCGCGTAATTCGCAGTTTCACGCTCCACGTCTCCACTGGCCTGATGTCGCGCCGGTTCAATTCCGTTGAACCAGCGCGGCATTGGGCCGGAGTCGTTTTCCGGGTCGGCTGAGTCCGGATTCATATTCCATCGAGAATTTGCCCGCGAAAGTGTCCACTATGTGGTATTGCCTACCGCGTTGTGGATTCGAAGTCAGCGCGCACTAAACTATCGGTGGTTAAACCACCTTCACACCCACCTAATCAGGGAGTTTGCACGTGAGCCAGCCTGGCCGTCCCGTTGTTCTGATCGCCGACAAGCTCGCGCCGTCCACAGTCGAGGCGCTCGGTGACGGTGTGGAGGTGCGTTGGGTCGACGGACCCGACCGCCCGGCGCTGCTCGCCGCGGTACCCGAGGCCGACGCGATTCTCGTCCGTTCCGCCACCACCGTCGACGCCGAGGTTCTGGCTGCCGGCACCAAGCTGAAGATCATCGGCCGCGCCGGTGTCGGCCTGGACAACGTCGAGATCCCCGCAGCCACCGAGCGCGGCGTGATGGTCGTCAACGCACCGACCTCCAACATTCACTCCGCTGCCGAGCACGCTGTCGCGCTCCTCATGTCGACCGCTCGCCAGATTCCCGCAGCAGACAAGACCCTGCGTGAGAACACCTGGAAGCGAAGCAAGTTCAACGGTGTCGAGATCCTCGGCAAGACCGTCGGTGTCGTCGGACTCGGCCGCATCGGCCAGCTCTTCGCGCAGCGTCTCGCTGCGTTCGAGACCACGATCATCGCGTACGACCCCTACCTGCCCGCAGCGCGCGCAGCGCAGCTCGGCATCGAACTGGTCACCATCGACGAGCTCGTTGAGCGCGCCGACTTCATCTCCGTGCACCTGCCCAAGACCAAGGAAACGGCCGGCCTGATCAACGCCGAGCGTCTCGCCAAGGCCAAGGACGGCGTCATCATCGTCAACGCCGCCCGCGGTGGTCTGATCGACGAAGATGCGCTCTACGACGCACTGGTCTCCGGCAAGGTTCGCGGCGCCGGTCTCGACGTGTTCAGCACCGAGCCGTGCACCGATTCCAAGCTCTTCGGTCTCGACAACGTCGTTGTCACCCCGCACCTCGGTGCATCGACGTCCGAGGCCCAGGACCGCGCGGGCATCGACGTCGCGAAGAGTGTTCTCCTCGCTCTGGCAGGCGAATTCGTTCCCGAGGCCGTCAACGTCTCCGGTGGCCCCGTCGGCGAAGAAGTTGCTCCGTGGCTCGAGCTCGTCCGCAAGCTGGGTCTCCTCGCTGCGACGCTGTCGCCCGAGGCAGTTCAGACCGTGCAGGTTGTCGCCACCGGCGAGCTGTCGGCCGAAACCGTCGACATCCTCGGCCTGGCTGCACTGCGCGGCGTGTTCTCCGCCAGCAGCGACGAGGCTGTCACGTTCGTCAACGCTCCGGCACTTGCCGAGCAGCGCGGCGTGACCGTGTCGGTCGAGAAGCACTCAGAGGCTCTTGCACACCGCAGCGCGGTCGAGGTTCGTGCAGTTGCCGCCGACGGCACGGTCACTTCGGTCACGGGCGCACTCACCGGCCTCCAGCAGGTCGAGAAGATCGTCAACATCAACGGACGCAGCTTCGACCTGCGCGCCGAGGGCCACAACATCGTCGTTCACTACAGCGATCGTCCGGGCGTTCTCGGTGTGCTCGGAACGGTTCTCGGTAACGCGGGCGTCGATATTCTCGCCGCAGCGTTGAGCCAGGACGCCGAAGGCGAAGGCGCAACGGTCATCCTGCGCGTCGATCGCGTCGTCGGTGACACCGAGGTCGAGGCAATCGTCTCGCAGCTCGACGCTCGCGTCGCCCAGGTCGACCTTTCCTGATTTGTTTTTGCTGTGCGCCTTTATTAACCGCCTGCGGTTAATAAAGGCGCACAGTTCTACTGAGATGAGGACTCCATGAAGCTTGCGGTCATTCCGGGTGACGGAATCGGCGTCGAGGTCACAGCCGAAGCGCTCAAGGTGCTCGGCAAGTTGGTTCCGGATCTGGAAACCACCGAATACGATCTCGGTGCCCGTCGCTACAACGCCACCGGCGAGTTGCTTCCGGCCGACGAGCTGGACCAGATTCGTCAGCACGACGCAATTCTGTTGGGCGCCATCGGGGATCCGCGGATCGTCGCACCCGGCATCCTCGAGCGTGGACTGCTGCTGAACATGCGTTTCCAGCTCGATCATCACGTGAATCTTCGCCCCGCACAGCTGTATCCGGGTGCTTTGTCGCCGTTGGCGGCTCAGCCGGAGATCGATTTCGTCGTGGTTCGTGAAGGAACCGAGGGTCCGTACACCGGAAACGGTGGAGCGATCCGCGTCGGTACCGATCACGAGATCGCGACCGAGGTGTCGATCAACACCTGGTTCGGTGCCGAGCGCGTGGTGCGTTACGCATTTGCCTTGGCGCAGACCCGGTCCAAGCACCTCACCTTGATTCACAAGACCAACGTGCTCTCCAACGCGGGCGCGATCTGGACGCGTGCAATCGAGACCGTCGGCGCCGAGTTCCCGGACGTCGAAACCGCGTATTGCCACATCGACGCGGCCACGATCTACATGGTCACCGACCCCTCGCGCTTCGACGTGATCGTCACGGACAACCTCTTCGGTGACATCATCACCGACCTCGCCGGCGCGGTGACCGGTGGAATCGGTTTGGCCGCAAGCGGAAACATCGACGCGTCGGGTACCAATCCGTCGATGTTCGAGCCGGTGCACGGTAGTGCTCCCGATATTGCAGGCAAGGGGGTCGCCGACCCCACTGCCGCGATCCTGTCCGCTGCACTGCTCCTTCGTCACCTCGGTCGCGAAGACGACGCCGCTCGGGTCGAGGCAGTAGTTGCCGCGGACCTGGCAACGCGAGGCGAAGGCCCCATCTCCACCACGGAGATCGGTGACCGGATCACCGCAGCACTGTAGGGATTCTTCCAACGAGACTGACGCGCGTAAGCCTTTCGGCTTGCGCGCGTCAGGCGTATCCGGCACCCGGATAGACTTGCGTTCATGCGTCTTGGTCGAATTGCCAGTCCCGATGGTGTTGCGTTCGTCAGTATCGAAGGTGAAGAGGATGCCCTCGTCGCCAAGGAGATCGCGGAGCACCCGTTCGGGAATCCCACATTTACCGGCCGAAGTTGGCCACTTGCCGATGTTCGCCTTCTCGCCCCGATTCTGGCGAGCAAGGTGATCTGCATCGGTAAGAACTACGCCGACCACATTGCCGAGATGGGCGGCGAAGCTCCCGCGGATCCCGTGATCTTCCTCAAGCCCAATACTTCCATCGTCGGTCCGGGTGCCCCGATCGTCTTGCCTCCCACCTCCAATGAGGTGCACTTCGAGGGTGAACTCGCGATAGTCATCGGTCAGCCGTGCAAGGACGTTCCCGCGGCCAAGGCGTTGAGCGTGGTCCTCGGCTACACGATCGCCAACGACGTGTCGGCGCGAGACCATCAGCGTCACGACGGGCAGTGGACGCGTGCGAAGGGGCACGACACGTTCTGCCCACTCGGACCCTGGATCGAAACCAGCCTGGACGCGTCCGACGTGGACATCAAGACCGAGGTGAACGGTCAGGTCAAGCAGGACAGCAGCACGGCTTTCCTCCTCCACGACATTCCGAAGATCATCGAGTGGATCTCGGCGGTGATGACCCTCCTGCCCGGCGACGTCATCCTCACCGGCACACCCGCCGGAGTCGGCCCGATCGTCGACGGCGATTCCGTGTCGGTCACGGTCTCGGGGATCGGCACGCTCACGAACCCGGTGACTGCCAAGAGTTGATCTGACCCGATTCGTTCAGTCACACGAAGACGGAGGCCCCATCCTTACCGGATGGGGCCTCCGTCGTGCTGTGAGCTCCCGAGTTGTCCATCGAGAAAAGTTGCAAGATGGTAACTAAGGGTTGGAGGGTGGACTGGATTGCCGCTCGACTCCAGTCGATCGCACTCCGGGACTGACCTGCAGGTTTCATGAGTCAAGCAAAGCTTCGTGAGCTCTCCCCTGGCATTATGGCCGAAATTTCCGGATTGGAGGCCTTCGTCGCATGGGTTTGCTGCCGCAACCGATATCAGACCAAATTCCCTGAAATGTAACGCTGAGCAGTAGGGTGGGCGATAACTGGATAGAAGCCGATGGGGCAATCGAGTGGATTGCGCAGAAACGTGGTGACAGATGACGACTTTCGCGGAAGCCTCCCGGACGGCGGCTGGGGACGCGCGGAACGGGCAGCGGCCGGTGTGGCGAGACAAGAAGCGCTACCTGTGGCCGTTGGGTTTGCTGGTGCCGCTCAGTCCCTTTGCTGCTTGGTGCCTGGTCGACAAATTCAGCCTGGGGCTCTTCTGGGCTATCGGGGCGTGGCTGATCGTCATCGTCATTCCTCTGATCGATCTCCTGGCCGGCGAGGACGGGAACAGTCCGCCGGACGAAGCGATTCCACATCTGCAGGAGGATCGTTTCTACCGCTGGTGCACATACTTGTTCCTGCCCCTTCAATACGTCGGTCTCGTGTTCGTCGCGTGGTGCTGGGTGAATGCGCCGATGGCTGCGGGGGAGAAGTTCGCTCTCGCGATGACTGCCGGCGTTGTTGCCGGTGTGGGAATCAATGCGGCACATGAACTAGGGCACAAGAGTGAGAAGCTCGAGAAGTGGCTCGCGAAAGTAGCGCTGGCGCAGTCCTTCTACGGCCATTTCTACGTCGAACACAACCATGGTCATCACGTCCGCGTCGCGACGCCGGAGGATCCGGCCAGTTCGCGCTACAAGGAGAACTTCTGGTTCTTCCTGCCACGCAGTGTCATCGGCGGTCTGCGGTCGGGATGGCGGATCGAAAGCGCTCGACTGAAGCGTCAAGGCAGACGGACCTGGAGTTGGCGAAACAACATCCTGAACGCCTGGGCGATGAGCGTTGTTCTGTTCGGCAGCCTGATCGCGGTGTTCGGGTGGGAAATCGCACCGTGGCTGGCCGTTCAGGCGATTGCGGGATTCACGTTCCTCGAGACCGCCAACTATCTCGAGCATTACGGATTGCTTCGCGCAAAGAGGCCTGACGGCTCGTATGTCCGCTGCTCACCAGAGGACAGCTGGAACAGTGACCACGTGGTCAGCAACCTGTTTCTCTATCAGCTTCAACGCCACAGCGACCATCACGCGAATCCGCGTCTGCGGTACCAGAGCCTGCGCAGTGCGGCCGAAGCGCCGCAACTTCCTGCGGGTTACGCGGTCATGATCGTGTGCGCGTGGGTGCCACCGCTGTGGCGAAAGGTCATGGACAAGCGACTACTCGCCTACTACGACGGTGACATGACGAGAATCAACGTCCTACCGGGTAGGTGATCGGGGGGATGGAGGAAGCGCTACCGGACTAACCTGTAGTACGACCATCCACCATCGCCGAGCCAAGTGAGCCATGACCAACAGCGAAGTACGCGTCCGTTTCTGCCCGTCACCCACCGGAACCCCGCACGTAGGTTTGGTGCGCACAGCCTTGTTCAACTGGGCATTCGCACGACACCACGGCGGCACGTTCGTGTTCCGTATCGAAGACACCGATGCGCAGCGCGACAGTGAAGAGTCCTACCAGGCCATCCTCGACGCCCTCCGCTGGTTGGGGCTCAACTGGGACGAGGGCCCGGAGGTCGGCGGGCCGCACGCGCCGTATCGCCAGTCCGAGCGTCGTGACCTGCATCTCGACGTCGTAGCCAAGCTGCTTGCGGCGGGGGAGGCCTACGAGTCGTACTCGACCAACGAAGAAGTGGAAGCGCGGCACAAGGCTGCCGGCCGCGATCCGAAGCTCGGATACGACAATTTCGATCGCGACCTCAGCGAAGATCAGCGCGCCGCCTACATCGCCGAGGGTCGCAAGCCCGTCGTCCGACTCCGGATGCCCGATCACGACCTGACGTGGAACGACCTGGTTCGCGGCGAGACCACGTTCAAAGCAGGCACCGTCCCGGACTTCGCATTGACTCGCAGCAACGGTATTCCGCTGTACACGCTGGTCAACCCTGTCGACGACGCGTTGATGAAGATCACCCACGTACTGCGCGGCGAGGACCTGCTGTCCTCGACTCCGCGTCAGCTCGCGTTGTACGAGGCGTTGATCCGCATCGGTGTTGCCGATTTCACACCGTCGTTCGGGCACCTGCCTTTCGTGATGGGTCAGGGCAACAAGAAGCTTTCCAAGCGCGATCCCGAGTCCAACCTCTTCATTCACCGTGATCGGGGCTTCATCCCCGAGGGACTGCTGAATTATCTGGCTCTGCTCGGGTGGAGCATCGCCGACGATCACGACGTCTTCTCGCTCGACGAGATGGTGGCGGCCTTCGACGTCTCCAAGGTCAACTCCAACCCCGCGCGCTTTGACCAGAAGAAGGCCGACGCGATCAACGCCGAGCACATTCGCTTGCTCGAGCCGGCCGACTTCGCGGCCCGACTGAAGTCGTTCCTGGTGGAGCACGGCCACATCAGTGCCGACGTCGACGAAGCGACGTTCACTGTTGCTGCGGACCTCGTGCAGACGCGCATCGTCGTTCTGTCCGACGCGTGGGATCTGCTGAAGTTCCTGTTCGTCGACGAGGCGTCGTTTGCCCTCGATCCGGCTGCAGCGGCCAAGAACCTGAAGGAAGATGCGGGACCGGTTCTGGACGCATCGCTTGCTGCGCTCGACGCTGTCTCCGAGTGGACGGCGGCAAGCATCGAGGAAGCTCTCAAGAAAGCCCTCATCGAGGATCTGGAGCTCAAGCCGCGTAAGGCCTTCGCCCCGGTGCGAGTGGCGATCACGGGCTCTCACATCAGCCCTCCGCTCTACGAGTCGATGGAATTGCTCGGTCGCGACGTCTCTCTCGCGCGGTTGCGAGCAGGTAGGGCAGCCGTAACCGCCTAGATCGGGCGGTCTTCCGGCCGAAAATGAAGCAAAAACCTCCCGTGACCATACGATTTGGTATTTGGGGCAGGGGTACTGGTAATCTTCTTTTCGGCCGGAGACGAGCCGCCGAGCACAACAGCGAAGCGGATCGGGCAAGGCTGGTGAGCAAGACCTTGGGGTATGGTGTAATTGGCAACACAGCGGTTTCTGGTACCGCCATTCTAGGTTCGAGTCCTGGTACCCCAGCGGAAATCCGGTCGATTTTGTGGCCGGACTCAGACAAGCTAAGCTTGCTGAGCATCCAAGAGCAAGACTGAAATACCACGTTTAAAAGCGTGTCCTGGCCCCGTCGTCTAGCGGCCTAGGACGCCGCCCTCTCAAGGCGGTAGCGCGGGTTCGAATCCCGTCGGGGCTACAAAGAAAAGACCCTCCGATCATTGATCGGAGGGTCTTTTCGTATGTCCGGGAAAACTTCATCGGGTCGCGAAAAGCAATCACCCCCAATCGAATTCGACTGGGGGTGATCGTTATCTCACTCTGTTGTCCGGACTATCCGCTCTTGCGACGGAACTCTCGCTTGTGATCGGCAGGGCCATGCGTGTTGTGGACCTTGGACTGTCCGTCGCGATGGTCGGTCGATTTGGCGTTCTGATGATTCTTCCGTTCGAGGGCCTCACGGAACTTTCGTTTGGTCTCCTCCGATTGGGATTCGGGTTCGGACGGGGTGTTGCTGTCGAGATCGCTCATATGCTCACTCCTTGTTGTTGGGCCTGTTGGTGAAACTACGCCGGCCCGAATTCGAATGCTCGTGATTTATCGGCTCACGAATCTCGCGGCTGCGGCGGCGGTGCGGTAGAGCCGGAAAGAGGCATCGCAGGCATCCCGAGCTTGCGGTGGTCCCACGAACGAGTGCGATCGGGAACGAACCGTACCGCGACGCGTTTGTGGAGCATCGCGTCGACGGCGGGGCGGAGATCGTCGGTGTACGGGCCGGTGTATCGCTCCCAGACGCTGATTCCCACCGCGAAGAGGGCTTCCGGATCCTCGACGATCACTCCGGTGCCTTCCATCGAGACCCCTCGCAGCGTGTCGTACGTCAGGCCGTCTTCGATCAGCACGGACATACGGGCGTCCCGGCGAAGATTGACGGCCTTCTGCGACTTGGCTTTGGTCTCGAACCAGATTTCGCCGTCGACTATCGCGAACCACATCGCGATCAGGTGAGGCATTCCGTCTGCGCTCAACGTCGCCATCGTTGCCGTGCGGCTCTTTTCGACGAAGCTCGAAATTTCGGCCTCGGTCATCGTGATCTGACTACGCTGCTTTCCTGCCATGGTCGCGTCGTACTCCTGCGTGCTCGAGGATCTGAAGACCTTACTGTGTCACGAATTACAGACGCTTGTGGAGCGCTTCGGCAGCTGCGAGAAGGTCGGCCGCCCAGCGCGCTCCCGGTCGCCGACCCATCCGGTCGATGGGGCCGGAGACCGAAATCGCGGCAATGACAGCACCTGCGGAGTCGCGGACCGGAGCCGCGACGCTGGCGACACCCGGCTCACGTTCGGCAGCACTCTGCGCCCAGCCGCGCCGACGCACCTCGAGGAGCACTCGTTCGCCGAACGACGCATCGGCGAGAACGGTCCGTTGGGTTTGTGGATCTGCCCATGCGAGAAGGACCTTGGCGCCGGATCCGGCATTCATCGGCAGCCGAGCCCCGACGAGAACCGTGTCGCGCAAACCTGTCGGCGGCTCCATCGATGCGACGCAGATGCGTTGTGTGCCTTCCCGGCGGTACAGCTGGACGCTTTCGCCGGTGATTTCGCGAAGGCGGGGGAGGATGAGTCCGGCCGCCGCAATGAGTGGATCATTAGCGGTGGCAGCGAGTTCGGCGAGTCCGGGCCCCGGGCACCACTGACCGTCCGAGTCGCGGGTGAGGAGTCGATGGACTTCGAGGCCGACGGCGAGCCTATGGGCGGTTGCGCGCGGCAAACCGGTTCGTGCACAGAGTTCGGTGAGGCTGCACGGTTCCTCAGCTACTGCATGAAGCACGCCCATTGCTTTGTCCAGGACGCCGATGCCGCTATGCTGTCTCATAGGTCGATACCAGTTTCTCGCATAGTGGGATGCTACCGCATTTCCTGGTGAGCTAGCGCATTTCCTGAAGGGCTAGTGCAGTTCTTGAAGGGCTAGTGCAGTTCCCAGGGGCAGCCTGCATCTCTTGTAGAAGCTGGGGACCTACTTCACGCGCGGCGGGCCAGCCCGTAGTCCGCCGACGCGAGGCTACGTACAGAGGTGGAAGACATGGCACAGAAAGCACGCACTCTCGCCGAGAAGGTGTGGGACGACCACGTTGTCGTGAAAGGGGAGGGGCAGGATCCCGACCTCATCTACATCGATCTCCACCTCGTTCACGAAGTGACGAGCCCGCAGGCATTCGACGGACTTCGCTTGGCTGGACGCCCGTTGCGCCGTCCTGACCTGACGATCGCCACCGAGGATCACAACGTCCCGACGATCGACATCGACAAGCCGATTGCCGATCCCGTGTCCAAGACTCAGGTCGACACCTTGCGCCGAAATTGTGAGGAGTTCGGAGTTCGCTTGCACCGCATGGGCGATCTCGATCAGGGCATCGTGCATGTGGTCGGACCGCAGCTGGGCCTGACCCAGCCCGGAACCACCGTGGTGTGCGGCGACAGTCATACGTCGACGCACGGCGCATTCGGTGCGCTCGCAATGGGAATCGGCACCAGCGAGGTCGAGCACGTGATGGCGACGCAGACATTGTCGTTGCGCCCCTTCAAGACCATGGCGATCACGGTCGACGGCGAGTTGCCTCCCGGCGTCACGAGCAAGGACTTGATCCTCGCCGTCATCGCCAAGATCGGCACCGGCGGCGGCCAGGGCTACGTACTGGAGTACCGCGGCGAGGCCATTCGCAAACTGTCGATGGAAGCTCGTATGACCATCTGCAACATGTCGATCGAGGCCGGAGCGCGCGCCGGCATGATCGCACCGGACGAGACCACTTACGAGTTCATCAAGGGTCGTCCGCACGCACCGTCCGGCGCAGAGTGGGACGAAGCGGTCGCCGCGTGGGAGCTGCTCAAGACCGACGAGGGTGCGGAATTCGACAACGAGGTCCACATCGACGCAAGCGCATTGACGCCTTTCGTCACCTGGGGAACCAATCCGGGACAGGGTGCGCCACTCGGTGACCGTGTGCCCGATCCCGAGCTGATCGTCGACGAGAGCGAGCGTCAGGCAGCTGAGAAGGCGCTCACCTACATGGGTCTCGACGCCGGGATGCCGCTTCGGGATGTTGCCGTCGACACCGTGTTCGTCGGTTCGTGCACCAATGGACGGATCGAAGATCTGCGCGCGGTGGCCGAGGTGCTCGAAGGTCGCCATGTGGCAGAGGGTGTTCGGATGCTCATCGTTCCCGGCTCGATGCGGGTGCGTGCTCAAGCCGAAAGTGAAGGTCTCGGTGAAATCTTCACAGCGGCAGGGGCGGAATGGCGCCAGGCCGGTTGTTCGATGTGCTTGGGAATGAACCCTGACCAGCTTGCTCCCGGCGAGCGCTCGGCATCGACGTCCAACCGGAATTTCGAAGGCCGACAGGGTAAAGGCGGTCGGACCCATCTGGTTTCCCCGCTCGTCGCGGCGGCCACGGCGGTCCGCGGAACGCTCTCGGCACCGGCCGATCTGGTCTGACTCACTTACCTTCTCAAGGAGAAATTCGATGGAATCCTTTACCACGCACAAGGGTATCGGCGTCCCGCTGCGACGCTCGAATGTCGATACCGATCAGATCATCCCTGCCGTGTACCTGAAACGGGTGACGCGCACGGGATTCGAGGACGGGCTGTTTGCAGGCTGGCGTGCCGACCCCAACTTCATTCTCAATCTGGCTCCGTACGACAAGGGAAGCGTTCTCGTTGCCGGTCCCGATTTCGGCACAGGCTCTTCGCGTGAGCATGCCGTGTGGGCTCTCTCCGACTTCGGATTTCGGGTTGTGATCGCTTCGCGGTTCGCCGACATCTTCCGTGGGAACGCCGGAAAAGCCGGTCTCGTAGCGGCACAGGTCGAGCAGAGCGACGTCGAATTGCTGTGGAAGTTGCTCGAAGAGCAGCCCGGACTCGAATTGACAGTAGATCTCGAGAATCGGACTGTGAGTGCCGGAACTACGGTGGTGCCGTTCAATATTGACGACTACACACGGTGGCGTCTGCTGGAGGGTCTGGACGACATCGGACTGACATTGCGGCAGGTAGAAGCGATTTCCGAGTTCGAAAAGTCAAGGCCTTCATGGAAACCGACTACCCTTCCGGCTCGAATTTCGCAGGGCTGAACCGAAATCCGCAACTCCGCGCGGGAAGAGAAATAGGTCACCATTTCGCAGTCACGTTGAATGAGAATTGGCGTGGCACATAGACTCTTGCCGTTATCAGGTTTACCGTGGTTCTCAGTCGGTCCGACGGTGGACCACAATTAGCGGAGGAATTTCAATGAACAAGGCAGAGCTCATCGATGTTCTGACTGAAAAGCTGGGTTCGGACAGGCGCACAGCGACCGACGCAGTGGAGCACGTCGTGGACACCATCGTCCGCGCCGTCCACCGTGGCGAGAGCGTGACCATCACCGGCTTCGGAGTCTTCGAGCAGCGTCGTCGTGCAGCACGTGTTGCACGCAACCCGCGTACGGGCGAGACCGTCAAGGTCAAGCCGACGTCGGTTCCGGCTTTCCGTCCGGGTGCGCAGTTCAAGGCTGTTATCGCTGGTGGACAGAAGCTTCCGGCCACCGGCCCGGCAGTCAAGCGTGGCGTAGCAGCACCGGCCACCAAGGCTGCAGCCAAGAAGGCTGCTGCCAAGAAGACCGCAGCCAAGAAGGCTCCGGCCAAGAAGGCTCCGGCCAAGACCGCAGCCAAGAAGACGGTTGCCGCCAAGGCTCCCGCCAAGAAGGCTCCGGCCAAGACCGCAGCCAAGAAGACGGTTGCTACCAAGGCTCCCGCCAAGAAGGCTCCGGCCAAGACTGCAGCCAAGGCTCCGGCCAAGAAGGCTCCGGCAAAGAAGGCTCCGGCCAAGACCGCAGCCAAGAAGGCTCCGGCCAAGAAGGCTCCGGCCAAGCGCGGCAAGTAGTCGCGTTCGGGTGAAAAACCCGATGCCGTAAGACAAAGA
>NZ_JBHTSW010000033.1:0-62274 GCF_042794945.1 Rhodococcus sp. NPDC056506 | reverse complement strand
CTCCCTAACCGCGCACAGGCCGAAGGCCAACTATCGAGCGAAGAGCAGCGCTCGCTTGACTTCCTGAATAGCCTTTGTCACCTGGATGCCGCGGGGGCAGGCGTCGGTGCAGTTGAACGTGGTGCGGCAACGCCACACGCCGTCCTTGTCGTTCAGGATGTCGAGACGCTCGGAAGCGGCCTCGTCACGGCTGTCGAAGATGAACCGGTGTGCGTTCACGATGGCAGCGGGACCGAAGTAGCTGCCGTCGCTCCAGTACACGGGGCACGACGTGGTGCAGCATGCGCAGAGGATGCACTTGGTGGTGTCGTCGAAACGAGCACGGTCGTGCTGGCTCTGGATGCGCTCACGAGTGGGCTCGTTGCCACTGGTGATGAGGAACGGCTTCACGGCGCGGAATGCGTCGAAGAAGGGCTCCATGTCGACAACCAGGTCCTTCTCGACGGGCAGGCCCTTGATGGGCTCGACCGTGATGGTGACAGGTTTGCCGTCCTTGGGGAGCATGTCCTTCATCAGCAGCTTGCAGGCCAGACGGTTCACACCGTTGATCCGCATGGCGTCCGATCCGCAGACTCCGTGTGCGCAGCTGCGACGGAACGTGAGGGTGCCGTCGAGGTAGCCCTTCACGTACAGCAGCAGGTTGAGCAGACGGTCGGTGGGCAGTGCCGGAATCTGGAAACTGTCCCAGTGCTGGCCCTCGCCCGATTCGGGGTTCATCCGCGCGATCTTGAGGGTGACCATGACGGCACCCTCGGGAACTGCGGGGAGTTTTGGTGCATCTACAGCAGGCGCAGACATCAGTACTTACGCTCCATCGGCTCGTAGCGGGTCTGGATCACCGGCTTGTAGTCCAGACGGATGTCGGAGAGCAGGCCGTCACCCTCCTTGTACGCCATCGTGTGCTTCATGTACTCGGCGTCGTTGCGATCCGGGAAGTCCTCGCGAGCGTGGCCGCCGCGCGATTCCTTGCGGTTGAGGGCACCGACGACGGTGACCTCTGCCATTTCGAGGAGGAAGCCCAGCTCGATGGCCTCGAGCAGGTCGCTGTTGTAGCGCTTGCCCTTGTCCTGGACCGTGATGTGGTTGTAGCGCTCCTTGAGTGCACGCACATCCTTGAGTGCCTGGGTGAGGCGCTCTTCGGTGCGGAAGACGGAGGCGTTGTTGTCCATCGACTGCTGCAGCTCGGTGCGGATGTCCGCAACGCGCTCGTGGCCGTGATCGGACAGGATGACGCCGACCCAGTCTTCGACCATCGCGGCCGGGGTTTCCGGCAGGTCGACGAACTCGGTGGAGTTCGCGTACTCGGCGGCAGCGATGCCGGCGCGGCGGCCGAACACGTTGATGTCGAGGAGCGAGTTGGTGCCGAGGCGGTTTGCGCCGTGCACGGAGACGCAGGCACATTCGCCGGCGGCGTACAGGCCCTTGACGACCTCGTCGTTGTTGCGCAGAACCTCACCGTTGATCTTGGTGGGGATACCGCCCATGACGTAGTGGCACGTCGGGTAGACGGGCACGGGCTCCTTGACGGGGTCCACGCCGAGGTAGGTGCGCGAGAACTCCATGATGTCGGGGAGCTTCTCGTCGAGAACTTCCTCGGGGATGTGCGTCACGTCGATGTAGACGTAGTCCTTGTTCGGGCCGGCGCCGCGGCCTTCGAGGACTTCGAGGACCATCGAACGAGCCACGATGTCACGCGGAGCGAGGTCCTTGATGGTGGGGGCGTAGCGCTCCATGAAGCGCTCACCGTCGGCATTTCGGAGAATGCCACCTTCACCACGGACGGCTTCCGAGATCAGGATGCCGAGACCGGCGAGTCCTGTCGGGTGGAACTGGTGGAACTCCATGTCCTCGAGGGGCAGGCCCTTGCGGAAGATGATGCCCATGCCGTCACCGGTGAGGGTGTGCGCGTTGGACGTCGTCTTGTACATGCGTCCCGAGCCGCCGGTCGCGAAGATGATCGACTTGGCGTGGAAGATGTGCAGCTCGCCGGTCGAGAGCTCGTAGCAGATGACACCGGTGGCAACCGGGCCGTCTTCGGTCTCGGTGATGGCGATGTCGAGCGCGTAGAACTCGTTGAAGAACTCGACGTCGTGCTTGACGCAGTTCTGGTAGAGCGTCTGCAGGATCATGTGACCGGTGCGGTCGGCTGCGTAACACGCACGGCGGACGGGTGCCTTGCCGTGGTCACGGGTGTGTCCACCGAATCGACGCTGGTCGATCTTGCCTTCGGGCGTGCGGTTGAACGGCAGGCCCATCTTCTCGAGGTCGAGCACCGCGTCGATGGCCTCTTTGGCCATGATCTCGACGGCGTCCTGGTCGGCGAGGTAGTCGCCGCCCTTGACGGTGTCGAAGGTGTGCCACTCCCAGTTGTCTTCCTCCACGTTCGCCAGTGCGGCACACATGCCGCCCTGGGCCGCGCCGGTGTGGCTGCGGGTGGGGTAGAGCTTGGTCAGTACGGCCGTGCGGGCACGGGGGCCAGCTTCGATTGCCGCACGCATGCCTGCGCCGCCGGCGCCGACGATGACCACGTCATAACGATGTTCCTGCATGAAGTCTGTGCTCCCCTAGCTCGCCGAGATATTGGGGTCGAAGGTGAAGATGACGTACGTGCCCAGGCCCATGATCAGGATCATCGAGAGAACGAGGATCGTGGTCAGCCAGAAGCGCGTCGAGTCCTTACGGGAGTAGTCCGCGATGACCGTGCGCAGGCCGTTGCCGCCGTGCAGCTGTGCCAGCCACAGCATCGTCAGGTCCCAGAACTGCCAGAACGGGCTGGACCAGCGACCTGCGACGAATGCGAAGTTCAGACGGTGAACGCCACCGTCGAGCATCAGCATGATGAACATGTGGCCCAGGACCAGAACGATCAGGGCGACGCCGGAGAAGCGCATGAACAGCCATGCGTACAACTCGAAGTTGTTCCGAGCCTTCGCACGCGGGGACCGCGGGTTGTCCAGGCTTGCGGGACGGTCGTATGAGGTGCCCAGGCTCTTGGCTTCGGGTCCGTGAGTAGTCGCCATGTCAGTGCTCCGCAAACATGTTGATGAGGATGCGTCCGGCGCCTGGGATCATCACCAGGAACCAGATCGTCAGAATGGTCCAGAGCATGACGCGCTGGTACTTCGGGCCCTTCGACCAGAAGTCCACCAACATCACGCGCACGCCGTTGAGGGCGTGGTAGAGGACTACGCCGACGAGGCCGATCTCCATGAGGCCGACGAGGGGGTTCTTGTACGTGTCGATGACGGCGTCGTACGTATCGGGATTGACCCGAACGAGTGCCGTATCGAGAACGTGTACGAATAGGAAGAAGAAAGTAGCGACGCCTGTGATCCGGTGTAGAACCCAGGACCACATTCCGGGGTCGCCCCGGTAAAGCGACCTCGTGCGCTCCTTCTGAGGAGCGGCTTCAGTCGTAGTACTCATCGAGTGCTGTGCCTCCAACGTCATTGGTGGACGCGTCGAGCCTGCAGAGAGCTTCGATGTACCTCAGCCCGGGCTCGACGGGATCCTGAACCGACTTGACTCAGACTCTAAACCTATGTGAAACCGGGAACTAATCAGATGCGGGATTCGTACGCGTACCAAACTCTTTGTAAGGTTTGCCTTTCCAATCTCCGTGAGACGGTTACGGCGTGGTTTCTGCATCCATTCAGTCAGCGTGATTGGATAACGAACCATGGGTGACATCGACTGGAAGTTGTTGCGGCACAACGCGCAAGTGGTCATGCGGCAGGCCTATGCGCCGTACTCGGGGTATGCGGTGGGTGCAGCGGCCCTGGTAGACGATGGTCGAATCGTCTCAGGATGCAATGTGGAAAATGTCTCATACGGTTTGAGCCTGTGCGCCGAATGTGGACTCGTCGGTAACTTGGCCGCCACCGGGGGTGGGCGGCTGGTGGCCTTCACATGCTGCGACGCGAAGGGCGCGATTCTGATGCCCTGCGGCAGGTGTAGACAGCTTCTTCTCGAGCATGGCGGGGGTGAGATGCTTGTCGACACCAGTAGCGGCTTCAGGCCGCTGAGCGAGCTGTTGCCCGATGCTTTCGGGCCGGAACAAGCAGAGGGGCTCCGCCATGTTTGACGCAGTTTCCATCATCGGCGCCAAGCGTGACGGCCGCGAATTGTCGGGGACCGAGATCGACTGGATAGTTCAGGCGTTCACGCAGGGGGTCGTCGGCGACGAACAGATGTCGGCGCTCGCGATGGCGATCTATTTCCGCGGAATGTCGCGGGCGGAGACCGGTCGATGGACCGAAGCGATGATCGAATCCGGCGGGAGGATGGACTTTTCGGACTTGCCGCTGCCCACCGTCGACAAACACTCGACCGGTGGAGTGGGGGACAAGATCACCCTTCCGCTGGCGCCCCTCGTCGCTGCGTGCGGTCTTGCAGTCCCGCAGTTGTCGGGACGTGGACTGGGCCACACCGGTGGAACACTCGACAAGCTCGAGGCCATTCCGGGTTGGCGCGCAGACCTCACGGCGGCAGAGATGGTCGACATACTCTCGGACCCGAAAATCGGTGCCGTGATCTGCGCTGCCGGAGCGAACCTGGCCCCGGCCGACAAGAAGCTCTACGCGCTGCGCGACGTGACCGGCACGGTGGAATCCATTCCGCTGATCGCAAGTTCGATCATGAGCAAGAAGATCGCCGAGGGGACCGGCGCCCTGGTGCTCGACGTCAAAGTCGGTTCCGGAGCGTTCATGAAGGACCTCGGCGACGCCCGGGAGCTGGCTCGCACGATGGTCGAATTGGGCAACGACGCCGGTGTGCGCACTAGCGCCCTCATCACCGGGATGGACACTCCACTGGGACTGACGGCCGGCAACGCTCTCGAAGTACGAGAATCCGTCGAGGTGCTGGCCGGCGGGGGTCCGTCGGACGTCGTCGAGCTGACCCTGGTCCTGGCTCGGGAAATGCTGTCCGCGGCCGGGATCGACGGTATCGACCCGGCAGACAAACTTGCCGACGGCACGGCCATGGACCGATGGCGCGCGATGATCGGCGCACAAGGTGGGGACCCGCACGCAGCGCTGCCGGTGGCTAGGCACAGCGACGTCGTCACCGCGGACCGAGACGGCGTGCTGACCCGACTCGACGCCATGGCGGTGGGCGTCGCAGCCTGGAAACTCGGAGCCGGACGCGAACGGCAGGGTGAGGCCGTGCAGGCCGGCGCAGGCATCGAGATGCACGCAAAGCCGGGCGAAGTGGTCCGCGCCGGGCAGAAGCTGATGACTTTGCACACGGACACTCCCGAGAGATTTGACGCAGCGCGTCGAAGCCTCGGTGGTGGCTGGTCCATCGGGACCGAATCCGACACCGTTTCGCGGCCGCTGCTCATCGAGCGAATTGTGGGTGATTCGCGTTAGCGTTGGCGAATGAACGCACCGGAGTTGACCACGATCCGCAGCGCACCCAAAGTTCTTCTCCACGACCATCTCGACGGAGGACTCCGGCCCGAGACCGTTCTCGAACTGGCCGAGCAGTGTGGCTACGACGAGCTGCCGGCGAATTCGGCATCCGAACTGGCACAATGGTTCCGAACTGCCGCTGACAGCGGTTCACTCGAGCTCTACCTCGAAACGTTCGCGCACACAGTCGCCGTGATGCAGACCCCGGAAGGGCTTGCGCGGGTGGCACGTGAGTGCGCCGAGGATCTGGCCGACGACAACGTCGTCTATGCCGAAATCCGTTTTGCGCCCGAGCAGCACCTGGAACAGGGCCTGAGTTTGGACGAAGTCGTCGAGCACGTGCTCGAGGGCTTCCGAGCCGGCGAATCCGCCGCCAGGGTCGCGGGACGAGAGATCCGAATCGGCTGTCTCCTGACGGCGATGAGGCATGCCGCCCGGTCGCGCGAGATCGCCGAACTCGCGGTGCGATTCCGGGATCGCGGAGTGGTCGGGTTCGACATCGCCGGCGCCGAGGCCGGGAACCCACCGAGCCGGCATCTCGACGCTTTCGAATACATGCGTGATGCGAACGCTCACTTCACGATCCACGCGGGTGAGGCCTTCGGATTGCCGTCGATCCACGAAGCGATCGCGTTCTGCGGAGCGGACCGGTTGGGACACGGCGTGCGGATCGTCGACGACATCGAGGTAGGCGGCCACGGTGGGGCAGAGTTGGGTAGGCTCGCAAACTACGTCCGTGACATGCGCATTCCCCTGGAACTGTGCCCGAGTTCGAACGTACAGACCGGAGCCGTAGCCGCCCTGGCGGACCATCCGTTCGGACTGTTGGCGGACTTGCGTTTCCGCGTGACCGTCAACACCGACAACAGGCTGATGAGCGACACCAGCATGAGCCGGGAAATGGCGGCGTTGGTCGAGACCTTCGGTTACGGCTGGACCGATCTGGAACGCTTCACCATCAATGCGATGAAGTCGGCCTTCATCCCGTTCGACGAGCGCCTCGCATTGATCGACGACGTCATCAAGCCGGGTTACGCCGTGCTCATCGGCTAGATGACGCGCACCGACTACTCAGGTCGCAACCGGGCCTCGAACTCACGCTCGAGTTCACGCCAGGCCTCGGATTCCTTGGTGAACGGCGCACTCGGGGCCATCCGGGACGGATCGGGATTGAGAAGGTAGGAGACGTACCAACCCAGCTCGTTCGACGCGGAGAGAACTTCCTCGGTGGAGTCGTCGTCGGCGAAATCCGCTGCATCGGTGAACAATTCGACGGCAAGCTCCAATTGCTCGGCGTCGACCACGTCCGGGCCCTGCGCGAGGTCGTCGGCGATGCCGGGCAGAACGTAGACGTTCTCGTCCGTGACTTCGATTTCGAGTGAACCGTCGACGGCAGCATTCTGAATCTCGCCGTACGTGCTGACCTGCGAGAGATCGTGTTCGTGGTTGTCCGCGAGATAACGAGCGAGTGCGCGCTCGCTGCGGAAGACGGTGATCAGGCCGTCCTTGCCGAGGAAGATCGCCTGATCTCCCATGTAGCAGCGCAGAGTGTAGAAAGTCTCGGCCGAGGTGATGATGCGGATCGGATCGACGCCGACCTCGCCCCAGAAGGTCTCGACTTCGTCTTCGTCCTCGTCGAGGTCGTCCTCGTCGAATTCCTCGTCCTCGCCCTCCTCGGCGACATCGTCGGCGTCGACGGTGTTCTCGGCAGCAGCGAGCAGTTCAGCTTCCGCGACCGCGACGGCGGCAGCGTCGACCTTCGGGGAGGTGACCACCTTGTCGATGGCGTCGAGAACGGCGTCCCAGTCCTTGACGATTGCGGCACCGACCTGATCCCACAGCTCCAGTCCTTCGCGACCTTCGAAGGTGCCGGCGCCGGTGGCCAGCGCGCCGAGTACCGGATGTCCGCTGAAGAAGCGGATGACCGCGTCGAGTTCGCACACCTCACCGATGTTGCGAGCCATGTTCAGGGTGTCTTCGAGTTCCGAGACCACCAGTGCCTCAGGGTCACCTGCGGCCAGCTCGGGCACGCCGACGAAGTCGAAGGTGAAGTTCTCTTCCGGCTCGAGTTCGGCTGCCGACAGTCCGGAGACGACGGCCCACGCCGGATGCTCGACCAGGTCGTTGTCCGAGTCGGTGCGGATGAATGCCGCGAGTTCCGCGACGGAGGAGAACCCGTAGAGGTCTTCCTCATGGCCGAGAAACGCTTCCCACTCGTCGTCGCCCTCGCGCCAGCGGGGTGCCCACAAAGTGACGAGGTCTCCGTCGGTGAGTCCGATTTCGATAGGGACGATGTCTCCAGCCATGGGCGGAAGCCTATCCACCGCAGAGCGAAAGGCATAGCGGGGGTTGGTCACGTTTGTTTCAGCGACACGAGGAGCTCACCCACCAGCCGTTCTCGTTCATCATTGGACTGCTGAACTGCCTGGTGAATGGTTGCCACCGTCAGTGCGGCTACCGCGGGCGAATCCATGGCGGTGATCGCATCGGTGATCCGCAAGTCGACCAGAGCGCCCAGCCCGTCGACAGTCGCTGTGACTATCCCACCTTCACTCGCGACGACCGCCCGCAGAGCGTTGACCCCGTCGACGACGTCCTGCAACAGCCCGGTCCGGTGTTTCGCCAGCTCCATGATTCGATCCATCTCGTTCATATCGAACGCATCCAGCTCGACGCCAGGCTCTGGTCCTCTGTGGCGTCGACATCAGCCAGTTCGTCTCGCGTCGCGAGACCGAGTCGATCGAGGATCGCCGCCGGCACGCCGGTCTGCTCGAGCTCCACACGATGGCGGACACCGGCTTCGATTGCAGCCTTCGAGGACAGCGCGAGTATCTGTTGCGCCAACCGTGCGCCGCCGTACCGCAGTTCGCCCTGACTGATCCGCAGGTCCACGGGGACAGCATGCTCCGTGGCACGGACCGCGATGGTTCCGGCGCGGTTGACGGCAACGGCGGTGATGATCGGCGGTGATTCCCGCAGGTTCTCGGACATGTTTCCTGTCATTCTGTCGGACGGTAGAAGCCGTGAAAGCCCATGCCGCTGTTCGTGGTTCGGATGGAACTGACTTCGACAGGGTCACCGGCCTCCACCATCTGACCGTTGCCGATCACCATGGCGACGTGTCCGTCCCAGACTGCGAGGTCGCCCGGCATCAGATTGTTCTGATCGACCTGGTTCCCGATTCCTTGTTCCTGGGCCAACCTCGGAATATCGACTCCGGCTTGGCCGTACGCCCATTGCGTCAACCCGCTGCAGTCCAGTCCGACTCCGGGTGTCGTGCCTCCCCAGGCGTACGGGACACCCTGTTGAGTGAGCGCGTTGCGTACGGCGGCAGCGGCCTCGGCGTTCGGTGCGGTGGCGATCGAGCCGTCGGGGAGTTCAACCTCTACACCGCCTGCGGAACCGGAACCACCAGCGGAACCCGAACCACCTGCGGAACCGGAGGGGCCCGCCGAACCCGAGGCGCCTGGCGCGGGTTCCGGTATCGGGACGGGTGGGATCAGCGCGGACATCTTGTCGGTCGACCCGGCCAGTTCACCGCGTACCCGCTCGACTACCGAGACCGCCCGCCCGAGGTGCTCCAACGCGGCCGACAGCAACATCAATTGCCCCATCGGCGTCGCGAGCGTCGGCCCGGCCTTGACGGCGAGCGCCAGAAAGGACTGAAGTATCTCACCGAGTTCGGTCATGCCCGCGGACACGGACGTTGTGGCTTCGTCCACGACGCCGGCGATGTTGCTCCCGCGATCGGCGAGGTTTTGCGTCGACGTCTGCGTCTGCTCGGTTTTGGTCACCGCGGCGGTGAGGGCATTCGACGAACTCTGGGTGGACGCCAGTTCGCTCAGTGCGGCGCTTCCCAATTGGTACGCGATCTCGAGGGCGTCCGAAGCGATGCGGATTCCGACGTCGGGTCCGCCCGGGTCGGCGACACCGGTCCCCACGACGTCGACCAGATCGATGATCGGCCGAGCGAGAGCGTCGACGTCGATCATGAGCGTGCGGCTTCGACGAGAGCCGTTCGGACAGATTCCTCGGAGTCGAGATAGGCGGCGTGGGCGTCAAGCGTCGCGGACTGGACGCTGGAGACCACAGCGGACAGTCGATCGATGTCGTCGACATGCGCTTGTTGTGCTCGGCCCGCGACGCGAACGAAGTCTCCGCCGATCAGCCCCAGCACAGCGGACAGAGCGGTGTGATCGCCGCCGGACGCATCCTGTCGGGCTTGCGCGACGTTGTCGGCAACGGTGCTCAACCGCGCGGCGAACTCCGCGATGCTTTCGGTGTGTAGATCCAGATTTGTCAACTTGTCTTCCCCCCGTTGCGCTTACTCCTTCTTGGACGCCGCGCGGGGTGCTTCGGTTCCCGAGGAACTATTCTGATGGTCATGCAAACGCACGTAGTCGACCATCCGCTCGCGGCGGCCCTCTTGACGACAATGCGTGATGCACGCAGTGAGAACGCGACGTTTCGTTCCGCACTTCGCAGGCTCACGCACATGCTGGTCTACGAGGCCATGCGTGACGCGGAGGTAGAGGAGTTCCCGGTCGACACCCCGGTAGCAGCGACGACGGGCATCCGGCTCGCGAAGCCGCCTTTGCTGGTACCGGTGCTGCGCGCGGGTCTGGGCATGGTCGAACAAGCCAGTGCACTGATCCCGTCGGCCGGGGTTGGCTTTGTCGGAATGGCCCGTGACGAAGAGACACATCAGCCGGTTCCGTACCTCGAATCCCTGCCCGCGGATCTGTCCGGTATCCCGGTATTCGTGCTCGATCCGATGCTCGCGACCGGTGGTTCGATGGTGCACACCATCGACTTGCTGGTTGCGCGTGGCGCGACCGATGTCACGGCAGTGTGCGTCGTAGCTGCTCCGGCCGGCGTCGACGCGCTGGCAGCCTCCGGACACCCGGTACGTCTGGTCATCGCGAGCATCGACGACGGACTCGACGAGAACGCATTCATCGTCCCCGGACTCGGTGACGCCGGCGATCGGCAGTTCGGACCCCGCTAGAGCGAGAGGGCGAAGGTTCGGAGTTCGGCCAGCCGGGCCTTCGCCTGCTCGCGCGCGTTCGCGAGATCGCTGCGGTCGGCTACCGGGACCACGACTTCGAGATAGCACTTGACCTTGGGCTCGGTGCCGGACGGTCGCACAACCACGCGGATCGACCGTCCGTCGAATATCACTGCGTCGGTGCGCATACCGCCGCGAACCAGGGACAAGTCTTCGACGGTCACCGGCTCACCCGCGAGCTGGCCGGGCGGATCGGCGCGTAACCGATTCATCATTTCGGTGATGTCGCTCGAGTCCTCGACGCGGCGGGATACTTGGTCCCCGCAATGCAGTCCGAATTCGACGGCATAGTCGCCCAGAACATCCAAGAGGGTTCTGTTGCTGCCCGCGAGGGTGGCAGCCAGATCGGCCACCAGTACGGCAGCCGAGATTCCGTCCTTGTCGCGCACCACATCCGGATCGACGCAGTGCCCGATCGCTTCTTCGTAGGCGTAGACCAGTCCGTCGCCGGCACGCGTGAGCCACTTGAACCCGGTGAGTGTCTGCGCAAACCTGGCTCCGCGGGCTCTCGCCAACTTCGAGAGCAGGGTCGAGGAGACGATCGTCGTCGCCACCAACGAATCTTCGGGCGCCGTGCTCAGCACGTGGTCGGCCAGAAGCACCCCGGTTTCGTCGCCGCGCAGCATGCGCCACTGATCACCGTCGCGAACTCCGACGGCGCAGCGGTCGGCATCCGGGTCGAGTGCGATCGCCAGATCCGCGTCGACACGTCGGGCGAGTGCGAGAAGCCGGTCTGCGGCGCCGGGCTCTTCGGGATTGGGAAACTCGACGGTCGGAAACGTGGGGTCGGGATCGAACTGCTCCGCCACGACGTGCAGGTCCTCGAATCCCGCTGCTCGCAGAGCAGCGGTCGCAGTCTCGCCGCCGACGCCGTGCATTGCCGTGAGCGCAATCCGGATCGAGCGGGCGTCGCCGTGCGGGAGGGTCGCGATGCGCGCGATGTACTCCTCGACCAGGGAATCGTCGACGGGAAACACCGGCATTCGAGGGACGTCGGAGGCGCCACCGATGCGGGCGATCTCGCTCTCGATTTCACGATCGGCGGGGGAGACGAGTTGCGCCCCACCCGAGAGGTACACCTTGTAGCCGTTGTCGGCAGCAGGATTGTGGGAGGCGGTGATCTGGATACCCGCCGCTGCCCCGAGCCTGCGCACCGCAAACGCCACCAGCGGTGTCGGCAATGGACGGGGGAGCAGGGTCACCTCGAACCCGGCCGCCGCCATGACTTCAGCGGCGGCGAGAGCAAATTCCTCGGAACCGCGCCGAGCGTCGCGGCCGACGACAACGCGGGAGCCGCCCTGGCAGCGAGCTGTCAGCCAGGCCGCCAGACCGGCCGTGGTCCGGATGACGACCGCGAGGTTCATGCCGTTGGGGCCGCCACGCACCGGCCCGCGAAGCCCAGCGGTGCCGAACGCCAGTGGCGAGGAAAAACGTTCGGCCAGTTCATGTTCCGAAAGGGCTGTCAGTTCTGCGCGGGTGACTGGGTCCGGATCGGCGTCGATCCATTCGGTGACGTGGGTAGGTGTCACAGCTGCTCGACCAGTTGCCGCAACAGCACTCCCATCCGGGCCGCCGACGCTTTGCCTGCCGCCAGCACCTCCTGATGGTCGAGCGGGGCACCCGTGATTCCGGCGGCCAGGTTGGTGACCATCGAGATGCCGAGAACGCGGGCGCCGAGCGCGCGGGCCGCAATGGTCTCGTGCACCGTCGACATGCCGACCAGATCGGCGCCGAGTGTACGAAGCATTCGAATCTCGGCCGGAGTCTCGTAGTGCGGACCGGGAAGCCCGGCGTAAACACCCTCGGCAAGGTCCGGGTCGATCGAGCGAGCCAGCGCGCGCAGTTCCGGCGAGTAGGCGTCGACCAGGTCGACGAACTCCGCGCCGACGAGCGGGGACCGGGCCGTCAGGTTCAGATGGTCACTGATCAGCACCGGTTGGCCGACGGCGTAGTTTTCAGCAATACCGCCGGCCGCGTTGGTGAGGATGACGGTGTCGGCGCCGGCAGCGATGGCCGTCCGGACCGGGTGGACGACGGTGGCGAGATCGTGGCCCTCGTACGCATGCGCGCGCCCGAGCAGCAGCAGGACTTCGGTATTCCCGACGCGCACCGAACGAATGGTGCCCGCGTGCCCGAGCGCCGACGGTGGGGCGAAGCCAGGCAGATCGGCCATCGAGACTTCAGCCGTCACGTCCGCACCGGCGTCGCCGAACACGTCTGCGGCGTCGGTCCACCCCGACCCGAGCACGATGGCGACTGACGGTGACGAAGAACCAGTCATGGCGGACAGAGCAGCGGCGGCGGCCTCGGCGATCGTTCCCATGTGAGCAACCCTACTGAGGAGTCGGGTCGGTTCGCCGGGTGAGTTGGCGGGCGTTACTCTCCCATCCATGCCTTATCTCGAACGCGACGGCGACGTATTCATCCTGTACCTCGGCAACGAGGGCGAAACGGACAACGAGAACCGCTTCGGCCCCGAGTGGATCGACGCTGTTCACAGCAAGCTGGACGAAGTCGAAGCGCACGAGGGGCCGGCAGCCCTGGTGACCACGGCGACGGGCAAGTTCTACACGAACGGCCTGGACACGACGTGGATCTTCGGCAATCTCGACGGTCTTCCCGGCTACCTGGACAAGGTCCACACCATCTACAGCCGGCTGCTGACCTTCCCGATGGCCACGGTCGCGGCCGTGCAGGGGCACGCATTCGGCGCCGGCGCCATGCTCGCGTCCTCGCATGATTTCCAGATCATGCGCGCGGACCGCGGCTTCTACTGCCTTCCCGAGGTCGGACTGAACATGCCGTTCACAGTGGGGATGTCTGCATTGCTGAACAGTCGTCTGCCCAAGCAGACGGCGGTCGACGCGATGACGACGGGGCGTCGATTCGGCGGCGCCGACGCGCTTGCTGCCGGCATCGTGCAGGAAACGGTCGACGGCGACGGAGTACTCGCGGCAGCAGTGGCCAAGGCGTCGGCACTGACGTCGACTCACGGCAAGAACTTGGCGGGAATCAAGGCAGGCATCCACCGCGATGCACTTGCGGACCTCGCTCAGGTGACTGACAAGAGCAACTTCTCCTTCGGGTGAGACAATGATCGCGTGAATCAGAATGTCGACAGTGCAGTCAGGTCTGTAGAGGCCGATCTGATTGCGCTGTCGCATTCGATTCACAGCGACCCGGAACTCGCCTTCGAAGAGTTCCGCAGCGCTGCCAAAGTGTCGGACCTGCTGGCGCAGCACGGTTTCGCGGTCACTCGCGGGATCGTCGATCTGCCGACGGCTTTCGATGCCACCTACGGCAGCGGAGAGTTGGTCATCGCGATCTGCGCCGAGTACGACGCGCTGCCCGAGATCGGTCATGCCTGTGGGCACAACATCATTGCCGCAGCCGCGGTCGGAGCCGGCATCGCGTTGGCTACCGTGGCCGATGAACTGGGGATCACCGTCCGGGTGATCGGTACTCCGGCGGAGGAAACCGGTGGCGGCAAAGTTCTGATGCTCGAGCGTGGTGCATTCGACGGCGTCGGCGCGGCCATGATGGTTCACCCAGGACCGATCGACATCATCGGTGCCACCTCCCTGGCCCTGGCGGACATCGCGGTCAGCTATCACGGTCGCGAGGCGCATGCGTCTGCTGCGCCTGAATTCGGTCGTAATGCCGCCGACGCGGCGACGCTCGCTCAGGTGGCGGTCGGGCTGTTGCGTCAGCACCTGCAGCCAGGCCAGCAGATTCACGGAATCGTCAGTGACGGTGGCACGGCTCCCAACATCGTCCCGGCCCGGTCCGAACTGCTCTACTACCTGCGTGCCGAGACGGCCGCGTCGTTGGCCAATCTGTCCGAGCGTGCTGACGCCTGCTTCGCCTCGGGCGCACTCGGCACCGGATGCACCCACGAAATCCGCACGGTATCGCCCACTTACACCGAGTTGACCCCCGATCCGTGGCTGGCGGCGGCGTACCGTGAACAGATCGTCGATCTCGGGCGGGTGCCACTGGCGGTGGAATGGGAGCGCTCCCGTCCGCTGGGTAGTACGGATATGGGTAATGTGACCAATGTGATTCCGGGAATTCACCCGGTCATAGGCTTGGATTCATCGGGGGCAGTGACACATCAGCCGGAGTTCGCGGCGGCGTGTATCACCACCTCCGCAGATCGAGCGGTAGTCGACGGTGCAATTGCGTTGGCCCGCACTGCTGTCCGGGTAGCGTCCGATCCAGAACAACGCGCCCGTCTGCTGGAAGGGGTAGATCGCCGGTGAACGCGGCAATCGATACGTGGATTCACGCGCACACCGACGACCTCGTCGCGTGGCGCCGACACATCCATGCCAACCCGGAGTTGGCTCGCCGCGAATACGCGACCACCGAATTCGTCGCGACCCGCCTCACTGCCGCTGGGCTGTCGCCGAAGATCCTTCCCGGTGGTACCGGCCTCACGTGCGACATCGGACCGGAAGGTCCACGAATCGCACTCCGCGCCGACATGGACGCTTTGCCGATGCAGGAAGCGACAGGGGCGACGTATTCGTCCACGGTCCCCGGTGTGTCCCATGCGTGCGGTCACGACGCCCACACCACCATCCTGCTCGGCGCCGGACTGGCTCTGGCCACGCTGCCCGAACTTCCCGTCGGGGTTCGGCTGATCTTCCAGCCCGCCGAGGAAGTCATGCCAGGCGGAGCGCTCGACGTCATCGCGGCCGGTGCGCTCGACGGTGTGTCCAGAATCTTTGCTCTGCACTGCGATCCGCGACTCGAGGCAGGCCAGGTGGGCATGCGTCTGGGCGCGATTACCTCTGCTGCAGACACCATCGAGGTCGTCCTCGATTCTCCGGGTGGGCACACGTCGAGGCCGCACCTGACCACGGATCTGATCTACGCACTCGGCACAGTCGTGACCGGACTGCCTGGAATGCTCAGCCGTCGTATCGATCCGCGTACCGGCACCGTCATGGTGTGGGGCGCGGTCAGTGCAGGTCAGGCGCCCAACGCGATTCCGCAGACCGGCATGATGACGGGCACGGTACGTACCGGCGATCACGACACGTGGGAGTTGCTCGAACCGCTCGTGGAAGAAATCGTCCACGGACTGCTCGCACCCACCGGCGTCCGCTACCAACTCAACTATCGTCGCGGAGTGCCACCGGTCGTCAACGACGAGGTGTCCACCCGGATGTTCGAGGACGCCATCGCGACCGTCGGACAAGATGCTTTGGCGGACACCCCGCAATCCGGTGGTGGCGAAGACTTTTCGTGGTACCTCGAAACCGTGCCGGGTGCCATGGCGCGGCTCGGCGTGTGGTCGGGTGAAGGCGATCAGCTCGACATCCACCAACCCACTTTCGATCTCGACGAGCGTGCACTCGGCGTCGGTGTGAAGGTTCTCACGAGCCTGGTTCTGGGATAGTTCCGGTTCCCGTCGGGGGTACCGTTTTTCGTTCGTTCGAGTGAAGGTACGGGCATGTCCATAGGTGTGGGAGTGCGAATCGGCACATTGGTGTCGACGGCTGTCGTTGCGTCGAACGATCCGGGTTCGGCCGATCCAGTGGTGTTGGTTCGGGACACGATCCTCAATCAACGCAAGGACGGAACGACGGTGCTCGGTGGCACCGAGCAACTGGGTGCCGGTCGTGAGTTCGCCGAGAGCTGGTCGGGTTTTGTCGGTCGCGTCGGGGACCCGAGTGGCGTCGCAGGAACGGCCGATACTCGTTACCGCGCCGAGGATTTGGTGGCGACCTCGATTCGCTGTCTGTTGCAGGAATGTGAGCCGCTGCCTGATCGCGGTGGCCGGAGCGGGGGAGCCCCCGACATCGTCGCCACGTACCCGTCGCGCTGGGACTCGTCCACTGCCGCCCTCATGCAGGATTCTCTGGTCTACGCGGGCCTCGAACGAGTCACACTCGTCTCGGATGCCGAGGCGGTTTCGGCGTGGTTCGAGTCGGAAATCGCGGCACTCGCGGGCACGCTCATCGGCATCTATCATGTGGACGACACCGGAGCAGCGGTCACGCTGGTGCGTTCGGGTGTCGCCGCGGGCCGCGCATTCGGCTTTGCCGGCGACGGGAGTTCGCCGAGTTCACGCCTCGCGACGGCACTGGGTGCGTTCGGCTGGATGCCGGAGAACCTGGACGCCGTGGTCGTCACCGGTGACGGAGAACCGGCGACGGACAAAGCAGCAATGATGTCCATAGCTGCCGGGATTGCCGAAAAGCTCGGTGTCAGATGTGAACTCGGCCCCGGACCTGAGCAGTCGGCCGCGCTGGGAGCTGCGATCCTCGCTGCCGGATTCACCTCGACGTCGCACACGATCGTGCCGATCGGGTTGCCGCCTTCACACGACGTGACCGAGGTGTTCGACACTCTGGGACGCGAGAAGGTGGCGGCTGAAACTGCAGCCGGGGTGGCAACAGCCGAGCCGGAAACTGCAGTTGTCGCAGGCGAATCGGCGTCGCGCGGTTCGAAGCGCATTCTCGTCGGAGTCGCGATTGTGGTCGTGCTCGCGGCACTCGCAGTGCTCGCGTATTTCCTGCTGCTTTGAGCCGAGTATCCGGCTAGTCGGTAACTCCGTTACCCGGACCAACGTTGCGGCTGTTTCGCGTCCGCAACTCTCGTACATACTCGGCCGGCGCTCCGGCAATCTCGGCAGCGTCGGCCATCACGCCGATGTAGCGGGCGGACGGCAGTCCACCTTCGTACGCATCCATGACATAGAGCCACGCGAGGACTGCATCGCCGGCCGTGTCGACCCGCACTCGGATCTTGCGGTGCAGACCCAGTTCGGCGCCTTCCCAGCGGTCCAGGCTTACTTCGTCCTCTTCCGGGACGTCGTAGAGAACCACGAAAACACTGGAGTCAGGATCTTCGACGACGGTGGCGAGAGCGCCCTCCCAGCCGAGGTCCTCGCCGCTGAAGGTCAGGCGCCAGCCTCGCAGCCACCCTGTCCCGGACATGGGCGAGTGTGGGCAGCGCAACAACATCTGCTCGGGATGCATGTTGGAACCGTAAGCGGCATAAATCGACACGGGCGCAAGCCTAAACCGTGGTCCGAGGGTGTGGCGAAGCGGACCACCGGACGCAAGTAATCTGGTACAAGCACTGCGCGACACGTAGTGCTCGAATAGCGTGACACTGGTCGACGGGAGACCCCTGCCGGCCACGCGAGGACTTGGAGGACACATGACCCGGATCGTGATCATCGGTGGCGGACCCGCCGGCTACGAGGCGGCACTGGTAGCCGCGCAGCACGGGGCCACGGTCACCCTGGTCGATTCGGACGGCGTCGGCGGTGCGTGTGTGCTGTTCGACTGTGTTCCGTCGAAGACATTCATCGCGTCCACCGGAATCCGCACCGACATGCGTCGTGCATCCGATCTCGGCATCACCTTGGATCCGGAGCAGGCTTCGGTTTCACTGCCGAAGATCCACTCCCGAGTCAAGAGTCTCGCGTTGTCCCAGTCCTCGGACATTCGCGCACGGTTGCAGACGGTTGGTGTCGAGGTTCTCTCCGGTACCGCCGAACTCACCGATCCGCTCCTCGGAATGGCGGCGCACCAGGTTCGCGCGACGCTCGGAAGCGGCGAGCAGAAGACCATCGACGCAGACGTCGTGTTGATCGCCACCGGCGCCAGCCCCCGCATCATCCCGGGAGCCGAGCCCGACGGTGAGCGAATCATGACGTGGCGTCAGCTCTACGACTTGGACGAGCTGCCCGAGCACCTGGTCGTGGTCGGTTCCGGTGTCACCGGTGCCGAGTTCGTCTCCGCGTACACCGAGATGGGCGTCAAGGTCACTCTCGTGTCCAGTCGTGACCGTGTTCTGCCCGGCGAGGATGCCGATGCGGCACTCGTGCTCGAGGACGCCCTCGCCGAGCGCGGGGTCTCCCTCGTCAAGCACGCCCGCGCGGACGCCGTCGAGCGCACCGAGAAGGGCATCGTCGTCAAGCTCTCCGACGGCCGCACGGTCGAAGGAAGCCACGCTTTGATGACCGTCGGTTCCGTCCCCAACACCAACGGTCTCGGCCTGGAACGGGTCGGCATCGAGTTGGACAAGGGTGGATACCTGCGTGTCGACCGGGTTTCGCGCACCACGGTTTCCGGAATCTACGCAGCCGGTGACTGCACCGGGCTGCTTCCGCTCGCCTCGGTGGCTGCGATGCAGGGACGCATCGCGATGTACCACGCGCTCGGTGAAGGCGTCAGCCCGATCAAGCTGAAGACTGTCGCGTCGGCCGTCTTCACGCGCCCCGAAATTGCAACGGTGGGTGTTTCGCAGGCGGCGATCGACAACGGAGAGGTGCCTGCTCGCACCGTCATGTTGCCGCTCAACACCAACCCGCGTGCCAAGATGTCCGGTTTGCGTCGCGGTTTCGTGAAAATCTTCTGCCGCCCGGCTACCGGCGTGGTCATCGGCGGTGTTGTGGTCGCACCCACCGCTTCGGAACTGATCCTGCCGATAGCGATCGCGGTGCAGAACAACTTGACGGTCAACGACCTGGCTCAGACGTTCTCGGTGTACCCGTCGTTGACCGGGTCGATCACCGAAGCTGCTCGTCAGCTCATGCGTCACGACGACCTGGACTGATAACGGACCAGAATCTTCTTACAATGTGAGAACTCTGTTTCACATACTGAAGTATTGGTGAGATAGTCGAGATACCGACCGAATCAAGGGTCGGTATCTCGGCGCTCTCCCGCCCCGTTGACCCAGGACGGCTCAGGGTGTTTTTCCTCTGACCTTCATTCTGCGTGCCTGGGAGCTTCACATGACACACGCCGCGCTGTCCGCTCGTATGGACGGACTCCGTAGTTCTGCAATTCGCGATCTACTCACCCTGACTGCCCGACCCGACGTCATCAGTTTGGCCGGCGGGCTACCTGACCCCGATTTCATTCCGCGGGAACGAATCTCGAAGGCGGCGCACGACGCACTCGGTGACCCCTCGTCCCTCCAGTACGGCGAGACCTCCGGCCTGCGGCGCCTCCGTGAGGTGATCGCCGAGCGCGAATCCACGAAAATCGGGCGATCACTCGACGCGTCCGAAGTTGTGATCACCCACGGTTCTCAGCAAGGTTTGAGCTTGCTCGCGCAGGTGCTCCTCGATGTCGGTGACGTCGTTGTCGTGGAGGAACCGGCGTATACCGGTGCGCTGCAGGTCTTTCGGACGGCGCAGGCCCGTCTCGTTCCGGTCCGGCTGGACGAGGACGGGATGGACATTGCCGCGCTCGAGGCGAAACTCGACGCCGGTCTTCGGCCCAAAGTTGTTCACACCGTGAGCAATTTCCACAACCCGCGCGGCGCGGTGCTCTCCGCGCAGCGCCGAACGCACCTGGCCGCACTGGCCGACCGATACGGATTCTGGGTTCTCGAGGACGACCCGTACGGCGAGCTGTACTTCGGCGACCAACCGCCCGCGCCGCTGGCTGCACTGTCGGACAGGGTGATTCGGCTGTCCAGTGCCTCCAAGGTGTTGGCGCCGGCGCTGCGCGTCGGCTGGCTGCACGGCGATCGGCGAGTCTGTGAGGCCGTCGAACTGATCAAGCAAGGCGCTGATCTGTGCGGTTCTTCGCTCACCCAGCAGATCGCCGCTGACCTCTTCTCCGACCGCGAGTGGTTCGACGCGCATCTCGACAAGCTCCGGGCGGGGTACGGAGCCAGAGCGAAGGCAATGGTCACAGCCGCCGAGACGGAATTGGGTGGTCGTGCACGCTTTTCCGAGGTCCGCGGCGGCATGTTCTGCTGGATGGATTTTCTCGACGACGTCGATACCACCGAACTCCTGGGGGTCGCACTGAAATACGGAGTCGCTTTTGTCCCAGGTTCGGCGTTCGCAGTCGAAGCGGACCTCAGCCGAAGCGCTCGACTGTGTTTCGCGACGTATCCCGAAGCCGTGCTGGTCGATGCCGTCGGCAGGCTCCGGGACAGTGTCAGCGCAGGTACAGCCTGACCTTGTCGATCGTGTTGCGGAGCAGATCGATCTCCGCGCTCGACGGTGGAGTGGTGAGGGTGACATGGTCGGCGACGGCCAGGTCCCATCCCGTCGACTCCCGTACCTGATCGACAGAGATTCCCTCGTGGACGCTGGTCAATTCCAGTTCGCCGCCGGGGCCCTGGTGTGTCAGGACGCCGAGGTTGGTGAATACCTTGGTCACTCCTGCACCTGCCGGCATGATGCCCTTTCCGCTGGCGAGGGCGCGGGCGGGGCTTGGCGAGGTGCAGAAGTCGAGCTCGGCCGGAAAGGAACTGAGGTCGTGGCGACGCATCACGACGAAGATTTCGGCGGCGTTCGCGATGATCTCGACAGCCCCGCCCGCCCCGGGCAGTCTGACCGTCGGATTCTTCCAGTCACCGACGAAACTCGTGTTCAGACTGCCCGTTCGATCGATTTGAGCGGCCCCGAGAAATCCGACGTCGACGTTGCCACCTTGCAGGACATAGCCGAAGAGCGCGGCCATGCTCAGCACGGATTCGGCACCGGAGACAACCACGGAGTCGGCGATACCCTCGGCCATGGCTGACGGGTGCGCGCCGCACACCCCGGACTCGTAGATCAGCTCGACGTCCGGATTCGACGTGTGCCTCGCGAGATCGACTGCGAGCGTGGGTAGCCCAACTCCGGCAAAGACTCGGCGCTTACCGGCCAATTCGCGTGCCGCGACGGCGACGATGGTCTCGGTGGAGGTGGCAGCCCCGGTGTCGATCGTGGTGGTCATAGTCTGCTCCCGTAGTCGACAGGTGTGGAAAGTTTTGATCCGACTTCGAGATCGGTCCAGTAGTCTGCTCCGAGTTTGGTGAGATACTCGCTGTGACTGTCGAGTGCGTACACCCAATCGTCGAGCCAATCTCTCAGCCGTGAAGGATCTTTGGAGATTTCGGTCCAGCGTCGGTAGAAGCCGCAATCGCGGTCGTAGTATCCCTGTGCGTACGACGGGTGCGCGCCGCGCGGGCAGACGACAACCGCGTCGACCGCGTGCGAGGGAATCAGAGTTCGGCTGGGGTCGGACCTGATGACCTCGTCGTCGACCAGTTCTTCGACAACGACGATCGCCTTCTTCGCGGCGTACACGGCTTCTTGCTGCACACCGGCGATGCCCCAGATCTGTGCGTTCCCAGACGAATCCGCCCGCTGTGCACCGATGATCGTCACATCCGGATTCAGTGGCGGCACGACGTAGACGCTCCCGCCGCCGTACGGGTCGTCGACGAGTCTCAGTTGCGGGTTGAGCGCGGGCAGATCACTCCCGGCGTACGACCGTAGAGGGAAGAAAGGAAGCCTGGCGGCTCCAGCCTGATACCGGCAGACCATGCCGTAGTGGCTGTATTCCTCGACCTCGAGGGGGAGCGGGTCCTGGTTCTCGATGCGTCTGCGTAACTCGTACAGAGACCCCGCGGACCCGCTGGCGAAGAACGATGCAACCAGCTTTCGGACGCAGCCGGCGGCGACGAGCTGATCGGAAACGATGTCCGGCGTCATTCGGCACAGCGTGAGGTCCTTCCTGCCCTGCCGGATGATCTCGTGTGCCGCGGCAAAGGGGATGAGATGCGAAAATCCCTCCAGCGCAACAGTCATGCCGTCTCCGACGTATCGACCGATGGCCTCTTTCATCGAGAGGGTCTTGTCCACGTGTGTACCTCTTCTTGTTCTCTCGCGCACTCGGTCGGTTTCGGAAACTTGACAGGGTCGGCCGGCGTGGCGCAACAATGTCGGGTGGAAATTCATCAGATCAACGCATTTCTCGCGGTGGCTGAGGAGCTACATTTCGGCCGTGCGGCGCAGCGGCTTCGGATTGCGCAACCTCCACTGAGTCGAACGATCAGGCAATTCGAGAAACAGCTCGGTTCGCCGTTGTTCGATCGAAGTACTCGAACCGTGCGGTTGACTGCTGCCGGCGAAGCGCTGCTGCTTCCGGCGCGCGAGATACTGGACGCGTGCCGGATGGCCGAGATCGCGGTGTCCGCGGCAGGCAAGGGAACGACAGGTCGCGTTCGCCTGGGTTTTGCGGGTACCTCGTCGCATCTGCTCGTCGGGCGGTGGGCGAAATTGGTGAGAAAGACCAATCCCGGTATCGAATTCGTGCTCGACAGTTCCGCTTTCGCGAACGAGGCGTTGTTGATGCTGCTCGATCGACGACTCGACATCGGGATGGTGCGGTGGACCGTCCCACCGCTCGGGATCACGTCGAGGCTGATCGCTGAGGAGGACTTTTTGGTTGCCATGTCGAAAGACCACCCGTTGGCGTCGAGGGACTCGGTTCGGTTGATCGAATTGGAGTCCGAGAATTGGGTGACGCTTCCGGCGGAACCGGGGTCGATTCTGCGGGAATCTCTGCTCACCGCGTCGAAGAACGCAGGGTTCCTCGCCCGAATCGTGCAGACGGCACCGGATTCGATGTCGTTGATCGCGCTGGTGTCCGCGGAAATCGGATGCTCGTTGACCATTTCCTCGGTAGCCCAGAGCATCGTGAACCCGGATGTGGTCTTTGTTCCCGTCATGGATCCACCTCCTCCTCTTCAACTGCGTATCGCCTGGCGAGAGGGAGACGACAGACCTGCTCTTCTCGAAGTGTTGAAATTGTCCGAGCAGGCGCTGCCGTCCCTGGCTTAGACGGTTGCCCGACCTGAAGGAATTTCACCCGCTTCGGATTTCGACGAGTTCGCAGTTTCGGCAAGGGTGTTCTCGAGTTCGAGTTCGTCGTAATCCGCCTGCTCGGCCGTCGAGAGTTCGCTTGCGTTGTATCCGGTACGGCGGAGCAGGAGAAGGGTGCAGATCAGCGAGACAAGTGCGTACAGCCCGGACACGATCGCGACCCCGACGATGTTGCCGGAGGTGTTGAGCATCCACTGCGCCAGTACCGGAGTTCCGCCGCCGACGATGAGGGAACACAGTTGGTACGCCGTCGACAGGCCGGTGTAACGGATGTTGGCGGGGAAGGCCCGAGCGAGAACGCCGGCGATCGCGCCGTAGAACATCGAGTGCGGGATCGTGGCCAGACACATCGCGACGACTGCAATGGTGAAGTTCCCGGTTCTGATGGCGAAGAACATCGCGGGCATGAGAACGAACTCCGGTATCACCATCAGACACATGGCTTTTCGCATGTCGATCTTGGAGACCAGGACGGCGCCGAACGGTTGGACGATGAACTGCACGACAAGCGCGATCGCGATGGCGGCGAGGAAGGTTCCTCGGTCGTATCCGAGTTCTTTCGTAGCCCAGGACAATGCGAAGGTGTTCTTGAAGTAGGTGACCTGTGCGAGGGGGAGTGCGCCGGCGCCGAGGAGAACCAGTACCCAATGCTTGCGCAACACTTCGGCGAGCGGAAGTTTGACGACCTTCTTGCGGGCGAGAACGGCTTTCATCTCGTCGGACTCTTCGAGTTTGAGGCGAATGATCATCCCGAGAATGACCAGGCCTGCCGAAACGAGAAATGGGATTCGCCAGCCGTAGAGGAGGAATGACGGCGTCGGCATCGAAGACAGCAGGAAGAATGCGATGGTGGCCAACAGATTTCCCGCGGGGGAGCCCTGTTGAGCGAACGCGGAGTAGAGGATGCTCTTGCCCTTCGGCGCGTTCTCGCTGGCGATGAGTACCGCGCCACCCCACTCACCACCGACCGCGACTCCCTGGATGACGCGAAGGGTGACCAGGCCGATCGGCGCCCAGATCCCTACCTGTGCGTAGGTGGGGAGGAGTCCAATGCCGACGGTGGCGACGCCCATCATCATCAAGGTGATGACCAGAGTGTTCTTGCGCCCGATCCGGTCGCCGAGGTGACCGAAGATGATCCCGCCGATCGGCCGGGCGAGGAAGCCCGCCCACAGAGTGATGAAGGCGAGGAGCGTTCCGACTCCGCTCGGAAGAGTGTCGGAGAAGAAGATGTCGCCGAATACCAAGGCAGCCGCAGTGCCGTAGATGTAGAAGTCGTACCACTCGATAGTGGTTCCGATGAACGAAGCGATACCGGCTCTTCGTGCCTTGGCGTTGATCTCCTCGGAACTGCGAGTGGGTGAACTCATGCGTGGCGACCTTTCTCTGCATCATTCGCGGCGCCGAAACGTGGCGCGCCTGAATGAGATTCGCAGAGTGGTGTAGGTCACGTCCAATACCAAGTTGGTCGCCTATTGATACCTCTGGAGTATCAATAGGCGACCAGGATCAGCTCTTCCGGTATTGAAGACGCCTGACGGGTAAGCCGGTGTCAGCCCGAGAGATCGGAGTGATTACTCGGACCAGTTGTACGTCCTCTCGACGGCCTTGTTCCACTCCGCGTACAGCCGTGCCCGTTCGGACTCGTTCATCGCCGGTTCCCACGTCTGGCCGACGGCCCAGTTGTTGCGGATGTCTTCGGTGTCCGCCCAATAGCCGATGGCAAGGCCCGCTGCGTATGCAGCACCGAGTGCTGTTGTTTCGTTGACCACCGGGCGGATGACGGGAACTCCGAGGATGTCCGACTGGAACTGCATCAGGGTTTCGTTGACCACCATGCCGCCGTCGACCTTCAGGGCGGACAGTTCGACGCCTGAATCCGCACGCATGGCGTCGATGACCTCGCGGGTTTGGTATGCCGTCGCCTCGAGTGCCGCGCGGGCAAGGTGTCCCTTGTTGACGAAGCGCGTCAGGCCGACGATGACGCCGCGTGCGTCCGGTCGCCACCGAGGTGCGAACAGTCCCGAGAACGCGGGCACGAAGTAGGCGCCGCCGTTGTCGTCGACACTTGCGGCGAGCGGCTCGATGTCCTTGGCGTTCTGAATGATTCCGAGATTGTCCCGAAGCCACTGGACCAAGGATCCCGTCACCGCGACGGAACCTTCGAGTGCATAGACGGCGGGGGCTTCGCCGAGTTTGTAGCAGACGGTGGTCAGCAGTCCGTGCTTGCTGTGAACCGGCTTCGTTCCCGTATTGAGGAGCATGAAATTGCCGGTGCCGTAGGTGTTCTTGGCTTCACCCTCGGAGAGGCAGGCCTGACCGAAGGTCGCTGCCTGTTGGTCACCGAGAATTCCGGCGACCGGTACGCCTGCGAGATTGCCGCGAGGGCGGCCGGTGCCGTACACCTCGGAAGAACTACGGATTTCCGGGAGCATCGACATCGGGATTCCGAAGTCCGCACAGATCGATTCGTCCCACTGGAGGGTCTCGAGATCCATGAGCATCGTGCGTGACGCATTGGTGACATCTGTCACGTGAACACCCTCGGTCAAGTTCCACACGATCCACGTGTCGACAGTGCCGAAGCACAGCTCCCCGGCCTCCGCTTTGTCTCTCGCTCCGTCGACGTTGTCGAGAATCCAGCGGATTTTCGGCCCGGCGAAGTAGGTCGAGAGCGGTAGTCCGGTCTTGTCTCGGTACTTGTCCGGCCCCTCGTCTCCGCCCAGTTCGACGCACAGTTGATCGGTGCGCGTGTCCTGCCACACGATCGCGTTGTAGACCGGCTTGCCCGTCGAACGCTCCCAAACGACGGTCGTCTCACGCTGATTCGTGATTCCGACGGCAGCGATGTCCGCGCGCGTGAGATCGACCTTCGCGAGCGCTCCGGCGACCACCTCCCGGGTGTTGATCCACAGCGCCACCGGGTCGTGCTCGACCCAACCGGCGCGCGGGAAAATCTGTTCGTGTTCTTTCTGCGCAACGCTCACCACGGCGCCGTCGTGATCGAAGATCATGCAGCGGCTCGACGTCGTGCCTTGGTCGATGGCGGCGATGTATTGATTCACTGTGCTCCTAGGTTCGGGCGCGTTCGCGGTAATCCGTGCGCTGTCGCAGTATGTGGATCAAGCTACTAGCCTGTAAACGGATTCGTCGTCGACTTACAGGAGACCGGGTTGAGTAAGCAGCAAGGTGCGCAGTTTCTCGGCCCGCAGCAGCGTGAAGCTGCTTGGGAACAACTTCAGACCGAGCAATTCGACGTCGTCGTGGTCGGTGGCGGTGTGGTCGGTGTCGGAGCTGCCCTCGATGCGGCAACCCGCGGACTCAAGGTTGCGTTGGTCGAGGCTCGTGACTACGCATCCGGCACGTCCAGTCGCTCGTCGAAGATGTTCCACGGCGGTCTCCGCTATCTCGAGCAACTCGAATTCGGTCTCGTTCGTGAGGCGTTGCGTGAGCGCGAACTCTCGCTGACCACGCTGGCGCCGCACCTGGTCAAGCCCCTGAAGTTCCTCTTCCCCTTGGCTCACCGCGTGTGGGAACGCCCGTACATGGCCGCGGGAATCTTCCTCTACGACCGGATGGGTGGCGCAAAGTCGGTCCCCTCCCAGAAACACCTCACCCGGGCGGGCGCGCTGCGCATGTCGCCGAGTCTCAAGCGCAGTTCGCTGACCGGTGGCATCCAGTACTACGACACGGTCGTCGACGATGCTCGGCACACCATGACCGTCGCACGCACCGCTGCACATTACGGCGCAGTCGTGCGAACGTCGACGCAGGTCGTGGGCTTTCTGCGTGAGGCGGACCGGGTCTCGGGAGTTCGTGTTCGCGACTGCGAAGACGGACGTACCGCCGAGGTCAAGGGTCACGTCGTCATCAACGCGACCGGTGTCTGGACGGACGAGATCCAAGCGCTCTCACGTCAGCGCGGACGGTTCCGGGTGCGAGCGTCGAAGGGCGTACACATCGTCGTCCCACGCGATCGCATCGTCAGTGAAGCCGCCATCATCCTGCGTACCGAGAAGTCGGTGCTGTTCGTCATTCCCTGGGGCAGTCACTGGATCATCGGAACCACCGACACCGACTGGAACTTGGATCTCGCCCACCCCGCGGCAACGAAGGCAGATATCGACTACATCCTCGGCCATGTGAACTCCGTCCTGGTCACGCCGTTGACGCACGCCGACATCGACGGTGTGTACGCAGGCCTGCGTCCGCTGCTTGCCGGTGAGAGCGACGAGACGTCGAAGCTGTCGCGCGAGCACGCCGTTGCCCGTGTGGCTCCCGGCCTGGTCGCCATCGCCGGTGGAAAGTACACGACGTATCGGGTCATGGCGGAAGACGCCGTCGACGTCGCAGCAGAAGACATTCCGGCGCGAGTGGCGTCGTCGATCACGGAGAAGGTACCGCTCGTCGGCGCCGACGGATACTTCGCACTGGTCAACCAGACGATGCAACTGGGTGAGCAGTACGGATTGCATCCGTATCGCGTCAAGCACCTGCTCGATCGGTACGGTTCGCTCATCACCGAGGTCCTCGAACTCGGCCGGCAGACGCCGGAGTTGTTGCAGCCCATCACGGATGCGCCCGACTACCTTCAGGTCGAAGCTGTGTACGCGGCTGCGGCCGAGGGGGCACTGCACCTCGACGACATCCTTGCCCGCCGCATGCGCATCGCCATCGAATATCCGCATCGCGGTGTCAACTGCGCGCAGCAGGTCGCCGGCTTGGTGGCCCCGATTCTCGGTTGGGATGCCGCCACCGTCGAACGCGAGGTCGAGACGTATCGAGCGCGCGTCGAAGCGGAAATCGAGTCTCAGACCCAACCGGACGACGAGTCGGCAGACGCCTTGCGCGCCGCGGCGCCGGAGTCGAGGGCCGAGATCCTCGAGCCCGTCGTCGTGGTGCCGGATCGGGTTTGATTCGCCTGTCGTTTGTTCTCGGTCCGCCGTGGGTAGACGGGTGTCGAATCACCACCCGTGTCAGCACAGACCGGTCGAGCGTCGCCCAGGAGGATCCCAATGTTCGGTAATCGGTCGCGATCTGCTGAGGAACACATAGCTACCGGCTATCTGGTCACTCATCTGTGCGGGGCGATGGTGGGGTTGCAGCTCTCGCGGTCGCTCTCGGACTCGTACGGCGCCTGGGCTGACGGTGAGCTGGATTCATTGCCGGGCGAGCTCGAGTACGAGATCGAACAGCTGCTCCAACTGATCGAGGACACGCAGGGCATATCGCTGCCGCGGTACTCGAAGATCGACGCGACGGTCAATCGGATCAGACGTCTCGTCCACGTCGACGCCATCTGGCGCAACCGCCTCGTGAAGCTGGCGACACTCGAGATCATGCGGACGGCTCTGTGTGGCAAGAGTGCGATGTGGGAGGTCTTGCGAGACATTCCGGCCGGCGAGACGGAGGAGCAGTACCGCGAGCTCAACGACCTGGTATCCAAGCAGATCACCACCGTGACGGCTCTGCATCACCGCGCAGCCACGGAAGCTTTTCAGGGGACGGACGGCCGGGAATCGGCCAGCGGCGGCGACCCTATCCGGTCGAGTAAGTAAGGTTTGTACCGTTCGATGAAGAATTCGATGAACGGTAGACCCCGAGGTGTATGGAGATGGCTGAGCGCGACCAAGCACTGACAGATCCCAAGGCAGTGTTCGCGGCGTTGGCGGAGATCCTCTACTCCGCAGCAGACAGCGCCGAGGTGTACTCCGCGATCTGTTCGGCGGCTGTCGAGTTGATTCCCGGTTGCGATCACGCAAGCCTGATGCTGCGACGGGGGAACACCAACGTCACGGTAGCGGCAAGCGACGAGATTGCCGAACACGCAGACGATCTCGAGCGGGCCACGGGGGAGGGGCCGTGCATCGACGCCCTCGACACGGAGGCGCCGCAACTCGAGTCGGACCTTCGCACACCGAGTCAGTGGCCTGAATTCGCTCGGAAAGTAGTGGCGGAGACACCCATTCGCGGATCGATGGGGTTCCGACTGATGGTCGATCGTCAGAAGTTCGGTGCCCTCAACCTCTTCTCGGATACTCCGGGGGCTTTCACGGAATCCGCTGCCGACCACGCGATCATGTTGGCGTCGTTTGCGTCCGTGGCAGTCACTGCGCTCACGCGAGGCGAGGATGCCGATTCGCTGCGGCGCGGTCTGGCCAGCAGCCGAGAAATCGGTCAGGCAGTTGGTCTGTTGATGGGACTACATCGCGTGTCCGACGACGAGGCCTTCGACATCCTGGTGCGAACCTCACAGAACATGAACGTCAAGATCGCCGAGTTGGCACGTAAGGTCATCGTTCAGCATCGTTCGACTCTCGACTGAGCGCTTCGTTCGCCGGGGGCGAGCCGAGTAGTTGAGATCGCTTGCGATCCACAGTCTCTCGGAGAGTCGTGACCACAGCCGCCACTTCCGGGCGTCGCAGAGATTCCGAACGGGCCACCAACCAGTAGGAAAGTTTGACCTCGATGTGAGCCGGTAGCACGCGAACCAAATCGTCGTGCTGCTCGGCCATGAAGCAGGGGAGCAGGCCGATGCCCGCGCCGGCCCGCGTTGCCTCGATGTGCACGAACACGTTGGTGGACGTGACGGCCTCCCTCATGGAGACCGTGAGCTTGCGAGCCAGATCGAGTTCGTCGACCTGCAGCATCGAGTCGATGAAGTACACGAGCGAGTGATCGGCCAGATCTGCGGCACTTTCGGGAACAGCATTCTGACGTAGATAGTCTCGGGATGCGTACAAGCCCAGCGCATAGTCGGCCAGATGGACTGCCTCGGCGCGGTGAACTTGAGGCTTGCCGACCACAACCTCGATGTCGAGCCCCGAGCGTATCTGCGACGCCTTTCTGGTTGCGACAACTATCTCCACGCTGACGCGGGGATGGCGTCTGCGAACCGCGGCGCCGGCGGGGGCCGCGATGTAGGCGCTGAAGCCGTCGGTGGCCGAGACCCGCACGACGCCGTCGAGTTGCTGCTGACCGGTGGAGTCGAGTGCCAGTTCGTTCACTGCGGCCTCGATGCGCTCGGCTGCGCTGAGGGCCTGTCTGCCCAGGTCGGTCAACTCCCATCCACCGGACGAGCGAACCAGGACACGGCCGCCGAGGCTCTTCTCGAGCGAGCTGATGCGGCGCGAGATAGTGGTGTGATTGAGGCCCAGGTCGTCGGCGGCGGTGTTGAAGCGACCGGTGCGACCGACCGCGAGTAGCACCAGCAGGTCATCCGGGCTCAGTCCGAGATTCATATCTGCATTTTTGCACCTATATGGTGCGAGATTTGTCATTGTCGTGCCAAGAATCTGCACTGATACTCATCGAGTCACAAAAAATGTGCGAGCGGTCACATTCCTGATCGTGAAGAGCAGGCGAATCGCGAACTGAAGACGAGGGAGTCCACGATGAGCGTCGACAACATGCCGAAGCCCGAGAGCCAAGCCCCACCATCGGGGCTGAAGAAGGTGGTCGGCGCCTCGATGGCGGGCACCGTGGTCGAGTGGTACGAGTTCTTTCTGTACGGCACGGCGGCCACGCTGGTCTTCAGCAAGGTCTTCTTTCCCGGCGGCGGCAATGAGCTGGATGCGATCATCGCTGCTTTCATCACCTACGCCGTCGGATTCGCCGCCCGACCACTCGGCGGGATCGTCTTCGGATACTTCGGAGACAAGTTCGGTCGGAAGCAGTTGCTGCAGTTCAGTTTGCTGCTTGTCGGTGCCGCGACATTCCTGATGGGCTGTCTGCCGACCTACGGTCAGATCGGCTACTGGGCACCGGCACTGCTGGTCACGCTGCGCTTCATTCAAGGATTTGCAGTGGGCGGTGAATGGGGTGGGGCGGTACTCCTTGTCGCCGAGCACAGCCCGAATCGATCTCGCGGGTTCTGGTCGTCCTGGCCTCAGGCCGGCGTGCCGATGGGCAATCTGGTCGCGACGGTTGTGCTGTTGATCCTGACGTCGACGCTCTCGGACGAATCGTTCATGAGTTGGGGTTGGCGCCTGGCCTTCTGGCTCTCCGCGGTCATCGTTCTGGTCGGGTACTACGTTCGGACCAAGGTCACCGACGCTCCCATTTTCATTGCGGCACAGAAGGAAGCAGAGCTGGTCAAGGCAACCTCGTACAGTGTTTTCGAGGTGGTCAAGCGCTACCCGCGTGGAGTGCTGACCGCGATGGGCCTGCGTTTCGCCGAGAACGTCATGTACTACCTCGTGGTGACCTTCTCGATCACCTATCTCAAGGTCGTCGTCCATGCGGACACGGCGCACATTCTCTGGTGGATGCTGATGGCACACGCCGTACACTTCGCGGTGATCCCGTTGGTAGGCAAGCTGTCCGACACGATCGGTCGACGCCCGGTGTACATGATCGGCGCCGTCACAGCCGGAACGTGGGGATTCTTCGCCTTCCCGATGATGAACAGCGGACACAACGCCGTCATCCTGTCGGCAATCATCATCGGACTTGTCTTCCACGCCTTCATGTACGCCGGACAACCCGCGATCATGGCCGAGATGTTCCCGACCCGGATGCGCTATTCCGGTGTCTCCCTGGGGTATCAGGTGACTTCGATCGTCGCCGGCTCGTTGGCTCCGATCATCGCGACAGCACTTCTGAGCAAGTTCGACTCCTCGGTCCCCATCGCGGTCTATCTGCTGCTGGCCTCCCTGGTCACCATCGTCGCAGTCATTTTCGCGCGTGAGACCAAAGGAATCTCGCTCGAGTCCGTCGACGCCGCTGACGCCCGTGTTCTCGCCAACGAGCGGGCCGGTGTTCCCGCGTGACGCTCTCTGGCAAATCGGCTCTGGTCACCGGTGGTGCGAGCGGGATCGGCGAGGCTTGTGTACGGATGCTCGCTGCCCGCGGCGCCCACGTCACCGTCGCTGATCTCGACGACGTCGCAGCGAAGGCGCTGGCCGAGGAGATCGACGGCACTGCGTGGGCGGTGGATCTCCTCGACACCGACCAACTCGTAGATCTGGCACTCGAGACGGACATCCTTGTCAACAATGCAGGTATTCAACGGGTCAGTCCCATCGAGGATTTCGACGTCGAGGACTTCCGGAAGATTCAGCGCCTCATGGTCGAAGCACCATTCCTCCTCGCTCGGGCCGCCCTGCCGTACATGTACCGCAACGGTTTCGGCCGCATCGTGAACATTTCCTCGGTCCACGGGCTCCGTGCTTCGGCATTCAAGAGTGCGTACGTCACGGCCAAGCACGGACTCGAAGGGTTGTCGAAAGTTGTTGCACTCGAGGGCGCCTCGCACGGCGTCACCAGCAACTGCGTCAATCCTGGCTACGTCCTGACACCCCTCGTGCAATCCCAGATTGCCGACCAGGCAAAGGTTCACGGCATCAGCGAATCCGAGGTTGTCGAGAAGGTGATGCTCACCGAGAGCGCGATCAAACGGATGGTCGAACCTGCGGAGGTGGCATCCCTGGTGGGATGGCTGACGTCGACCGAGGCGTCGATGGTGACGGGGGCGTCGTACACCATCGACGGTGGCTGGAGCGCCAGCTGAACCACTCAGGCTGCTGAGTTGTTCAGGCTGCCGGGTTCAGGCTTCGGGGATCTCGATTCCGAACTTCTCGCGGGTGATGACCTCGGGCTCGGGACCGCCGCGCACTCCGGTGTCGAGTGCGTCGATTGCGGAGAGTTCTTCGGCGGTGAGTTCGAAGTCGAACACGTCGAAGTTCTCCGCGATGCGCGAGGGAGTCACCGACTTGGGGATCACCTGTCGGCCTTGCTGAAGGTGCCAGCGCAGCATCACCTGCGCGGGAGACTTTCCGTGAGCGGCCGCGATCGCTGCGATGGTGGCGTCTTCGAGAGTCGAACCGTGGGACCCGTCGCGGTAGAACGTGATTCCGCCGATCGGTGACCATGCCTGCGACAGAATGCCGTGATCGGCGTCGGCCTCGAGCAAGGCCGACTGCCTGAAGTACGGATGGACCTCGATCTGGTTGACCGCCGGCACCACGGACGTTGCGCCCAGGAGCCGGGTGAGGTGGTCCGGCATGAAGTTACTGACTCCGATGGCACGGACCTTGCCGTCTGCCAGCAGCGTTTCCAGTGCCTTGTACGCGTCGATGGTGCGTTCGAACTCGCTCGGCAAGGCTTGGTGGAGGATGAGGAGGTCAAGGTGTTCGACACCGAGCTTGCCTGCGCTCTTGTCGAAGGCGTGCAGAGTCTCGTCGTATCCGTAGTCGGTGATCCAGACTTTCGTTTCCACGAAGATCTCGTCGCGATCGAGGCCGGATCGCCGGATCGCCTCACCGACGCCCTTCTCGTTGCCGTAGGCCGCAGCAGTGTCGATATGGCGATAACCCGTCGACAGCGCGGACTCGACGGCGGCGACTGTTTCGTCCGGCGGTGTCTGGTAGACGCCGAAGCCCAACGCCGGAATGTCGAGACCGTTGTTCAGTTTCAGACTCGGAATGCTCATGTCGTCCACGGTAGCGACGGACCGGGTTCCGCGGGAGTGACTGCTCAGCCGGGTAACGGCAGTACCCCTTCAGGCCAGGGAATTCGCGATCGGGAGACTCGTCAATGAGTGAGCACTATCTTCAATCCGACGATCAGAGTTGCGACGGCGGCCAGGGCAAAGGCCGCGAGGTGTGTGTTGGTACCGACTTTCTCACCGTGAAGTCGGCTGATCACGTAACTGGTGGACCCGATGCGCAGGATCAAGACGATTTCCGCGATCAACTGCGCCGTCCGCGGTTCCAGGATGTTGAACCACGCCGTCGCGAGAATGACGACAGGAACGACCGCGGAGGTGAGGATCGGGACGGAATCGCGAAGCGAGTCGATTCTTTCCGCGGTGGTGAGGCGGCGGTCGTTGCGAATGCTTTCGCCGACGCTCTCGGCGAATGTGTGGGCGATATACGTCGACAATGCCGTGCCAACCACGATCGCGGCGCCCAGCGATTCCTGAGATTTCGTCACCGGTATGAGTGCGGCGAGGACAAGAATGTTGCCGTAGATGTACGCAGTGGTTCTCGCCGCCACACGTTCTTGTCCCAGCGGCGAACCGTGAGAGGTGATCGGCCGGTTCAGCAGGGTTCGCAGGTCCCACTCCATGCTCCGAGCATGGCAGATCAGACCCTCGGGCTGTAGTGCATCGGATTATCTCGCTGCTCGAGCGGGGGTAGATTGCGCGCCGGCGTGTGGACCAGTGGTGCGTCGGCGGGGATTCGGCCGCTCGCTCGATCCCATCCTGCGCGAGCGCGTGGCTGATACCGGTAACGCCACGGCACCAGACGGAAGACGGCGTTGACGGTGCGGCCGACAGCGTTGTGAATTTTCTGATCTCGGCTACCCCACGAGTAACCGAGAAGGTCGCGAACAGGTTGGTCGTACATACCCACCGTCAGCCACACGAATCCGCGTGCGAGGGGGATCCGCGCGAGTCGCCACAACGGATCGGGAAGCCAGGTCATGTACGGGGGCTTTCCGAGGCCGGACAGGTCGAGGACGTCGCGGGTTGCCTTGTTGTCTTCGAGTACGTTGCGGCACATGTGGTCCCAGTACTCCTGAAATGCTTCCCAGGTCTCGGGAACCGGGCGCATGCTCATCCCGTACAGGCGATACCACTGAATGTGTTCGGTGAAGAGCTGTCGTTTCTGGGCCTCGGTCAAGCCACCGGAGAAGTTGTCGGCCGTGACGATGGTGCCCATGAAGAACGTTGCGTGCGCCCAGTAGAAGGTGTCGGGATCGAGGGCGTGGTATCGGCGCCCCAACTTGTCGACGCCCTTGATTCGCGTGTGATATCCGCGGACTTCTTCGGCTGTCTGCTGCGCGCGATCGCCGTCGAACACCACGCCCGCAATGGGATACAGCGAGCGGTACAGCCGTTCCCAGCGCTCGTCGAAGAACTGCGAGTGCTCCTCGACGCCGGCGCCGAGCCCTGGATGCATGTTTTGCATCGAACCGGCCCAGACGCCTTGGAGCATCCCGCGCCAGTCGCCGAAATACTTCCAGGTCAGGGAATCCGGACCGAGAGGAACCGGGGTACTGCTGTCGTCAAGTTGACTACGCATGTTGTCAGATTAGGATCGACAACAGCGGTAGTCAAGGATCGAATACCGGTTGAAATCGAATTCCGGTTGCATCGAAGAACAAGTGTCGGCGAAGTGGGGAAGTTGTGAGCATCGAAGAACGCAGGGCCACTCGAAAGGCGACGTTGTTCGACGTCGGAGTGACACTGCTCGGTGCGGTCGACGGTCCGGCCGTCAACGTGCGTGCGGTCTGCAAGGCCGCCGGTCTGACCGAGCGGTATTTCTACGAAAGCTTCACCGATCGTGATCAGTACGTCGTCGCGGTCCACACATTCGTTGCCGAGCGCGCGCAGTCGGCGCTTGCCGCGGCAGTGGAGTCGGAGACGACATCCGAGGCCGTCGCCATGGCTGCGGTCGACGCTTTCGTCAAGCTCATGGTCGACGATCCGGCGATGGGGAGAGTGCTTTTGATCGCTCCGCTCTCCGAACCTGTCTTGAGTGGACGCGGTATCGAATCGATGCCGGCGTTCGTGGATCTGGTGTACGACCAGTTGTCCGAGATAGCTGATCCCGTGGACAAGCAACTGGTGGCCGTCGGACTGGTCGGGGCGTTGTTCACGCTGTTCATCGGTTACCTGGACGGCACGATCGTGGTAGACCGCGAACGATTTGTCCGCCACTGCGTCAGGCTGCTGATCAACGCTAACCGGGCGTGAAGGGCTGGCAGGCCGGGCAGAAGAAGATATTTCGCTCGGTGAGCTGATCCGGTCCGAGGGTATCTTCTCTGATGCGGGTTCCGCATCGGCGGCACGGTTTTCCGCGCCTGCCGTACACCCATGTCTGCCTACCTGGACGGGTGTCGCCGGTCGTGACCCGGATGCGACGCGCCTTGTTGACGTTGATGGTGCGGAACGACAAGTCCACTATCGCGTCGAGATTTCCGGCGAGGCGCGTCGGTGTTTTCGGATGAATGCCTCGTAGGAAGCAGATCTCGTTGCGGTACACGTTGCCCAGTCCGGCCATCACCCGCTGATCCAGGAGCGCGATTCCGATCGGTTCGGAGTCGGCAGCCCGAAGATTTCGGGCGGCCACGGAACTGTCCCAGTCGGTCCCGAGCAGATCCGGTCCGAGATGCCCGACGGCCTCCTGTTCCTGCCCGAGTTCGAGGATCTCGGTGATTCCCAGTGAAAAACCCACTGCTACAGAGTCTTCGGTGGCCAAGATGATGCGCGCTTGGTGGGCTGGTCTGCGCCAGCGCTCGCCGGGGCGATAAATCTGCCACTGACCTTCCATCTTCAGATGCGTGTGAATGGACGCCTCGCCCACTCTGATCAGGAGATGCTTTCCGCGGCTGGCGACGGAATCCACGCGATGGCCCGACAGATCAACGGTGGCATAACGAGGAACGCGGACGTCGCAGGTGGTGAGTACCTTCTCGGCCAGGGCCGCTCGCAGTTCGTTGGCGGCCCGCCACACGGTATCGCCCTCAGGCATGGTCGCCGCTCCCACACTTCAGGATCTCAACTGCCACGATCTCAATCATCATGACCCCAATCCTCATGACCGCAACCGGAATCCGCGAGGGGTGGCCGCAAAGCCGGCTTCGACCAGGACCGGAGCGAAGTCGTTGCCGTGGATGGTCTCTCCGTCGACCTTCTCCACTACCAACTTGTCGATAGCGCGAGAAGTCACCTTCTGAGCAAGTGACAGTGCTGCCATGCGCAACGTTCCGCCGTCGTCGGTGAGTGTCAGGATCGTGCGACCGCCGCGCTCGACGAACAGAACCAACTCACCCTCCACCAGAACTACCAATGCGCCGGCTTTTCGTCCGGGCCGGTGCCCAGGGGATTCCTCGCCCCCCGACGCCGGCCACGGCAGCGCCGCGCCGTACGGGTTTGCCGGATCGCACGCCGCGAGAGTGACTGCAGCCGAAGAGGTGTGGCGTCCCTCGATGGAATCACCGAACGTGCGCAAGCGGTCCACCACGGGAGGCGTGGAGAACTGGGCGCCGCCCAAGGTGTCCACGAAGTATCCGCGTCGAGCGCGGCCGTTGTCCTCGAACGTGCTCAGTACCTTGTAGATCAACGCGAAGCCGCCCGGCACGTTCTCACTCATCACCGAACCGCGGGTGACCACGCCGTACCGTTCGAGCAACAGATCGGCCGTGGCGTGCGCCCGGATGGTCGGATCCGGTTCGACGGCTGGCAGTTGGAACCACCGACCGGAGGCAGTTGCCGGTCCGGTGCGAGCGGGCGTGGAAGCGCGGGCCATTCCGCGGTACGGACGGGCCCGCGGAACACGGCGAGGTGATCGGTGACTGGTTGTTGTTCTAGTGGTGTCGGAGAGAAGTGCGCGAAGCGGTGCGACGGTGTCGTTTCCGATGTGTCCGAGCCACACCAACTCCCACAGTGCCGTCGTCACCGCGCTGTCGACCGTGTCCGCAGCCGACTCCGTAGTTCGCAACGCGTCGACCAACTGTCGGAAGAAGTAGGCACCGCCGCCGGACAACAGGTCGAGGATGCGCTTCTGCAACTCCGAGACGTCGGTGTCGGCGGGCGAATTGAGCGTGATCGGTGCCAGGTCGGCGGGGTGCAGCACTACCCACCCGTCCTTGCCGGAGATTGCTCCGGATCCGGACCACAGGACTTCACCGGTCGACGTGAGTTCGTCCAACATCGCGGGAGAGTAGTCGGCGACACGACTCGGCAGGATCAACGATTCGAGAGCCGACGCCGGAATCGGAACTCCGGCGAGTTGATCGACCACCGTTGCAACACCGTCGATTCCGCGAAGCGTGCCGCCCACGTGCTGCCAGCTGGGAAGGAATCGTCCGAGCGTTGCGGTACTGACCGGCTCGACCTCTTGGCGTGCAGCGGCGAGCGAGCGGCGGCGTAGGCGGCGCAGGACCTCGGCGTCGCACCATTCGCTTCCGGTTGACGCCGGACGGAATTCGCCTTCGAGGACACGCTTTTCGAGTGCGAGTCGACCGAGAACGTCACGTGCGACGGAAACACCGATACCGAACCGTGCGGCAGCGTCGGCGAGGGTGAAGGGGCCGTGGGTGCGGGCATAACGGCTCAAGAGATCGTCGAGAGGTTGATCGACCGGCTCGATGAACGCGGCGGGAACGCCGATCGGTAGGGGAACGCCGAGTCCGTCGCGAAGGCGCGCGGCGTCTTCGACGACGGTCCACCAGCTCTCGCCCGCATACGAGACGTGGAGGGCACGTTTGTCCGTAACCAACTTCTCGAGCCACGAGAGCGGGTCCTCGAGACAACGATCGGTGACTTCTTCGGTGGTCAGCGGGCCGAGCATGCGCAGGAGGTCGGCAACACCCTCGAGATCCTTGGCCTTGCGGTCAGGGACGAGCCGTTGCAGCTCACTTTCGGCCTGCTCGATCACTCCGGCGTCGAGTAGCTCGCGCAGTTCGACGCGCCCCAGCAGTTCGGCCAACAGCGTGGAGTCCAGCGACAGTGCGGCAGCGCGTCGCTCGGCGAGGGGACTGTCGCCCTCGTACATGAATGCGCCCACATAGTTGAACAGGAGCGCACTCGCGAACGGAGACGGCGAGGCCGTCTCCACCTCGACGATTCGGATCTGCCGTTTCTCGATCTTGCCGAACAGTTCCTTCAGCGCAGGCAGGTCGTAGACGTCCTGCAAACACTCCCGCACCGTCTCGAGCAGGATCGGGAATGTCGGGAACTTTCGGGCGACGTCAAGCAGTTGTGCTGACCGCTGACGCTGCTGCCACAGCGGTGCACGTTTTCCGGGATTACGGCGCGGGAGAAGTAGTGCGCGGGCGGCACATTCGCGGAATCGGGAAGCGAACAGCGCGGAGCCGCCCACCTCCTGGGTGACCAGATCTTCGATGTCTTCGACGTCGAAGGTGAACAGTTCGGCGCCGGGAGGTTCGTTCTCGGTGTCCGGGAGCCGGATGATGATGCCGTCGTCGGAGGCTGTCGGGCTGGAATCGACCCCGTATCGTTCCTGGAGGCGTGCGCCGATCGCGAGCGCCCACGGCGCGTGAACCCGTTGGCCGTACGGGGAATGCAGCACCAGACGCCAGTCACCGAGTTCGTCGCGGAAACGCTCGACCACCAGCGTGCGATCCGACGGCACCTGACCGGTGGCATTCTTCTGCTCGCCGACGAGTTGAATCAGATTGTTGGTGGCATTGTGATCGAGCCCGCCGACTCGGCAACGCTCGACGACGTCGGCCTCGTTACCGAGGGCCGTCTCGCGGACGAACTGTCCCAACGCCTGCCCGAGTTCGGCAGGGCGGCCGAGTCCGTCGCCGTGCCAGAAGGGCAAACGACCCGGCATGCCGTAGGCGGGGCTGACCAGAACCCGATCGAAGGTGATCTCCTCGATCCGCCAACTGGTAGCGCCGAGCGCGAAGACGTCGCCGACCCGGGACTCGTAGACCATTTCCTCGTCGAGTTCGCCGACGCGTGACGCTTTCTCGCCCACCATGTAGACGGTGAAGAGGCCGCGGTCGGGGATGGCGCCGCCGGAAGTGACGGCCAAACGCTGCGAACCCGGGCGCCCCGTCAGAGTATTGGACTCACGATCCCACACCAGGCGCGGACGTAATTCGGCGAACTCGTCCGAGGGGTACCGCCCGGCGAGCAGATCCAGAGTCGACTCGTACGCCGAACGGGGAAGCGTTGCAAAGGAACCGCTTCGGCGCACGGTCTCGAACCAGTCGTCGACGTCGATCGGTTCGAGTGCGGTGGCCGCAACAGTTTGCTGGGCGAGGATGTCGAGGGGATTGGCCGGAACGGCCATCGCTTCGATCTTGCCTTCGACCATGCGCTCGACCGTCACCGCGCAATGAATCAGGTCGGTGCGATGCTTGGGGAAGACAACGCCTCGCGATATCTCACCGACCTGGTGGCCGGCGCGACCGACACGTTGCAGCCCGCTGGCAACCGAAGGCGGTGCCTCGACCTGAATGACCAAGTCGACGGCGCCCATGTCGATTCCGAGTTCGAGACTGCTGGTGGCGACGACGCATCGCAATCGACCCGATTTGAGGTCGTCTTCGATGAGGGCGCGCTGGTCCTTGCTGACCGATCCGTGGTGGGCGCGAGCAAGGAGAGGTTCCGCGCCGTAGTTGACCTCGGTGGGAGCCCCGATCTGCGCGGGTGGTCGTGGCAACTTGTCGACGACGAGGCCGGCGCGCTCGGCATGAATTTCGTTGAGTCTGGCCGTCAATCGTTCGGCGAGGCGGCGAGAGTTGGCGAACACGATGGATGATCGGTGATCGAGAACGAGGTCGACGATCTGTTCCTCGACGTGGGGCCAGATCGAACCGGCTTGCGGGGTGGGGGATTCGGAACCCTCGGCCGGCGTCGCAATACCCAATTCCGTCATGTCCTCGACGGGAACACGGACGGTGAGGTCGAAGGTCTTGGCGGCAGGCGGTGCCACGATCCGGATGGGTGCCGAACCGGCGAGGAACCGCCCGATCTCCTCGTGCGGACGGACAGTGGCCGACAATCCGATGCGTTGCGCCGGACGCTCGAGCAAGCCGTCCAGGCGTTCCAGTGAGAGCGCGAGGTGAGAGCCGCGCTTGGTGCCCGCCACCGCGTGAACCTCGTCGACGATCACGGTGTCGACACCGACCAGTGTTTCCCGGGCAGCGGAGGTGAGCATCAGGAACAACGACTCAGGCGTGGTGATCAGGATGTCCGGAGGCCGCTTGATCAACGAGCGCCGATCGGCCTGGGAAGTGTCACCGGAACGGACACCGACGGTGATCTCGGGCGGAGTGAGGCCCAGACGCTTCGCAGTCTGTGTGATGCCGACCAGCGGTGCGCGAAGGTTTCGTTCGACGTCCACACCCAGCGCTTTGAGCGGCGAAATGTAGAGGACTTTGGTGGTGCGTTCGCCCTCGTCCTTGGCTGCGAGCTGATCGAGTGCCCAGAGAAAAGCGGACAATGTCTTGCCGGAGCCGGTGGGTGCGACGACAAGTGTGTGAGAGCCGCTCGCGATGGATTCCCAGGCACCGAGCTGCGCAGCGGTGGGAGCGCTGAAGGCACCGCCGAACCACTCGCGTGTTGCGGGCGAGAATCTGTCGAGGACGTTGGTCACGACCACCATATTGCCCCTTCCCACCGACAGCGTGTTCGTGCCCGCGGCCGAAGTGCAGAGCATACTATTTGCCCTGTTATAGCGATTCTCTTGTTATCGAGAAGGCGAGTGCCTGATGGAAGCAGTCAAGATTGTCCTCGAGCTGGCGGTAGTGCTCGGGGCGATTGTCATGGGTACCAGATCGAGCGGTGTCGCTCTCGGTCTGTGGGGCGGCGCGGGTGTTGCCGTCCTCGTGTTCGTCTTCGGAGAGGACGTCGGCAGTCCGCCGGTCGACGCTCTACTCATCGTCCTGTCCGTCGTTCTCGCGTCGTCGATGATGCAAGCGGCCGGTGGTATCGACTGGATGGTCACCATCGCAGCCAAACTGATCGAATCCCGACCGAAACAGATCACGCTGATCGCGCCGTTGGTGTCGTTCCTGTTCTCGGTCGGTGCCGGTACGTCCAACATCCTCTACCCGCTGCTTCCCGTCATCTACGACGTCTCGTACAAGAACGGTGTGCGGCCGTCACGGCCGCTGTCGCTGTCAGTCGTCTCCACCGGCGTGGCGTTGGCGTGTAGCCCGGTGTCAGCGGCGATGGCGGCCATGGTCACGCTCACCGATGTCGCGCCCTACGATTTCGAACTCATCGACATCATCAAGATCACCTTCCCGGCGGCCGTGGTCGGCATCGTCCTCTCGTCCATCGCGGTCAACCGCCTGGGCAAGGACCTCGACGACGACCCGGAGATACAGGCGAAGTTGAAGTCGGGCGAGTTGGCGGGACCGGGTGCAGCGTCCAAGACCGAACTCGTCTCGACGAAGACCGGACGAAACGCGGCACTGATCTTCCTGGCCGGCGTTCTGGCCATCGTGATCTTCGGTCTGTTCAAGGGAATTCGCCCCGAGGCCGCCGACGGCACTCCGATGGGGATGACACCGATCATCGAGATGCTGATGTTCGTCGTGGGTACGTTGATCCTGTTGGTGTGCCGCCCGAATGTCGCCGACGTGCCGTCCTCGACAGTGTTCCGTGCCGGTATGGTCTCGGCCATCGCGTTGTTCGGTCTGGCATGGCTGACGGACACGTTCATCAGCGCCCATTCCGAGCTGATCACGAGCACTGTCGGCGACTGGGTCAACGCCGCGCCGTGGATCTTCGCGCTCGGTGTTTTCCTGGTCTGTGTACTGACGACCAGTCAGTCGACAGCGACCAGGACCATTGTGCCGATCGGTCTCGCAGCCGGGATCGCACCCGGCCTCGTGAGCGGCATGTGGGCCGGAGCGTTTGCCGGCGTCTATCTGTTGCCGACTAACGGTTCTCAGATCGCGGCTGCGAACTTCGACCTCTCCGGCAGCACGAAGCTCGGTTCCAAGCTTGTCGACCACTCGTTCTTCCTGCCGACCATCATCTTGGCCGTCACAACGATTGCGGCCGGCGCGTTGTTCGGAGTGGTGCTCGGCTGAGTATTGCGGTTGAGTCAGTCTCAGCTGTTGCGGTAGTGGTCCCAGCTCGCCTTGCACGCATGGGCGAGTTGGTCCACCCGCTCGGCATCGGGTGTCGGCCAGTCGACGCCGGGTTCCATGATGTAGGCAGCCAGTTCGTCTCCCAGCAGGAATTCTCGTTTGAATTCGGCCTGTACCGCACTCAACGTGATTCCCGCCTCGGCTGCGCGTGTATTCAATTCGGCGAATCTGGCTCCGGCAGCGATGATTTCGAAACTGCCGAGGTATGGCTGATTGAGCGCCACCGCGTCCGGATCGTCGACCTGAAATCCCTTGCGATGTGAGACTGCGAGTGTGCGAATGAGCTCCGGATCCATCGTCACGGGATTGTCTGCGCGTCGATTACCGTCGTGATCGCCACGATTGGAGAGTGCGACGACGTCGGGGAGTCGATCTGCTTCCGGCCGTTCGACATTGACGGCGCCGTCGCGGCGAGTGGTGTGGTTCATCGTGTCGTGGAACGACAACGTCGTGAACGAACGGCCGAGTTCGAAGCTCTTCTCCACCATGGTTTCGATCAGTGCGTCGCGAGTTCTCTCGTAGACGCCCAAACCGTGTTCGGCTGTCTCGGTGAAGGTCTCGGCGAGGTCCTTCCAACCCGCGTCGTCGGTCGGCTCGAGCAGCAGGGGGTAGAACGAGAAGGTGACAGGGCGAACTGCGTCGACACCGGAGAGGTCCGCCTTGTTTCCCGCTCCGGCCTTGTGCACGCGCGCGAAGGCTTCGCGTAGTGACGCCTCCAGGTTTTCGGGCTTTGCACGGTTGGGATCACGAATCATGCGGGGGTGCGGGTTCTCCACGTACACGATGCGCGAATCGATTTCGGCCCAGCGGCGCACGATGGGACTGGTGGACATGTCGGTGAAGTCGAACTGCAGTCGCTGGGTGAACTCGGGTGCGAGAAAGCGTGAGAGTTCTGCCGGAATCGCGGAACCCGAGTGTGGGCAACTGACAAGAAGGTCGGCTTCGGCGATGGCGTCGTCGAGACTGCGGGAGTCGCGATCGGCATAGAACGTCAGGTCCTCCGGCGTGAACACGGTTCCGGCCGGGATGAGTACTGGTTCTCCACTGGTCATGATCCCCAGCGTAATCGAGCACGACCGTGCATACTCAGTATCCGCTGAGTCGTTCCACGAGAGCAGTTTTGATCTCCGGTCGACCAGCCGCGACCAGAGTGAAGGTGGCTTCGCGCATGAGCCGCTCGGGGGTGTTGCTGCCGACCAGGGCGCGGCTTCCGGTCGCAGTCACGAGTGCGGCCGACGCTCGTATCGCAAGTTCCGACGCTCGGGCGCGGGCGGCTGACATGTCGCCTCGATCGCGCAAAGCGGAATCAAGTTCTGTGCGAGCCCTGGCGGCTTGTTCTTCGAAAGCGCCGGCGTCGACGCCGAGATCCGCAAGTTCGGTAACAGCGCGGCGAGTGATGCCCATGGCCATCGCGCCGTTGAGCCATAGGCCGGGTAGCTGGGTGCTCTGGAATTGTTCGTCGCTGACGACGGAACAGACGTCGGTATCGGGGATTTCGAAAGCGTCGAACACGATTCGGACGGTGTTGCTCCCGCGCGCCGCGATCAGGGGAAGCTCCTCGATCGTCAGCCCCGGCGCTTCGCCAACCGGTACAACGGAATGAACGATGGAATTGTCGAACTCGTCCCGCGCCGACACCAAGAGAACATCGACGATGCCCCAACCGGTGACGAAGGGTGCGATTCCGTCGAGGACGTAGCCGTCGTTCACCCGCTTTGCCCACAGGAGCGGCGGGCGGGGGATGGCGCCGGCATACGCAACTCCGCCGCGAATCGTTCCGGAAACGAGGCCATCCCAGTATTGTTCGCGCAGAGACATATTGGGACTGGCTGCGAGGGCTCCGACGACGCCGTGATGCTGCATCCAGGTGAACGTCGTCGCGAGGCAACCGCCGCACAAGGTTTCGAGGACGTCGACCAGTTCTTCGCTGCTGGGGCCACCGTCACCGAGGGCAGCGATGCCGTAGAAGCCGTCGGCGGCGAGCGCGTCGAAATGGCTGCTGGGGATTTCTCCGTCGGCGTCGACGCTGTCGGCGACGGGAAACAGAACGGTGTCGGCGATTTCGCGCGCAAGTTCCGGCCACATGGTCACGCTGTCAGGGTAAGCCGTGAGCGTGGGTTGTGGTGTGGAACTACAGCCGCGCATCTAGAACGAGGGAGGTGAGCTCACGATGAGGAATCTCGCGACCGCATCGGTGCGATTGAACCACCGGTGAGGGATGGTCGAGGTGTAGAGGAGGGTGTCGCCGACGTGAAGAACATGATGTTCGTCCAGTCCCACCTCGACCTCGACAGATCCTTCGAGAACGTGAATGAACTCTTCGCCGGCGTGCTCGGTGTGCTCACCTGCCTCGGAATGAGGTGCTGCCGTGATCTCGTTGGGTTCCATGGTCCGTGAGCCGGTGGAGCAGAATCGAATCACCGAATCGTGTGCCAGTTCGAAGGTTCGCCCCTCGCCGGCGCGGACGAGGCTGGACGGAGTTCGCTCACCCTGTGCCAAGAGTGCGTGCGCCGTGGTGCCGAGCGATTGCGCGAGGCGATGAAGGTTCATGACACTGGGTACTGCGTGGCCGTTTTCGGTCTGGCTCAGGAAGGGCTGCGACAAGCCCGACTTCACGGCAACCTCGCGCAACGTCAGTCCGGCTTCTTTTCGCGCCGTCCGCACGGCAGCCCCGATTGCGGTCGCTATCGCTCTCTGGTCGTCGTCCATGTGCCGAAGATAGCAGTGCTCTGGTGAAAGTTTTGATTACACAGACGAAACAAATTCGACCACGGTAAGAAATTATCGACGTGCTGAATAGTCCCGTACACGAAACACTTCCAGCTTCGGACGGAGATCGGCGCATGGCCATCCATCCTGTCGACCAGCGGCTCCCCATTGCCCGCCAGTCTGCTTTTGCTCTTCAGCACGTCCTCATCATGTACACCGGCTGCATCACGGTTCCGCTGGTTTTCGGTGCCGCCGTAGGGCTGGACCGCAGCACAGTCGCGATGCTGATCAGCGCGGACTTACTCGTTGCAGGCATCATCACGATCATTCAGAGCCTGGGCGTCGGGAAGGTCGCCGGTGTCCGGCTGCCGATCGTCTGCGGGGCGACGTTTGCCGGGCTGACGCCGATGATTCTGATCGCCAAGGAGTACGGCCTGCAGGCCGTGTACGGGTCCATGCTGGTCGGTGGTGTTGTCGGCATAGCTTTGGCCGTACCGTTCGCCAAGATCGTCCGATACTTCCCGCCCCTGGTCACCGGCGTGGTCCTCACAGTAATCGGCATCTCGTTGATCGGTGTCGCAGGAGGCTTGATCGTCGGTAACGACCCCACCTCCCCGTCGTTCGCCGACCCGAAGAACCTGGCGCTGGCTGCCGCAGTCGTCGTAGTCGCGGTGGCGTTCATCTGCCTCGGTCGCGGGATGTGGACGCAACTCGGTGTACTGATGGCACTGGTGATCGGTACCGTGATCGCCATCCCGATGGGTCTGATCGATCTGAGTGGCGTCGGCGGCTCGGCCTGGGTGGGCTTCCCGATGCCGTTCCACTTCGGCGCTCCGGAGTTTCCCGTCACCGCCGTGGTGGCGATGAGTATCGTCATGGCAGTCGTCTTCGCCGAATCGACGGCCAGCATGCTCGCCGTCAGCGAGATCACCGGAAAGCCTTTGAAGAAAGCAGATCTCGCACGAGGGCTGGTGGCCGACGGTATGTCGGGAGTTCTGGGCGGGATCTTCAACGCGTTTGTCGACACCGTCTTCTCGCAGAATGTCGGCGCCGTTGCCACTACCCGGGTGTACAGCCGGTACGTGACCGCTACCAGCGGCGCCATTTTGATCGTCCTCGGTCTGATCCCGCGAATGGGTGAAGTGGTTGCCGCCCTTCCTGATCCGGTGGTCGGCGGCGTGGGAATCATCTTGTTCTCGACGGTCGCGGTCGTCGGAATCAATACACTGCGCAAGGTCGACCTCAGCGACCCGATCAACACCACGATCGCCGCCGTATCCGTGGGGATCGGTATCTTGCCGGAATTTGCGGAGGGCATGTTCGAGCGCTTCCCGTCCTCGGCCCAGATCCTCCTCGGTAGCGGCATCACCTTGGCTGCGGCCTCGGCTTTTTCGCTCAATCTACTGTTCAACCACACCAGGCTTGGTGAACTCGCCAGGCGATCACGCGAGAGCCTCCACTCCACTGCACATACTGAACCCGCTACCAGCTCTGCAGGAGACGCCAGTGCCATCGTCACAGTCTGAAATTTTCGAAGTTCCCGTCGTCGACATCTCGCCTTACGTGCTCGGAGGCGCCGACGAGGACAGGGCGCGAGTGGCTGCCGAAGTCGACCATGCCTGTCGGACTGTAGGTTTCATGCAGATTCGGGGCCACGGTGTTCCGGCCGCTGTTTCTTCCGGCCTCGCCGAAGCGATGGACGACTTCTTCCGGTTGCCGATGGAGACGAAGTCGGGCTACCGAATCGAGGGCGCGAATCGTGGGTACAGCCCGCCCAAGAGCGAGTCGCTGAGCCTGAGTCTCGGCGTCGAATCCGCGACTCGGATGAACGACTTCTTCGAGGCGTTCAACGTAGGAACCGAAGCTCGATTGTTTACCGAACTCGAACTCTCGGAGGAGGATTACGGAATCAACCTGTGGCCCGCTGTTCGCGGATTCAGGGAGCGCGTAGAGGACTACTACGCCCACGGCGTGCGGGTGGCACACACACTGACCACAATATTCGAAGATGCGCTGGGTCTGGCCCCAGGATTCTTCGAGTCGATCACCGACCATTCCATCGACGTACTGCGGATGAACAACTACGCATTGCCGCAGGGGACGGTGACATTGGACGGCGAGTTGAAGGGAATGGGGGAACACACCGATTTCGGGCTGGTCACCGTGTTGTGGGCGGATCAGGTCGAGGGTTTGCAAGTGCTCGGGAGCGACCGACGCTGGCACGACGTCTGGCCGGAAGACGATGCGCTGTTGGTCAACCTCGGGGATCTCACCGCCCGACTGACCAACGATCGGTGGATGTCCACTCTGCACCGGGTCGCGCCGCCGGTGGTGAACGGCACCATCAAGCGTCGGCGATCCGCGGCCTTCTTTCACGACGGAAACGTCGACGCGGTCATTGCGACTCTGCCGAGTTTTCAGGACGACTCGGGCTTGGAATACGAACCCATCACCGTTCGCGATCACATCAAGGCCAAACTGGCCGGGTCGAGGCAGGGAAGGTCCAATACCGCCGCAGTTCGTGAGGCGGCTCGGGTGCTTGCGGCGGCAGAGTTCGAGGTCAAGCAGTGAGCGCTCGGAACATCGTCTTGATACACGGCGCCTGGGCAGGTGGTTGGGTCTGGGATCGTGTGTGTGGCCCTTTGAAGACCGCCGGTTTCGATCCTGTCGTGGTGGAGCTTCCCGGCACGGGGAGTTGGAACCCCGACGACGTAATCGATCTTGCCGCTGTTACCGAACATGTTGTGGCAGTGGTCGAGTCACTGGACGGTCCGGCAGTCCTGGTCGGCCACTCGGGCGGCGGCATCGTGGCCTCACAGGTGGCCGAGCGGATACCTTCGCAAGTAACGGGTCTCGTGTACGTCGCAGGGATCATGCTGCCGTCGCAGATGGATTTCGGAATGCTCTGTGCAGAAGTCGGTTTGGCAAGTCCGGTCGGAATCTCGCGTTGGCTGGTCCCCGTCGGCGACGGCGACGGAACGGCAGTTCCGCCGGAAGCCGGTGTCGCCGTGTTCTTCCACGAAGCGCCGGTCGCCGATGCGATCGGTGCAGCGCGCATGCTGGTCCCACAATTGGAGTCCGCCCGCCTGATGGCCCCGGTCTGGACCGAAGAGCGGTTCGGAACCGTGCCGAGGCGCTATGTCGAGTGCACCCTGGATCGAACCGTGCCGATCGAGGCTCAACGTGCCATGCAGAGACTTGTCCCCGGCGCCCAGGTGGTCAGCCTGGACACCGATCACGCACCGCAGTTGTCGGCGCTCCCGGAGCTGATCGACGCGATCACCGATTTCGCCCAGCAGGCGTTCAGCCGAACTCGACGCCTTGAGCCAGCGGCAGTTGGTCCGAGTAGTTGACGGTATTGGTGGCTCGGCGCATGTAGGCCTTCCACGAATCCGAACCCGACTCGCGACCGCCACCGGTCTCCTTCTCCCCGCCGAAAGCGCCGCCGATCTCCGCACCCGACGTTCCGATGTTCACGTTCGCGATACCGCAATCGGAGCCGTCGGCGGCGAGAAAACGCTCGGCTTCACGCTGATCGAGTGTGAAGATCGAGGAGGAAAGTCCCTGAGGTACACCGTTGTGCAGCGTGATGGCGTCGTCGAAATCGGTGTATGTCAAGACGTAGAGAATGGGTGCAAACGTCTCCGCCCGCACCACCTCGGTCTGTGCGGGCATACGAACGAGAGCGGGCGTCACGTAGAACCCGGAATCGCCGACGCGGTCGCCGCCGCACACCACGGTGCCGCCGTCGGCGCGCGCGGCCGAGAGGGACTTCTGCATCGCTTCGAACGCAGCCTCGTTGATCAGCGGCCCGACCAGAACAACGGAATCGAAGGGACTTCCGACCTCGAGCTGTGCGTACGCGGCCGCAACGCGCTCGACGATATGATCGGCGATCGACTCGTGCACGATGAGCCGGCGAAGTGAGGTGCACCGCTGCCCCGCAGTTCCGGCGGCGGAGAACACGATTCCGCGTACGGCAAGCTCGAGATCTGCCGACGGTGTGACGATTGCGGCGTTGTTGCCACCCAACTCGAGGAGGCTCCGCCCGAAGCGTTCGGCGACCCGCGGAGCCACGGCGCGGCCCATTCGCACGGAACCGGTGGCGCTGACCAAGGCCACCAGTGGGTTGTCGACCAAGGCCTCACCGACATCGCGTCCGCCGATGATCAACTGGTGTACGTCGATCGGTGCATCACAGTCGGCGAGTGCGCGTCGGAGGAGGGCGTCACATGCCAGTGCAGTCAGCGGCGTGGTCTCCGAAGGCTTCCAGACGACGGCATCACCGCACACGAGAGCGATGGCGGTATTCCACGACCACACCGCGACGGGAAAGTTGAACGCGGAGATGACCCCGACAACGCCGAGAGGGTGCCACGTTTCCGTCAACCGGTGTCCGGGACGCTCGGACGGCATGGTGCGTCCGTAGAGCTGCCGGGAGAGACCGACGGCGAACTCGCAGATGTCGATCATCTCCTGTACCTCGCCGAGAGCCTCCGAGGCGACTTTGCCTGCTTCGAGGGTCACGATCTCCGCGAGGTCCTCCTTGCGGTCGGTCAGTAGGCTGCCCAGCCGGCGCACGACTGCGCCGCGCGCCGGAGCGGGGACGGTGCGCCAGGTGAGGAACGCGCGATGCGCCGCGTCGACGGCGTCGTCGACTTCTCTGGCGGAGTGCTGCCGAACGGTACGCAGTTGCGTACCGGTGATCGGGGTATGTGCGCTCAGGTCGCCGGTGGGCCACTCGACACCGCACGCCGCAAGGGCGCTTTCGGCGCGATCGGCGAGGCTCGAAGAATCAGGCAGGTTCACTGGGGAGTCCTCTGTGGTTGTAGGCGGCAGTGGTTGTGGGCGGGAGTGGTTGTAGGCGGGAGTGGTTGTAGGCGGGAGAAAGCGCGGCACGTGACGCCTCTTGTTGTGCGTGGTACAGCTCGAACGGATCTTCGATGGTGTGGTCGATGGCGCCCTCCAATCGATCCTGCCCGTATTCGGCGCCGGGCGCATCGGAAACGAATCCGGTCACCGAATCGAGATTGGATGCGAAGATGCCGGCCGCGGAGGCCGGTAGGAAGTCCTCGTAGACGATGGGATCGCGGACGAGCGTCGACCCTTCGTTTCTGTACGTGAAGTAGGCCAACCCCGCCGCATCGAGTCCGTCCTCGGAGTGCGGAAATTCGCTGTCCCAGTGTGCATCCTCCGGCCTGGCGATCAGTCGGTCGTAGATCTCTCGACCGCTGCGGGTCAACGCGATTCCGCGGGCTTCCACCTCACCGAATCTGACGCGGACCGGTTCTGTGGTGATCGATCCGTCCGGCCGGCGGAAGCGCCTGTCTTCGGCCAATGCGCGAAACGACGTCTGCCGCAGAAGCAGTGGCGGTCCACTCCATCTCGGCGGGCCTTGGATGCGGTCGATCATGGTGATGCCGCGCTCGGTCATGCGGCGGTACAACTCGTCGATGTCGAGTACCCGCGGGGTGAGGTGATTGACATGTGTCGAGCCCTGCCCCGCAATGTCTGCAGCGACCGGTGAGATCGCGGCGAGTTCGCGGTACCAGGCCGCGTCGATGGGATCGGTGCCGAGCCGAAACGCGGAGGTTGCCGCGTCGACGAAGTGTGTCGCCTCGGGCTCTGGCAGGCCACCCTCGCGGCTCGATTGCCGTGCCCATTGAAGAAGTTCGGGAGAGAACAGGGTGCGGCGACGCAGAAACGCAGTGATCCGACGCTCGAGGTCGGTGTCGAAGAACCTGGAATCGGAGATGGTCAGTACCGAGGTGAAAACGCGAAACGGGTTCCGGGCGAGTTCGGCGGGATCGGTCGGGCGAAATGCCGTCGAGACAACAGGAATAGGGGAGTCCGTAAGCCGAAGGTCGTAGTAGCCGACCGGAAACATACCGAATCCGCCGAAGACGATGGCCACGTCACGCAGTTCGTCGAGGGTGCCCAGTCTGATGGCCCCGTGACGCTCGGCGCTGACCCGCGCGAGAGTGCCCAGACGCTCCGCAGAATCCGGATGTGCCGCGGCAAAATTACGGTTCACCTGCAGCGTTACGTCTACCAGCGTGTTGTAAGCGGGGACCTCCTCGCCGTACATCCGTGCAAGCGTCGCAGCGAACCGTGCACGTAGCTCCCAGGTTTCAACCATACGAATGTCCGATTGCGTTAGCCTGCGCAGGTGCGAGAAACAGAAACCAGTGACGTTGCCGGTGTGCCGGTCGACGAAACCGATCGACTCTTGATGCGTGAATTGGTCTTGGACGGGCGTGCCACTCTCGCGAGTCTTGCTGAGAAGGCTGGACTCTCGATCTCCGCAGTCCAGTCGAGAGTGCGTCGTTTGGAATCTCGCAAGGTGATTCGTGGGTACTCGGCGAAGATCGATCCGGAGGCACTCGGTCACAATCTGTCCGCATTTGTCGCCATCACTCCTCTCGATCCTTCGCAGCCCGACGATGCGCCTGCTCGCTTGCGTCATCTGCCGGCGGTCGTCTCGTGTCACTCGGTAGCCGGGAGTGAAAGCTACGTCCTCCTGGTCCGGGTGGCGTCACCTCGGGCGTTGGAGCGATTGCTGCAGGAGATCCGTACGGCAGCCAACGTCAACACACGAAGCACCATCATCCTACAAACTTTTTACGACGAATGACGGGCGTTCAGTAACTTTTACGGTGTTCTATCGACACTTTCGTAAAATTGACATAATCTTCGCGTATGAGTACTGCGATGCGAGACTTCGGTGACAGTGCGCTCTTTCCGGTCTACGAGGTGTTGAAGGCCAGCATCCTCGTCGACGGATTCGATCTGATTCTCGACGTCGAAGGGTCGAGGGGTTCCTATCTCCGCGACCTGCGGGACGGAACCGAGTATCTGGACATGTTCGGTTTCTTCGGCTCTTCCGCTCTGGGGATGAATCACCCGGCGATCACAGGCGACGAGGAGTTCCAGCAGGAGTTGGCTGTCGTGGCCTCCAACAAGCCGAGTAATTCCGACATCTACACCGAACCCATGGCGCGTTTCGTTGCGGCTTTCGCTCGAGTCCTGGGGGATTCGACACTTCCACACTTGTTCTTCGTCGACGGCGGCGCCCTTGCGGTGGAAAATGCGCTCAAGGTTGCCTTCGACTGGAAGAGTCGGTCGAACGAAAGTCGTGGATTGTCAAAAGATCTGGGGACGAAGGTCCTGCATCTGAGCGAGGCTTTTCACGGCCGCAGTGGCTACACGATGTCGCTCACCAACACCGAACCGGGCAAGGTCGCGAGATTCCCCAAGTTCGACTGGCCACGAATCGGTTCACCGTATCTCGCCGACGGCCGCGATGTCGAAGCGGCGGAGAGGCAAGCTCTGGGGCAAGCGCGCCAAGCGTTTGCCGACAACCCCGGCGACATCGCCTGTTTCATCGCAGAACCGATCCAGGGTGAGGGAGGCGACCATCACCTCAGGCCGGAATTTCTGCAGGCGATGCAGGAGTTGTGCCACGAAAATGACGCCCTCTTCATTCTCGACGAGGTGCAAACCGGGTGCGGAATCACCGGAACTGCCTGGGCTTACCAACAATTGGGTCTGCATCCGGATGTGGTGGCTTTCGGCAAGAAAACGCAGGTGTGCGGCATCATGGCTGGTGGTCGCGTGGATGAGGTGCGCGACAACGTGTTTCACGTCAGTTCCCGGATCAATTCGACGTGGGGTGGCAACCTCACTGACATGGTTCGTGCCCGGCGAATACTCGAAGTCATCGAGCAGGACCGACTGATCGACCGGGCGCGATTCACGGGCGCGCATCTCCTTGCCCGCTTGACCGAAGTCTGCGAACAGTACGTGGCGGCGACCGAGCCGCGAGGTCGTGGGCTGATGTGCGCGATCACGTTGGCAGACAGCAACCTTCGCGATCGCGTCGTGCAGCGACTACGAGAAGACGAGCACGTGATGATTCTGCCCACCGGGAAGAGGGGAATCCGATTCCGGCCCGCGCTGACCGTGACGACCGGAGAGCTGGACGACGCAGTCGATGCAGTCGAGCGCGTACTTGCTCGCGAGACTTAGGGTCTCTGCAGCTCGCCCCACACCCGGTCCGGTGTCATCGGAGTGGAGTACATCCGAACTCCACATGCATTCGCGATTGCGTTTGCCAACGCCGGTGCCACCGGATTGAAGGGTGCTTCACTCATCGATTTTGCACCGAAAGGCCCCAGCTTGTCGTACGTGTCGGCAAACAGTACTTCGGTGATCGGCAGATCCCCGATCTGTGGAACGTGATAATTGCGCAGCTGCGCATTGATCACCCGGCCTTCCTCGATGACGATTTCCTCCGACAGTGCAGCGCCCAGGGCTTGTCCCACACCGCCTTCCACCTGCCCTCGGAGTTGGGCCGGGTTCATGACGGTTCCGGCGTCGGCGGCCTGAACGGACTGTAGAATTTTCACCCGGCCGGTGTACGTGTCGACGGCGACGCGAAAACCGTGGACGTTGAAGGAGACCGAGCGGGGTGTTCCGTCGTGACGGCCGTCCGCGGTGAGCCGGCCGCCTTCGAGCAGTGTCGGGAAATCGATGCAACCGAGCGAGGATTCGACCCCGTTCGGCGAAAGATCGCGGACCTGCGCTCCGTGCCCGCTCACTCGTACAGCGCGGGTCAGTATCCGCTCACGGAGGCGTTCGCAGGCGATCAGGAGAGCCTTTCCGGCAACTACCGTTCCCGTCGACCCGAACGCTCCGGTGTCGTATCCACCGGTGTCGGTGTCGGATTGAACAATCCTGATGCGATCCACTGTCGTCCGCAATTCCGTGGCAGCGATCTGTTGATGAACCGTGGTGGTTCCGTTGCCGAACTCGGCGGTCCCGATGTTCACGACGTACCGACCGTCGACCTCGAGTGTGACGGAGGTGTCGGAGAAGTGACCGCGCGGCGGAATCGTCGCAATCATCGCAATCGCCATGCCCTGGCCGGTCTTCCAACGGGACCCGGTCGGTGCCTGTTCTCCGCGTCCGCTCGAGAGCGCACCGTCGACGAGGTCGATGCACTGGTCCAGCCCGTAGCTGCCGAACTCGAGATCGCCGTCTTCGATGTGCCAGTCGACGAAGTCGTCTCCAGGCAGGACGACGTTGCGCCGCCGAAAATCGAAGGGGTCCATGCCGAGACGCTCCGCGAGCTGATCCATGGCCGACTCGACGGCGAAGATGATCTGACCGAGTCCATAACCACGGAAGGCCCCGGACGGAACATTGTTCGTGTAAACCGCCTCGGCGTCGACGCGTTTTGTCGCAGCGCGATAGACCGCCATGGATTCGGCGCAGCCGTGGAACATGACTCCGATCGAATGGTTCCCGTACGCCCCGGCGTCGGAAAGGACGTCGATGGCGAGCGCGGTGAGAGTTCCGTCGGCGTCGGCGCCGGCACGTACCGAGACCCGCATCGGGTGCCGCGACGGTGCGATGGTGAACTGATCGCTTCGACTGAACTCGTACGTCACGGGTCTGCCGGTTCGCAGGACGGCCAGTGCGACCAGATCTTCGGTGAGTAGTTCCTGCTTCCCGCCGAAACCTCCGCCCACCCGCTTGGCGAACACGCGGATGCGGCTGCGGTCGAGGTCGAAGATGTGGGCCAACTCGTCGCGAACCAGAAACGGCACCTGCGTGCTACTTCTGATGACGAGGCGGTCATCCTCGTCGACCCATCCCACTGCGCCGTGGGTTTCCAATGCCACGTGCTGGACCCTTGCGGTTTGCCAGGTGCCCTCGACGACGGCAGCCGCATCCTGCAGCGCGCGATCCAGGTCACCGACACCATCGTGAAGTGCTGCAACCACATTGCGGGAGGCCGCGGCGATCCGGGAACTCTCGTCCTTGTCACCGTGCAGGAGCGGAGCGCCGGGGGAGCGCGCACGGTCGGGTTCGAAAACCGCGTCGACGACCTCGTAATCCACCTCGATCAGGGCGAGGGCACGCCAAGCCTGCTCAGGGGTTTCGGCGATGACCGCGGCGACGCGTTGGCCGCGGAAACGGAGAGTGCGATCGAACACCCGTGTGTCGTCGGGATCGTCGTTGCGGTCCTCGTGCCGAGCAGTCGAGAACAACACGTCCGGACTGTCACGGAAGGTGAGTACCGTCACGACGCCTGGCGCCGCTTCGGCTGCCAGCGTGTCGATCCCGGTGATGTGCGCGTGTGCGTGCGGACTCCCGAGCACCGCGGTGTGAAGCAAGCCGTTCGGCATCTCGCCCGGGGCGAAGTCCATCGTGAACTGCTCGGTACCCGTGACGATTCGAGTGGAAGCCGGCGCGGCGATCGAACGGCCTTGGGCCGAGCCCAACGCGGCCGTCTCCGTGTTCGCAGTACCCGCCAGGGCGTCACGAATCGATCTGTACCCAGTGCAGCGGCACAGGTTACCCTTCATCGAGCAGGCGAGATCGGTCTTCTGCTCCGGAGACAGTGCCGATGCCGTGACCACCATTCCTGCTGTGCAGAAACCGCATTGGAAGCCGCCCGCATCCACGAAGGCCTGTTGAGTGGGATGCAGACTCTCCGGTGTACCGAGACCGGCGGCGGTGACGATCTCGCGGCCGTCGACGCGATGGGCTGGAAAGATGCACGAGTGGGTCGGGTGCCCGTCCACGAGCACCGAGCACGCCCCACAGTCCCCGGCGTCGCACCCCTTCTTGACGGAGTTCGTTCCATGCTCGCGGAGGAGGGTTCTCAGGCACTGCCCAGGGCGGGGTTGGTCGTCGCGGGGAACTCCGTCCACCGAGTACTTCATTCCAGTTCACCTCGGATTTCTTCGGCGAGGAGCGCAGCCATCGCCTGCCGCCATGGCGCAGTTCCATGAACATCGGTGAAGTAGGCGTCTTCCGGAATCCTGTTGCGCAACGCATTCGCGAGTGTAGCGGTGTCGGGGAGCTTGTCGAATTTCAGAGCGTACGGACGTCGGGTGGCAGCGGTGACCGCCAGGGTGAAACCGTCGACGCCGCACCGGCCGGCCACGGCGACGGCCGAGCGCCCGAGCGACGTCTGCGCCAGTTTCCGCATCGCGGTGCGTGCGGTCAGTGCATGTGCGGGAATCCGGATACTGCGGATGATCTCGCCGGGGCCGAGGACGTTGCGAGAATCGTCGATGACGAATTCGACTACGGGTAACGAGTATTCGGTTCCGTCCGGGCGCCAGATCGTCAGATCGGCATCGAGGGCAGTGCACAGCGTCGTCATGGCGCCGGCCGGGAAGGACAGTGCGATGTTGCCGCCGACTGTCGCGTATCGCAGCACTTTCCACGATGCGAGCAATGCATCGGCGCACTGGCGGAAGAGCGGAACGGCGGTCCACGACGCGGGTAGTTCGGCGCGGCAGAGTTCCTCGATCGTGCAGGTGGCCGCGATCTCGATACCGTAGTCGCTGACCTCGACGGCTTCCCAATCGAGGCCCGACAGGTCGACGAGCGTGGTCAGGTGTGGCTGCGGTTCCGAGTAGAGCCAGGTGCCACCGCCGATGAACCCGATTCCGGGTGATGCGCAGGGGATCTCGGCTCGGCTTCGCGGAACCAGTACTTCGTCGACACTGTGCAGATCCATCGCGCCGTCACGCCTTTCCGAGGAGGTCGCGGTGTGCTCGTGCGACATCCGAGGCCACGACGTCCTCGTCGACGGTGGTGACTCGGCCGTCGGCAATGACGATTCGACCGTTCACGAGCAGTAACTTCAACGGGGGAGTCGAGCCGAGTACGAGCGCCGCCACCGGATCGGTGATGCCGGCATGGGCGACGGTGTCGAGCTTCCACACTGCCAGGTCGGCAAGCTTCCCCACCTCGATCGATCCGATCTCGGTGTCGCGGCCCAGAACTCGTGCGCCGCCGACAGTGCCAAGTTCCAATGCTTTTCGCACGGTCATCGCCTGCGGGCCGCCCTTGGCACGAGCCAACAGAAGTGCGTGACGCGACTCCTCGATCAGGCTGCACGCTTCGTTGCTCGCCGCACCGTCCACGCCGAGGCCCACGGTGACCCCGCCGTTCACCAGATCCACGGCACGGGCAATACCGGCTCCCAGTCGCGCATTGGAGGTCGGGCAGTGCGCCGCCGCAGTTCCGGTTCGCGCCATCGTCTCGATACCGGCGTCGTCGAGATGGACTGCGTGGGCGTACCAGACGTCCGGGCCCACCCAGCCGACGCGTTCCATGTATTCGACAGGTGTGCAACCGAAAAGCTCTTTGCAGAAGCTTTCCTCGTCCAAAGTCTCGGCCAGATGCGTGTGCATCCTGACACCGGCTTCACGCGCCAGCGTCGCGGACTCGCGGAGTAACGACTCCGTCACCGAGAAGGGTGAGCAGGGTGCAACCGCGATCTGCAGCATCGATCCGGGACTCGGGTCGTGCCAGCGATCGACGACGGCCTGCGTTCCGGACAGGATGTCATCGAGGTTCTCCACGACGTGATCCGGTGGTAGGCCGCCGGAACTCTGGCCGAGATCCATCGACCCACGGCACAGATGGAATCGGAGACCGACCTGTGCGGCAGCATTGATCTCGGCCTCGAAAACGTCCCCGGCATCGCGGGGAACGACGTAGTGGTGGTCGGTGGTGGTCGTGCACCCGGTCTTTGCCAACCAGGTGAGCCCGCCGGTGGCTGCCACGTGCACGGCGTCGGCGTCGATACCCGCCCAGACGGGGTACAGGGTGGTCAGCCACTCGAAAAGCGTCGAGTCCGCGGCCAGGCCTCGGGTGATCCATTGGTAGAGATGATGATGTGTGTTGACCAGACCCGGCGTGATCAGGCAACCACTCCCGTCGACCACCTGCGCACCCGGGTATTCGGGTGGCTTTCCGGCGTCGACGTCGATGATCTTGTTGCCCGAGATCACCACATAGCCGTCGGAGTACTCGGAGCGGTCACCGTCCATCGTGACCACATGGGCGCCTGCGACGACGAGTGTTGCCCCTGGGGCTGATTCGGTCACGACAACCAACCGGCATAGGTGGTCCAGGACGGTCCCGCGTCCGGCGCGTCGGATCGGCTGACCGCAGCTTGGATCAGCCCGTAGGGACGATCCGCAGCGTGGAACACCTCGTTGTCGTTCTCCACACCGAAGCGGCCGAGTGCATATTCGAAATGATGCTTGTTGGGTGCCGAGAGTCGAACCTCCGCAATGATCGGGAATTCCTCGAGAATTGCCTTACCGATGTGGAAGAGCGTCTGCTGCAGGGCAAGTGAATGTACCTGTGCGAACTGTTTGACGATCTGTGCCTTGATGCCCACGTAGACCGATTCCCAATCGACGTCGGTGGTGACGAAGCGCCACTGGGCGACCAACGTCGTTGCCATGACCCGGTCGTCGGTCGGCTCGAGAACCGTGTACGGATCTTCGAGAAAACCCGAGAACTCACTACCGGTCGATTTGAGGATCACCAGGTCCTTCAAGCCGCCGATCACCCATGTCCCGGTATCGGAGATGGTGATCGACGCCGTTCGAACTTCCTGACCCTTCCGGATCCAGGTGTAGTCGTGCTCGCTCCCGTCGACAACCGCACGCTCCCAGGCATATTCCTCGATCTCGATCCGTGCGCCACTGACTGGTTCGATGTCGTCGACGAAATGACGGGCGAGTTCGAGTCCGTACGTCTCGATCGAGATCAGACCCTTTTCCTTGGCATAGGAATAGGCCGTTTGCTTCTGCGTGTCGGTCGGCAGAACTTTCGACTGATCGCCGGTGAGGTACGCGTCGGCGAAATCTCCACGCAGGCAGGTGGAGACGTTGATGTCGTGGATCTCGTGACGAGGAGTGTCGCGATAGATTCGGACTACCCGATTTTCCGCTTTGCCGTACTGGTGGCCCGAGAGTTCGATGGATCCGCTCAACCGGTCGGTGTTCGTACTGCCAGTCGTCATGTTGCCGGTTGTGATGTTTTCGGTAGTCACGTGTTCAGCTCCCGCGATAGGTGGAATAAGCAAAGGGCGACAGCAACAATGGGACGTGATAGCCCCGTGCGGTGTCGTCCACCCGGAAGGTCACTGTCACTTCCGGGTAGAAGTTCTCTTGTCCGTTGGTCTCGAAATACGTTCCGGTGTCGAAAGTCAGGGTGTAGTGACCGGCGGTCAGGCCACCCGGAGCAAGTTCGGGGATGCGGCCGTCGGAATCGGTCTCGGCAGTGGTGATCGTGGTGCCGCCTCGATCACGAAGTTCGACGCGAATCCCCGCCGCGGGATTGCCCGTCGTCGCGTCGAGAACGTGCGTGCTCAGGGACTTGCTCATGCTGCGCCTCCGGCGAGTGAATCGATCAGACGGGCAAGTCTGATCCGATTGATGGCGGCCAATTCGGTTCGAAGCACGGAACGCTCGGTCGCCGGGTCGTTTCGGAGACGACCTCGAAGGATGTCGAGGAGCTCCGTTCCAGATTTCCCCGACGCGCAGACCAGGTAAACATGGCCGAATTTGTCCTCGTACTCGGCGTTCTTCTGCCGAAGTTCCGCGAGTACGTCTTCTGTCGCGGACGAAACGCCTGACTGTTCCCGGGTCGATGACGCGCTCTCGGTTCGCTCGCCGATTCGTGGGTGGCCGGACAGAGCGTCGTCGATCTCGGATTCGGGAAGCTCGGCCAGCACCGCATCTGCTTTGTCGAACAGAGCTTCCAGATCGGTGAACGGGCGAGACGAGGCGATTTCCTGTGCCCATACGGCGGAATGGCAACACTCGAGCAGCGCCGCGACTGCCTGGTGGTCACCGAGCGCATCGAAGGCTCCGAGACCACTGGAATTCGTTGTAGGCATGTCCACAGGATTACTTGAGCATGTTACGGATCTGTAGCGCAGCAATTACGGGAGATGATGTGTCTCGATCTTGTTTCTCCGGCCGCCCTTTTCCGAATCACGCTATCTGGCGACCGATACATTCATAGGTATGACCGATACTCCGAACTTGTCTTCCGTCGTACCGTCACTGGCGAACCTCCGAGACATCGGTGGCCCCGAATCGAGCTTCGGTGGCACCGTGCGCACCGGGAGCGTGTTTCGTTCCACGGACCTGGCGTCGCTCAGTGCGGAGGGCGCACAGACCCTCGCCGATCTGGGAATCGTCACGATCTACGATCTGCGCACCGAATCCGAACGTGAGACGGCGCCGGACCTGACACCGGACGGTATCCGGGAACTCGGCCTGGACGTGTTGGCGGACAAGCAGTATCGCGCCATTCCAGCTCAGATGCAGCAGATGATCGCCGACCCGGCATTCGCTGCCGAAGCGTTGGGGAGCGGCCAGGCACTCGAATACTTCCAGGGAAGTTACCGCGATTTCGTGACCTTGCCGAGTGCGGTCGCGTCGTACCGGCAACTGTTCGTCGACTTGGCGCAGCCGTCCAGTTCGCCGGCACTCGTTCACTGCACCACGGGCAAGGATCGCACGGGTTGGGCAGCGGCCGCGCTACTGCTGTTCCTGGGTGCCTCCGAGGACGCGGTCTTCGCGGACTACCTCGAAACCAACAAGATTCTGTTGCCGATGTTCGCGCCACTCCTCGAACGATTCGAGGCGAAGGGTATCGACCCCACCCTGCTCGAAGGTGTCCTCGGTGTCAGGCGCGAGTACCTGGAGGCGTCGATGGCAGAGCTTGCGCAGGTCCACGGATCGATCGAGGCCTACTTCACCGACGGCTTGAAGATCGACGCGTCGACCCAGGAACAATTGCGGAGCAACCTGCTCAGCTGATCAGGACCTGCTCGGCTCGTCGTCGCGGGCGCTTCGACGCCGCATCACGAGGCTGACGATACCGATTCCGATGGCAATGCCGAGCAGGTCGGCGGTGCCGTCCCAGATCGAACCCGAACGCGAAATGGGCAGCGCTGCTTGAAGAACCTCCGATGTCGCGGCAAAGATCACCAACCACACCGCCGTGAGCCACGCCGGGATCCGGGCGTGCAGCGAGGTGATCGCCAACACCGCGAACATCAACGTGTGGGTGATCTTGTCGGTGTTCTCCGGGCTCGACGGCACGGTGGAGCCCGGAGAGAACAGCATGATCAGAGCAATGACCACGGCTATCGCCAGCGGCCAGTATCGGCTGTTCTTCAATTCGTCTGTCCCTCGACGACAACGAGTCCGAGTGCACCTTCGGCGAACCTCGTGACGGCCTCGGCAGCTGTCGCGAGTGCCTCGGTGTGCCCGTCGCGGGCCCAGCCGGTGAGAAGGGCAGTGGAGTCGAGAGGCGTCAGAACGACCTCGGCGAGGAGCTCACCGGTGTTGGGTTGGCAGACGGCCCAGGAGTAGACGCTGTTTTCGTGCCACTGAGCGCTCCGCTGACTCACGTACTCGGGGTTGGTGATACCGCCGTCGGCAAGCGCTGGGCGGTCGTCCACACGCTCGTCTGCGCGCAACGCCCGCAGATACCAGCCACCTGCGTTGATCTCGATCGGCTCCATCAGTCGGAGCCCCGCTCGCGGCGGCGCTTGGCTTTGCGTTCCCTGTCGGTGCCGAACAGCAGCGCACCGGCAAGGGGAATGGCGAGGAACCACAACCAGGTACCGGTGACGAAGAACAGGATCACCGCGAGAATCGGGATGACGGCCATGATCCGTCCGGACCAGTCGGGGTTGAACCCTCGCTCCGCCGGTGCGTCGGGAGGCGTCACCATCGACAGGGGAGCGGTGCCGGGGGCTTGATAGTTGCCCGGTAGATCGGCGAACACCGGCACGAGTTCACTGCGAGTTGTTGCGGCACTGACGATTCCGCTTCTCTCGTCGAATTCCGTGACGGTGAGGCGCCCTGCAGCGAAGTGCTCGCTCAGGAGATCGAGTGCCTGCTCGCGTTCTGCAGTGCCGATGCGAATGTCGGGGACGTCAGCCATCGTTACAGCCTACTCAAACGACTGTGCGCCTTTCCGGTAGTGGGGACTACCGGAAAGGC
>NZ_JBHTSW010000032.1:0-64714 GCF_042794945.1 Rhodococcus sp. NPDC056506 | reverse complement strand
GCTCCTGGCATCCACGTCGTTCGACGTGGCGATCCTCGAGATTCTGCTTGCTCACGGCTGCGGTGCGACTGCCGTGGTCGTTCCTCCCGGACTGATCGGCGGAGTGGATCTCGAAGACTATGTGCGGCGCGAGGGTGTCACGCATTTGATCTCGACACCATCGGTTGCGCTGACGATGGATCCTCGGGAACTGCCGGATCTTCGAGTGTTGAACGTGGGCGGCGAGCGACCGCCGGGGGCGCTCGTCGATGCGTGGTCGAGTCACGTCGACATCGTGAATTCGTACGGCCCTAGTGAAGCAACCGTCGCGGCATTCATGAGCGAGTCGCTGGTGCCTGGCGGTGATACACCGATCGGGCGTCCGATCGACGGCGTTGCCGCTGTGGTGTTGGATTCGTGGTTGCGTCCCACTCCGGTCGGCGCCGCGGGTGAGCTGTACGTGATGGGACAAGGACTGGCGCGTGGGTACCTCTCGCCGACGCTGACGGCGGAGCGTTTTGTCGCGGCGCCCATCGGTACGGCCGACGCTGGTGCACGCATGTACCGCACCGGGGACGTGGTTCGGTGGAACGATGCCGGTCAACTCGAGTTCTTGGGCCGCACTGATCAACAGGTGAAGATCCGTGGAGTACGCGTCGAACTGGGCGAGATCGAAGCTGTGCTCCTGTCTACTCCTGGCGTCTCGCAGGCAGCAGTGGTGGAGCGATCCGGGTCGATTGCAGCGTATGTGACCGTGAGCGAAGACGGAGACGACCGACCTCGTCCGTTGAGTCAGGAGGCGGTGCTCGACCATCTGGCTTCACTACTTCCGCGTTCCATGCTTCCGAGTTCGGTGACGATTCTGGCGGCGTTGCCCGTGACAAACCATGGAAAGACAGACCGTGCAGCGCTCCCTGAACCGACGACGGCCGCTGTCGCCGAGCAACGCTCGGCGGTAAGCCGCCCGATCGAATACGACGAGGAATTGATTGCCTCGGTGATGGCCGAGGTCCTCGGCGTCGGAGTTCTCGGACCGCACTCCGACTTGTTCGCCTGGGGCGGTAGTTCTCTCGACGCCGTGTACGTCGCCGCACGAGTGAGTTCCGCCCTCGGAAGGCGGGTGGGTGTCAGGGACGTGTTCGGTGCCCCGACGCCGGCGCAGCTGGCCCGGAAGATCCGCGAGGGTCGGGCAGAGTGGGTGGTGGAACCCCAGCGCATTTCGGACGACGTCTTCGTGAAAATCGCTCCGGCACAACAACGTCTGTGGCTGCTCAATCGTCTGGATCCGCAGTCGTCGGCGTACAACATTGCGTTCGAGGTCTCGTTCAGTGGAGTTCTGGATACCGAGGCGATGAGAGTGGCGGTAGGTGACCTGACCGATCGTCACCTCGTCTTGCGTACTGTTTTCTCGTTCGACCAGAACCGCGACACGTGGCCGGTCCAGGCCGCGACTGCGGCTCCGGTGACTCTGATCGAGGTTCCGTCTGAGGATTACGAGACTGCGTCAGCGGATTTGGTTGCGGCCGGGTTCGACCTGGCGATCGACGCACCTCTTCGCTTGATCCTCACCTCGGAGAGCGACGCCGACCATCGCATGACCGTGGTTGCCCATCACATCGCCCTGGACGGTCTTTCGTTCGCGACGATCGTCTCGGACCTTGTTGCGGCGTACGACGCCCGCGCCGCTGGGAGTTCGCCGATCTGGCCTTCGCCCTCGCTCGACTATCGCGACTATTCCGCTTGGCACAGAACCGTTCTCGGTGATCCTGCGGATCCGCAGAGCCTAGCTGGCCGGCAGTTGGAATTCTGGGAAACAGCTCTCGCCGGCGTTGATCCGACTCTGGCGCTTCCCACGGACAGATCCCGCCGGCCGGACCAACCGTCGTCGGCGCGGGACGTGACGTTCGAACTGCCCTCGCCCGTCCACGCGGCGCTGAACGAAATTGCCAGAGCACACGACTGCACGACCTTCATGGTGCTGCACGCCTGCCTTGCGATCGCGCTGAGCAAGATCACTGGTGCGCCCGATATCGTCATCGGAACCCCGACGTCCGGTCGAACACACCCCTCGTTCGACGGCTCCGTCGGTATGTTCGTCGGAACCGTGGCGCTGCGAACGCTCCTACTCGAGGGAGACACCTTCGGTGAGTTCTTGACTCGAGTACGCGACGTCGACGTGGCGGCACTGTCCAATGCCGACATCCCGTTCGACTGGGTAGTCGAGCGGGCGGTCGGTGGGGCCGCAGGCGAGAAGAATTCCTTCCTGCACGTGGTTCTTGCCGTCGATCCGGTAGCTTCGGTTCCCGAGATCGCCGTGGGAACGATGACGGCTCGAGGAATTCCGTTGCCTCCCGCGCACCCGCGGTTCGATCTCGAAGTGACTGTGCGCGAAGATCGTACGGTTGACGGAGGTGCGAGCGGCATTTGGGGCACCTTCCGATATGCCGCCGATCTGTTCGATGCGGCCACCGTGGGCGGTTGGGTCGAGCGACTACGTCGAGTGTGCGACTCGGTCACCGAGAACTCGTCAATTATGTTGCGTGACATCGATGTTCTCAGCGTCGACGAGCGCGAAAAACTGCAGGTGCACGTGCCGGCGCCGGCACTTGGTGCGAACTCACTGTCCGACCTGTTCGCCGGGGTCGCGACGAAGCGGTCGAACGCAATCGCCGTGACGAGTGGAAATTCTCGGGTCACCTACGCAGAGTTGCACGTTCGTTCGGAGGCGCTCGCAGCCGCCTTGATCGATCGAGGAATTCGAGTGGGGGATCGGGTGGCCGTCGGCCTCCCTCGCTCGATCGACCTGGTAGTTGCAATTCTCGCGGTCGTTCGGGCGGGCGCCGCGTACGTCCCGATCGACCTGCAGTATCCCGACGCTCGCATCCGATACGTACTCGCCGATGCGCGTCCGAAAGCGATTCTGTCGACGCCCAGCTACGTTCCGCGTTTCGGTGAGTACGAACATGCCGTCGTATCCGTCGACGAGACGGCTGACGCGGCGCAATGCTGGCCACTTGCGCCCTTGGAGTCCGCCGCTTACGTGATCTACACCTCCGGATCAACCGGCGCCCCCAAAGGCGTGGTCGTATCTCAGGGCAACGTGTTGGCTCTGCTCGCCTCGACTCGAGAGATCTTCGACTTCGGGCCCGGAGATGTGTGGACGATGTTTCATTCGTACGCATTCGACTTCTCGGTATGGGAGATGTGGGGTGCGCTGACCACTGGCGGATCCCTGGTGATCGTGGACGGTGACGTCGCGCGCTCACCCGAAAGATTCTTGGATCTGATTGTGCGGGAACAAGTGACCGTTCTGAATCAGACCCCGGCTGCCTTCTATGCGTTGGCGGAAGTCACGCAGGAAATGCTGCTTCCGCTCCGGTCGATTGTTTTCGGCGGTGATCGCCTCGACGTGGGGCGCGTGGAGGCCTGGTTCGATCGGCACCCGGATGTGCGGGGCGTCAACATGTTCGGAATCACCGAAACTACCGTTCACGTCACCAGTGTCGAACTACCGGCCGGCAACGGAGCTGCCTCGCCGATCGGATCTCCGTTACCGGGCTTGCGCAGCTACGTACTGGACACCGCGCTCGCGCCTGTCCCTCCCGGATCTGTCGGCGAACTGTACGTTGCCGGTCCACAGGTGGCCGCAGGCTACTTGGGTCAACCCGGGATGACGTCTTCACGATTTGTGCCTGAACCGGGATTCGACGGATCGAGGATGTACCGCAGCGGCGATCTGGTCCGTTGGCGAGCCGGTCGACTCGAATATGTTCGCCGCGCCGACGGTCAGATGGCCCTGCGCGGTTACCGCCTCGAACCGGGCGAGGTTGAGACCGCGCTACTGGCTCACAGTTCGGTGGAGCAGGCCGCGGTGGTGGTGCGAGAACTCGACAGCGGGCCGACATTGGTCGGTTACATCACCCCGGAGAAGGGACACGACCTAGACGGCGTATTACGCACTGCCCGTTCGTTGTTGCCCGGGTACATGGTGCCGTCGGCTTTGATGCCACTTGCGTCATTGCCGGTCACGATCAACGGCAAGATCGACCGCGCGTCGCTGCCGACCCCGGTGTCTCTCACGCAGCCCTCTCGGCAGTCACGAGACTTCTTCGAGCAGACAGTCGCAGCCATCCTGAGCGATTTGATGGACGTTCCGAATGTCGATCCGGTTCGGAATTTTTTCGATCAAGGGGCCAATTCCTTGATCGCCACTCGACTCTCGTCGCGACTGAACGCCGTCCTGGGCTGCAACCTCGACGTCCGCGACGTCTTCGAGCACCCATTCGTCGATCAGCTGGCCGGAATAGCTGCTGCCCGAATCGGTATGGGGCAAGCGTCTCCGGTGTCCTTGGTGCCTCTGTCTTTGGCTCCGCGTTCGGACAATACAGAAGTGCAGCTGTCAGCTTCGCAACACCGAATGTGGATTCTGAATCAGTTGGATACAGAGTCCGCCGGCTACAACATTCCGATCGTGTTGCGCCTGACGGGTGAATTGGACGTAGTTGCAGCCGAACTGGCAATTCGTGACCTGATCGATCACCATCGCACCCTGCGGACCGTGTACCCGGTTGTCGGTGAGCGCCCGGTTCAGAAGGTGCTCGACGTCAGGGAAGTAAGTCTGCCGCTTCAGCTCCAGGCCCTCGCGGGCGAGGACGCCGAGAATCGCGTCGCAGAACTGGTGGGTTCGGGCTTCGATGTCACCACGGATCCGCCTGTACGGGTGGCCCTTTTCCAGGTTTCACCCGACGAGCACGTCCTGGCCGTCGTTGTCCATCACATTGCCGCCGACGCTCGATCGCTGGAAGTGCTGATACGTGACTTCACTGCCGCGTACATCGCTCGCGCGGAGCAGCAAGCTCCGCAGTGGTCGCCGCTCGCGCTCGAGTACTCCGATTACACTGCATGGCAAAGAGAATCGGGGATTCCAGACACGGTATCCAACTACTGGAAGCAGGCTCTCGAAGGCCTTCCCGAGCAGGTGACGCTACCCCTGGACCGCCCACGCTCGACATCCGCTCGCGCGTCGAGCTGTCGAGTGGTGATCTCAGGTTCCGTACGGACGGGCCTGCAAGCGGTGGCACGATCGAACAACGCAACCATGTTCATGGTTGTCCACGCTGCTCTCGCGGCGCTGCTGGCGAGGCACACCGGCAGCAGTGACGTGGTTGTCGGCACTGTCGTGTCCGGACGCACCGCACCTGAACTCGATGAGCTCGTCGGTATGTTTGCCGGCACGATTGTTCTCCGAACCGAAGTCGATCCGTCGGAGTCCTTCGGCCAGTTGGTCGAGCAGGTTCGTCAGCGCGACGTATCGGCGTTCGCGCATGCAGAGATGCCCTTCGAATCGTTGGTTGATCTGATCGACCCACCGCGATCGCGCTCGCGGCACCCGTTGTTCCAGGTGGCGCTCTCGTTCCAAACAGTGCATCCCACCACCTGGTCCGTGCCGGGGTTGTCCGTCACACAGATTGCTCCTGATGTCAGGCACGCAAATTTCGATTTGCAGCTCAACGTCACGGATTCAGGGATCGGCGGCGGTCTCGCTCTCGAATTCGTCTACAACGCTGATCTATTCGACGATCTGACGGTATCGAGCTTTGCGGGCCGGTTCGAGCGCTTCCTGGGTCAAGTGTCGATCGACCCGCAGGTCGCCGTAGGGGAAATCGACCTGTTGGACAGTGCGGAACGAGCTCTTCTCGTCCCCGCACACGGCGCGGCCGACCGGTCTGGTCGATCTCGACGTTCCGGTACGACGCTAGCCTCGATGCTGCGCTTCGGCGTCGAATCCGCCCCGGATGCTGTGGCGGTCGAGGGCGAGGGCAACGCACTGACTTATCGGGAACTCGATGCCCAGTCGAATGCCGCAGCCGACGAGTTGCGCGCCCGGGGAATCGGAGTCGACCAGGTCGCTGCCTGGACTGCAGATCGGTCCATTGCGTCGATCGTGCAATTGTGGGCAATCGCGAAGGTCGGGGCAGCTCCGGCGTTGGTGGATCCGGAACAGCCGCAGGCACGGCTACGCGGTGTTCTCGAAACACTGGGCGACGGCACGATCGGCAGCCGCAACGCTGGTGGTGAGAACGCTGGTGGTGAGAAGGTCACAGACTCGGCGGGCGAATATTCCGACAGCCTTGCGGCATACGTAGTCTTCACTTCGGGGACGAGCGGAACCCCGAAGGCTGTCATCGTGACCAACGGCGGGCTCGACGTCATCGCCGAAGACCTGCCGGGTAGGTTCTCGGCTGGACCAGGTTCTCGCGTATTCCATCGCGGAGCACCAGGATTCGACATGACGATGCTCGAGGTGCTCATCGCGAGTACGTCCGGGGCGACGCTCGTCCTGGCGAAGAACGACGAACTGTTCGGTTCGGGACTCGCATCAGCGCTGAGGCGCGAGCGTATTACTCATCTCTGCGCCACACCTACCGTCGTCGCCTCGATCGGTACTCCGTCGCTGCCGGACCTTGCAACGGTGATGTTCGGAGGCGAGCGGCTCAGCGGTGCGTTGGCGAAGCGTTGGCACGCCGGACGCAGAGTGATCAACGGATACGGACCCGCTGAGTCGACGATGTATTCGCTTGCTACCGAGCCCCTGTCGAGTGAACACTTGTCGACCGACAGTCACGACGGGTCCGTCGGACATCCGCTGGCCGGCGTCGACGCGGTGGTGCTCGATGATCGACTCGAACCGGTGCCGCCGGGAGTTGCCGGAGAACTTTATCTCGCAGGTCGAATGCTCGCACGCGGGTACGCCGGCCAACCTGCCCGAACTGCGGAGCGATTCGTGGCAACCAGTTCAGGCGCCAGGATGTACCGGACCGGTGACCTGGTGATGTGGAGGCCTGACATCTCCGAACCGGCAACCCAGAAGCCTGAAGGCAATAATTATCGCCTGCACTATCTCGGACGAACCGACGCGCAGGTGAAGGTCAACGGTGTCCGGATCGAGCCGGGTGAGATCGAAGCAGTCATCCAGTCTGTCGCTGACGTCGATTTCTGCGTCGCCGGGGTACGGACCCCCGAAGGTGGAAGTCCGCTGTTGGTCGCCTACGTGAGAAGTTCAGGCGCCGAGAGAGTTGACACGGGTCGACTTCGCGCCACGGTCGCAGAAGTTCTTCCGACGTACATGGTTCCGCATGTCATCGTCGACATCGAGGGCGACCTTCCGATGCGGAACGGCAAGGTCGACTTCGCCGGTCTACCGTTGCCGGCACTCGATGCTTCCCGCATAGAGGGCCCGGACACTGACACTGAGCACCTGGTTGCTGCAGCTTTTGTCGCCGTTCTGGGCGGAGACGGGGACGATCGTGACGCAGACTTCTTCTCGCTCGGGGGCAACTCGCTCTCGGCCGCGGAGGTCACGTCACTCTTGAGTAGTTCTCTGGGACAGGTTGTTCCGCTGAGGACCGTATTCGAGCATCCGACGGTTGCGGCGTTGGCAGCCCGGCTCGATTCGCTCGAGCAGGACGACTCGGTGACCGATCTTGTCCGACTGGAACCGCGCCGCGATCCCACGCCCGCACCCCTGTCACGAAACCAGCGTGCGATGTGGGTACTCAATCAGCGGAACACAGCGAGCGGTGCGTACAACCTGCCGATCTGCATCGAGATCGACGGTGAACTCGACGTGTCCGCGCTGCGTCAAGCCGCGACCGATCTTGTCGGCCGGCATGAGGTCCTCAGAACCCGGTATCCGGGCACTCCACCGGTTCAGGTCGTAGATCCTCCGTCTTCGGTGGCAGTGGAAACGCGACTGGTCGGCGACGTCGAGGTCGAAGTGCTGCTGCGAGAGTTCGGCTCGCGCGGTTTCGACGTGGCCGCAGACTTGCCGGTGCGCTGGATGCTGCTCCAACTGTCGCCGGTCAGACATGTGCTGGCGGTAAGTTTTCACCACATCGCAGTCGACGGGGTGTCGATGCGAACTGTGGTCGGCGATCTCCTGACCGCTTACGGCAAGCGCCGAGCCGGACTGGATCCGCAGTGGCCTCCGCTGCCGATCCAGTACGGGGATTTTGCCGCGTGGGAGGCAGCGAGTGACGTTTCCCCTGTGGTCGAAGAGTTCTGGCGCCGAGCACTCGACGGCGTGACGTCTGTGTCACCGCTGACGGTGGATCACACTGACGACGGACCGGTTTCCGCGGCGCAGCGAGTGAACTTTTTGATACCAGCCGTCGTCACCTCGGCACTGCAGGCGCGAGCAGACCGGATGAAGGTCTCGCTGTTCGCGGTGGTTCATGCGGCACTGTCCGTGGTGCTTGCCAAGCTGAGCGGGAATCCCGACGTCGTGATCGCGACCGCGGTCGACGGACGGCGTACGCCCCAACTCGACGGCGTGGTCGGAATGTTCGTCGATACGGTGCCTCTGCGCCTGCGGATCGACGGGGACATGCCGATCGATCTTCTGTTGGCTACAGCTTTCGATGCTGACGTGGCAGCGTTCGAATACAGCTCTGTTCCTGCCGAATTGGTTGGTGAGTTGCTCGGTGGACGCACTCCCCAAGTTGCGCTGGGTCTGCAGAATTTTGCGCTCCCTGCCGTGGAGGTGGCCGGTCTCACGATCGAGGCTCGTGAAATCGAGACCGCAACAACGAAGTTCCCCATGCATGTCTCGCTCGCACCCGCTGTCGACGGATCATTGACCGGCGCTGTCGTCTATGCCGCGAGCGCGTTCGATCCGTCGAGCGCCGACGCGGTTACTCGACATCTGTCGAGAGTGCTCACCTCGATTGCCGAGGATGTGCCAGTACTCGTTTCGGATCTCGCGGTGGGCGCGGCGCCCAGTTGGACTGCTGTCGAGGTCGATTCGTCTCGGACACTCACCGAGATCTTTGCCTCCACAGCGGCGCGATTCCCGAACAACATTGCTCTCGACGACGGACAGAGCACGGTGTCGTATGCCGAACTCGACTCTGCCTCGGATGCTCAAGCCTGGGAACTGGTGGCTCGGGGAGCAGGGCCGGGCGCCGTGTACGAGATTCCGGCAGTGCGAACTATCGCTTACCTGGTCCGAATGTTGGCCATCACGAAAACGGGCGCGGCATTCGTGCCGATCGACCCTGACCTGCCGACGGCACGGTTGAAGCAGCTGCGCACAGTGCTCTCCGACCGCAGTCCTGTTCCCGGCCGGCAGTATCCGGATTCAGTTGCGTACGTCGTTCACACGTCCGGGTCGACCGGTGAACCGAAAGGCGTTGCAGTCACCCACCGAGGACTGGGCCTTCTGACCGACGACGCAATCCGGAAGTACGGGGTGACTTCGGACTCGGTTGTGCTGCACGGATACAAACCGACGTTCGATGCAGCGATCCTCGAGATGATGCTGGCGATCGGTGCCGGGGCTACCTTGGCGGTCGCGCCTCGTGAGGCTTTCGGCGGAAGGGCACTCGAAGAGTTTGTCGCAGAACGCGGCGTCACTCACATGTTGTCGACTCCGGCCGTACTCGACACCATGGCACCGGAGCGGTTCGACTCGCTCGAGGTAGTGGCAGTCGGTGGCGATGTGCTCTCACCTTCCACCGCGCGCGCGTGGAGTCGCCGTGCGCGAATGCTCAATGCGTACGGACCGACTGAATGCACCGTGGTCACGACTGTCGCCGAGGTGGATCATCGGGTCACCATCGGAGTTCCGCTCACCGGAATCGGTGCAGAGGTACTGGATACGCGACTGCATCCGGTGCCGTGGGCCGGGATCGGTGAGTTGTACGTCAGCGGACCCGGGTTGGCGATGGGCTACGCCGGAGATCCCGCCGGCACCGCCAGTTCGTTTGTCGCCGCACCAGGTGGGCGCCGCCGTTATCGGACCGGTGATCTGGTTCACCGCCGCACCGATGACACGCTCGGATTTGTCGGACGCTCCGACCGCCAGATGAGTGTGCGAGGAATCCGCGTCGAGCCTGCCGAGATCGAATCGGCCCTGCGTCGGTGCCTCGGCGTCGAGGCCGCTGCGGTTGTCCTCGTCGACGAGATCGCTGTGGCGTGTGCGGTTGGTGAGTCATTGGAGTCGGATCAGCTGACAATCGAGTTGGCAGCGATGTTGCCTGCATATCTGATGCCCGGCCGAGTAGTCGTGCTGGAGTCGATCCCGCTCACGTCGAACGGAAAGCTGGACGCAGACGCGTTGCGGCGCCATGTGTTCGAGAGCCAGGTACCCGACGCAGCAGTGACGGTTTCGGAGGAACTCGTCACCGCTGTCATGTCGGAACACGTGTCCGGAAGCTTCGGCGCTCTGCACAACCTGTTCGAATCGGGTGGTGATTCGTTGGCCGCGGCCGCGGTGGCAGGTCGACTCGCCTCGATCTTCGCCCGGGACGTGCCTGTTCGAGCGGTCTTCGACAATCCGTCACCGCGAGCGATGTCTCAATGGCTTTCGTCGAGCGCATCCGACGGCACGCGCCGCGAATTGACTCGACGCGATCCCGAGATGCCCGCGCCGCTGGCGCCCTCTCAACAGCGACTCTGGCTGATCAATCAGCTGCAGCCGGAATCGACCGCGTACAACCTGACGTTTGCAGTAATCCTGGCGGACGGCATCGATCGTTCGGTCTTGAGCAGCGCACTCGGTGACGTCGTCGATCGCCACGCCGTACTGCGAACTGTGTTGGTTCCAGGCGAATTCGGTCCACAGCAGGTCGAAATAGATTCTGTTGCATTCGATCTCACCCCGGTGCCGGTCGACGACATCCGTGCGAGCGCTCGAGCCTTCGCGAATGTGCAGTTCGATCTCGAACGAGACCTTCCGTTCCGAGTGCGTGTATTCGCCGAGGATGCAGGAGTCGTCTCTGCAGGATCGACTGTCCTGGTGATCGTTGTTCACCACATCGCAATCGACGGTGCCTCGATGGGCCCGATCCTGGCCGATTTCGCGGCAGCCTTCGAGGCCAGGGCAGTTGGAAGAGAATGGGATCGCTCCGCCGACGGGATCAGCTACGGCGATTACAGTCTGTGGGCGAGAGAGAGTTTGGGTGATCCCGAGGATTCTCTCAGCGTGGCTCACCGGCAGCTCGACTACTGGTCGAACGTCCTTCGTGGCGTCGAGGATGTGTTGGCTCTACCCGTCGACACACCCCGGAGTCCGCTGTCCTCACGATCCGACGAGATGGTGACGGAAGTCCTCGACGGCACCACCTACGACGCGTTGTCGGCGTTGGCCCGCTCGCACGGCGTCACGGTATTCATGGTCGTCCACAGCGTGATTGCCGTGCTGCTCGCTCGTGAGTGCGTCACGGATGATGTCGTTGTGGGAGCAGCGGTGAGTCTGCGCAACGATCCGGCGCTTCGCAATGTCGCCGGCATGATGGTGGGCACCGTCGCGTTGCGCACGAGGATCAACTCCGCCGACCACTTCACGGCAGTCTTGGACGAGGTTCGCCGCGTCGATCTGGAAGCGATGGCGAACGCGGACGTTTCGTTCGACGATGTAGTCGCGAAGGTCGATCCGCCGCGCAGGATGAACGAGCATCCACTGTTCACGGTCATGCTGGCATATCGACGAGCACTCGAGTTGCCGCAGATCGACGGGGTATCTGTCTTCGACCTCGACATCGCAGGGGCATCGACGGGCTACGACTTGACGTGGGATCTGGTCGACGCCGGTGACAGTCTGACCATTCGATTGTTGTACGCCACGGACAAGTTCCGGACGTCGACCGCGGAACTGTTCATGCAGCGGGTGACACGTATCGCCGAATCGGTGACAGCCGAACCCGAGATAGTGGTCGGGGAGATCGAATTGTTGTCCGGATTCGAACGCTCGGCGTTGACCGTTGCGAATCCCCGCAGCGTCGAACCCCTGACGATTGCCGACATTTTCGAACGTGCACTGCGTCAGTCACCCGACGCAGTAGCGCTGGAAGAGAACGGCCGACTCTGGACTTACCGCGACCTGCACGAGGCGTCGTCGCGCTGGACGCGCGAGTTGGTGGGCCGGGGAATCGGGCCTGACGACGTCGTCGCCGTTGCGCTCGGTCGCGGACATCTGTGGATCGTTGCGTTGTGGGCAGTGGCGCGGGCAGGCGCAGCGTGGCTGTCGCTCGATCCGGCGCTGCCGACAGTGCGCCGGCAGACGATGGTCGAGGAGTGCGGTTCGGTTGTCGGTTTGACAGCAGAAGGTGCAGCCGAGAGTTTGCCCGATTGCGTCGAGTGGTTGTCGATGGGTGAATCACGCACTGCGAGTGAGGCTACCGAGGTATCGGCAACGCCGGCTCTTCCCGACAACCTTGCCTATGTCATCTACACGTCGGGTTCGACGGGAAGACCCAAGGGCGTCGAGGTTTCACATCGCGGAATCATGAATGTCTACACCGCGCACGCCGAGATCGCCCAGCTCGATCGTGGCCCCCGTGTCCTGCAATTGGCGTCGTCGACCTTCGATGCGTCGGTGATAGAGATTCTTCTGGCGGCTGCGGGGTGTGGAACGTTGATTCTGGCTCCCGACTTCGTCTACGGGGGAGAGGAACTCACGAGTCTGCTGGTGACTGCCGACGTCACGCATTTGATCGTGACGCCGACCGTCCTGGCCACGGTCGATCCGGATTCAGTGCAACCGTTGATCGTCGAATCGATGGGTGAGCCGCTCTCTGCCCGCCTTGCGTCGGCCTGGTCGAGCCGACATCACATCGTCAACGGGTACGGACCGACCGAATCAACGGTCGCGGCATCGATTTCGCACCCGATCATCGATGGAGACGTCACTGTCGGCACTCCGGTACCTGGTACGACGGCACTTGTTCTCGACCAAAGGCTACGTCCGGTTCCGGATGGCGTGACGGGAGAACTCTTCCTCTCCGGTGAGAATTTGGCACGGGGGTATGTCGCATCCCCAGGTTTGACCGCTGATCGTTTCGTGGCCAATCCCTTTGTCACAAATCCCGCGGCGGTGGGGACTCGGATGTATCGCACGGGTGACCTCGTTCGTCGTCGGCGTCACGACCGAGCGCTCGAGTATCTGGGCCGCAACGACGCACAGGTGAAGGTCCGGGGTGTTCGCGTAGAACCGGCGGAGGTCGACGCGGCTCTGTCAAGCCATGGAGCAGTGACCTTCTCGGTTACCGTTGTCACCGACGACGGGCGCGGGCCCGCTGAGCTTCGGTCGTATGTAACTCTGGCGGAGAACAATTCTGTGACGGACAAGGAGCTGCGTGACTTTGTCTCCGGCTTGCTGCCGAAACACCTGCTGCCTTCCTCGGTAACGGTGGTGGTCCGGGCCCCGTTGCTCGCATCGGGGAAGATCGACGTCGCGGCTCTTCCTGCTCCTGCACCGCAGGTAGGGTCGAGTATGGATCGACCCGTCTCGGCTACCGAACGTCAAGTGGCACAGGCATTCGAGAGTGTCACAGGCGCGGTATCGGTGGGCCGTCATGACGACTTCTTCGAACTCGGCGGTACGTCCATGGGAGCCGTTCAGGTGGCTTCGCGAGTGCGTGAGGCCCTGAACAGAGATTTCCCTGTTCAATGGATTTTCACCGATCGAACTGTGGCCGAACTTGCCTCTCGGTTGGACCTCGATCATGCCGATGACTTGGAGGGTGATTCGTCTCGTTCGGATCCGCTGGACACGATCGTCATGTTGGGCGGCAATCCTGACGACGTACGGCCGCCGTTGTTCTGCGTGCATCCGGTCAGTGGAATTGCCTGGTGCTACGCCGGACTCGTCGGTCGGCTCGAAGGTCGACGGGTGTACGGCATACAGGCAACGGGAGCAGGTGAGCTACCCGGCACGGTGGCGGAGTTGGCGTCGGGGTATGTCGATGCCGTACGGATGGTGCAACCGTCGGGTGAATACCATCTGCTGGGGTGGTCTGCCGGCGGAACGATCGCGCTCGAGATGGCGAGCCAGCTCGAAGAGGCCGGCGACCTGGTCGGTTCTGTTGCAATGCTCGACGCACTGCTGCCGGAGATGATGCCGTCTGTACAAGCAGCCCCGGAGCCTTCCGAACTGTTCGCGCAGATCGGGCTGACTGAGGTTGAAACGGCCACCACAGCAGTGACTTTCGTAGACGTCGCAGCGGAAATCAGAAGGCAGACCGGTATGGATTTCCTCACCGATACGGTTCTCGAATCGGTAGTCGGCCGGGTGGAAAAACTGTCGCGAATCGTCCGGGATCACAGGCCGAGGCCCTTTTCGGGGTCAGTGGAACTCTTTGTGGCGCAGCATGATCTGCCTGAACATCGTCACTTGGTCGAAAAGTGGTCTGAACTGGTGGGCCCGTTGCGGACGTATCTGGTCGACTGCTCTCACTCGGAAATGTCGAGTATGGAGGTTTTGGCGAGCGTCGCAAAAGTCCTCGTCGACAATCGCCGAAGCATCGAATCCGAAGCGGGGGAGCGCAATCACACTGGGGTGCAGTAGATCTGCGGCGCCGGGACTTTGGTCCGGAGTTGTCACCCCCGGGGGTCCCCATGCTTCCGTTCCGCAAGTAGAACCCGTAGCATTTTCCTTGTGGCAGTAAGCCATTCAGAAACTATCTCCGGAGGATCGTATGTTGGGTTCCCTTTTTTCCATCAGCTCTGAAATCGGTGTCCCGTCCGTCGACGCGCTCTTCGAGGCTGCTCGGACCATCATCGGCGCGCTCTTCGGCCTGAGCTGACACGTCGCAGCGACCTTCCCCCGCGGTGAAGAAAGTCCCTGTTCTCCGACAAGGAGAACAGGGACTTTCGTGCAGCCTGCAGGTGAGCGTTTGCGTGGCGGTGAGTGGGTGACCTACCGGCCGTTCTGTTGATACGCGATCGCTGTCAGCGATCCGACTTCGACGTTCACGTCTGCGGTGCTGGTGAGCCCGATCCTGTGGGTCGACTGGCCGGGAGCTTTTGCAGGCACCAGAAAGTCGGAACCGGGGGCCTCGACAAAAGTTGTCGCTGTGCGCGGGTAGCTCGCTCAGTCGATGCCGAGCATCTGCTTGAGCTCGTGCACGCCTGTCACTTCGACGGGATACGGCGGTGCGACAAAGTCTTCGCGACTGAGGGTGAAGAGACGACGCACGGTCATTCGGCCGTCGGCAGCCAACTCCTCTATCGTGCCGTCTGCGCGGTACCCGACTTTGGTCGACACCGTGATCGAGGCGGGGTTGTCGGTGAACGCCGACGACGCGACGCTGCGTGCGCCCAAAGAGTCGAATGCGAATGCGCAGATAGCCTGTCGGGCGAGAGTACCGATACCCCGGCCTTGGAACTCACGCCCGATCCACGAGCCGGTTTCACCGGTACGACTGTTGGGGAAGTCCGTCGCGGCAAACGCCTGACAACCTACGATTTCCCCGTCGACAACGATGGCTGTTTCGAATTTCCAGTCGGCGACGCTCATCGCTCCGCGGACCGACCAGTGATATTGGATGAACCTTCGCGACACTTCGTCCGGCGTGCCCACAGTCCAGGGGACAAGAAAAGGCATCTGTTCGGCAGGGTGAATGCCGGCTCGAACCAGCGCATCGAGTTCGGGGAAATGGTCGTCGCGCACAGGGGTCAAGGTGACGGGCCCACACGTGATCGTTACTCCGTACGGAGGCCAGATCTCGTTCAGTGGATCAACCATCGTGCTCAGACTTTCGTTCGTGTGCGAATCGGGTCACAGTCTGGCATGCCAGGCCCGTCCGAGTGAGCGACTTCTGGTCATCGGGATTCTTTTGCCCTCGCGGTACGGAGTCGTGACATTAGTGTGTGGACGGTGACTACAGACAAACCGGTACGTCTTCGTGAAGGTAGATCGCCTGACAGGCTTTCGCGTGGTGTGGTGGCCGGATACGCAGCGGGAAGTGTCGGTACGGGTGGATTCGGTGTTCTGCCAGGTCTGGTACTGGCGTACTACCTGACCGACACCCTCGGGGTTGCCGCGGCGCTCGCGTCGCTCGTGGTCATCGTTCCGAAAATCGCCGATGTCCTGATCGACCCACTGATCGGGTCGATCAGCGATCGTGGCTCTCACCGAACTGGTACGCGAGTGCCACTCATGCTCGCAGGTGCTCTGGCTCTGCCCTTGCTCTTCATTCTCACGTTCTCGGCTCCCGTGTCTGCCGGCCCTGGAGTCGGGGCGTTGTGGGTGCTCGTCTTCTTCCTGCTCGCGGCCAGTGCCTACAGTCTCTTTCAGGTTCCGTACATCGCGTTGCCGACCGAGTTGACCGGCGATTATCACGAGCGCACTCGCTTGGTATCGGTTCGAATTGCTGTGTTGGCCCTGACAATTCTGGTCATCGGTGCCGGCGGCCCCGAGCTCCGCGATGCCGCCGGGGGTGGGGCGCGCGGCTATCTCGTCATGGCGATCGGGGTGTCGGCGTTGATGTGCGGGGCAATGATCTGGGCAGTTCGCGGAGCAGCGCGCCACACGGTGACTCACGCGGATGCCCCGACCGGCTCGTTGCTTGTGCAGTATCGGGACGGGTTCGACGCGATACGACACACTCGCTCGTTCCGATTGCTGGTCATCGTGTTCGTGCTCCAAGCTCTTGCGACCGCGGTGATGTTGGCTGGTGCGCAATACCTGGCGACGTATGTGATGGGGAACGAAGGTGCACTCACCGGGCTGTTCGTCGCACTCGTCGGGCCGGCCCTCGTCGTGATGCCGCTGTGGTATCGGTTCTCTCATCGGTACGGAAAGCTTCGCGGCTACGTCGTGTCTTCGGTTCTGTTCGTCGTCGCGACGGCGTTGTTGACGCTCGCTGCGCTCGACGCCGGCCCGTGGATCTACGGCGCCGTCGCCCTTGCCGGCGTTGCCTATGCCGGTATGCAGGTGTTCCCGCTGGCGATGCTCCCGGACGTCATCGAAGACGACGCGCGAATCGGTAGTCGCCAGCGTGGTGGCTCGCTCAGTGGTATCTGGACCGCCTCGGAAACCGCAGGCCTGGCCCTCGGACCCGCCGTGTTCTTGGGTGTTCTCGCAGCTACCGGGTTTGTCTCGAAAACAGCGGGGGAGAGCGTCGTACAACCTGAATCGGCGCTCACCGGTATCGCCCTGGGGTTCTCGATCGTGCCGGCAATCCTGGTTGCGATAAGCCTGGTCGTATTACGGAATTACCACACCGAACAAGAATCCACTCACGAGAACGCAGGTGAACGATGAGTTCCACTCAGTCCGAGGCACTTCAGGGCAAAATCCTCGAGAGCTCGAACCTCGAGAGCCGAGCCGCTGACATCTTGGGCCGGTTGCGTTCGCTCCGTGAACAGGATGCTCCGACGCACGGCGGCCGTGTTCTGTCGTACGTGTACGACAGCGGTCTCGCAGCCCTCGACGAGTTGGCAGCGGACGCAGCTCGATTGGTTCAGCCCGTCAACGGTCTCGATCCGACGGTGTTTCCCTCCACTGCGGTCATGGAGCGTGAACTGGTGGCGTTCGCGCGCGAGTTCCTCCATGGAACTTCGGACACAGCGACGGATACAGCCGCAGGAGCAGAAGGAGTGGTCGTCGGTAACGTCACCAGCGGCGGAACGGAGAGTTGTGTGTTGGCCGTCAAGGCCGCTCGCGACTTTCGCGGTCTCCCACCGGGGGAGGGCTCGCTGGTTCTTCCGACCACCGCGCATGCCGCTTTCCACAAGGCGGCGCACTTGCTCGGGCTGGAACTGATCCTGGTGCCGGTGGATCCCACGTCGGGGCGCGTCGACGCACAAGGTATTGCGGCAGCGGTGCGGGACGACACGGTATTGATCGTCGTCTCTGCGCCCAATTACCCGTTCGCGGCGCTCGATCCGATCGCCGAAGTCGCGGAAGTTGCTCGTGCACGGTCGATTCCATTGCATGTCGACGCCTGCATCGGCGGACTTGCGTTGCCGTGGTGGGGTGATCTGCCGCCCTGGGATTTCCGGGTGGCCGGTGTCACCAGCATGTCGGTCGACTTCCACAAGTACGGATACTCACCCAAAGGCGTCTCCGTGTTGCTGCACCGTGGGCGGGATCTGCATCGCAAGCAATATTTCGGACTCACGGACTGGCCGGGCTATCCGGTGGTCAATCCCACTCTTCTCGGTTCCAAATCCGTTGCTGCCCTGGCCGGGGCGTGGGCGATTTCGCAAGTCCTCGGTCAACCCGGGTATGCCGAATTGGTGTCCCGGGCGCAGTGGGCGACCCGTGCGCTCATCGACACGGTCCAGAGCGTCGACGGGCTTCGCGTCGTGGGCTCGCCGGTGGGACCGCTGTTCGCGGTCGCTGCCGACGATTCCGTGCCGCTCGAACGCCGAGTGGATCCGCATCGCTGGGTGAGCGCCGTCGGTGCCCGGGGTTTCGTCCTTCAAGGGCAGCCGGCGTCGACGCAATCCGACGGGACGACGTTGCCTCGAACAACCCACCTCACCGTCACCCCGGTAACGGAGTCTGTGCTCGGTGAGTTGACCAGCGCGCTCGTCCTCGGTGCCGACGACGTTCGCGGCCTGGCGGCAGCGCAGGCACCGCCGGCCCTGGCAGAGTTGGCCGGAGCATTCGAACGTGGCGATGTCACCGTCGCCGATGTACTCGCTTTGCCCAGTGACGCCGTTGCGGCAGCTTTGACGTCGGCGGGGCTGGATCCGCGGGGCTCTTCTGATTCTCCGCTGGACATGGCGGCGGTGCTGGCGGCAGTGGAATCGCTGCCACGCGAGGTAACCAAGCGGTTGTTGGTGGAGTTTCTCGCCGGACTGGTGGAGCCCTGAACTCAGCGACGAACACCGAAACCGTGATGAACACTGCCTAAAACTCGGACAAATGGCGCGAAAGTTTCGTGCATCGGGCGTAAGTTTTCTGTCATCGGCTAACCATCTTTTGTCGGAGGGTTGATTTGTGACTGGCGCCGCGACCAAGATTCTGACAGTTTTCGAGGACATGATCGGGGTTCCGCTTCCGATTCGAGTGCGTTGTTGGGACGGTTCCGAGGCGGGCCCGCCGGACGCCGCTGCACAGGTGCATTTCCGGAATCGGCGTGCATTGCGGCGAGTCCTCTACTCTCCCAACGAATTGGGGTTGGCGAGGGCGTACGTTTCCGGGGATCTTGACGTCGACGGCGATATCTTTGCGCTCCTCGACGTCCCGGACCTCGTCACGCGGCTCGGCGAGAATCGATTGTCGGCGTTGCCGTTGCGCTCGATCGTGCGCGCCGCCGGTACTTTTGCCGGCTTGGGGGCGCTGGGTCTACCGCCATCACCCCCGTCGATCGAGATGCGTCGTAAGCGAGGTAAACGGCACAGCAAATCGCGCGATTCTGCGACTGTCTCCCATCACTACGACGTCGGGAATCGCTTCTACGAACTGTTTCTCGGGTCGAGCGTGGTCTATTCGTGCGGATACTGGCCGGAGGGGGTCGAATCCCTCGAAGCCGCTCAGTTCGCGAAGCTGGACCTGATTTGCCGCAAGCTCGATCTGAAGCCGGGAATGCGACTGCTCGACGTCGGCTGTGGTTGGGGATCGATGGCACTGCACGCTGCCCAGAACTACGGGGTCGATGTCGTCGGGGTGTCACTGAGTAACGAGCAGGTCGAGTACGCCAAAGGGCGAGTTGCCGATGCAGGTTTGACCGACCGCATCGAGATTCGGGTGCAGGACTACCGCGACGTCGATGACGGCCCGTACGACGCGATTTCGAGTATCGGGATGTCCGAGCATGTGGGCCTGGTCAATTTGCCGGTGTACACGGCAAAACTCTACGACCTTCTCGTGCCGCAGGGGCGTCTGCTCAATCACGCCATCGCAGCGGTGAAGTCGTTGTCGGACAAGGCCGAAGACGGACCCAGTTTCATCGACAGCTACATCTTCCCGGACGGCGAGATACTTCCGCTGAGTAAAACCGTTGATGCGCTGGAACTTTCAGGTTTCGAGACACGTGACAGCGAAGCGTTGCGTGAGCATTACGCACTGACGCTGCGAGCGTGGGTGCAGAACCTTCGCGAGAACTGGGACGCGGCAGTCCTACAGGTCGGTGCTCCCCGAGTGCGAACCTGGTTGCTGTACCTCGCTGCCAGTGCGCTGGGTTTCGAGGAGCCACACAGGCTTACGATTCATCAGGTTCTGGCCGTGAAACCAGGGGATCGGGGGGCCAGCGGTATGGCCCGCTCGCGTAAGAGTTGGTACCGATCGATTGAAGTCCCGCAGATCGAAACCGGTCCGCGCATCGACTGAGGCCTATACGTTGGATTTCCATGAGCACCCGGAAGGTCGTCCTCGCGGCAGTGAAGATTTCGGCCGTGGCGATCTCGGCACTGTTGCCCACGTCGCTGCTGTTCACACCGATATCGAATGCCGAACCGGTGAGCGATTTCTACGACGCGAGTCCAGACGACGTCGGTGATCCGGGATCGGTGATCCGGACGGAACCACTTCCGCTTGCCGGCGCCGTCGGCGCAGTGCCTGGTGTGGGGACTCGGATCCTGTACGCGAGTACCGACACCCACGGATCCAAGGTGGCCGTGTCGGGCTCGTTCCTGGAACCGGCCGCCCCGTGGTCAGGGGCGGGGCCGCGCCCGACAGTCGTGATCGGTCCGGGCACGCAAGGCCAAGGTGATCAGTGTGCACCGTCGAGGATGTTCCCCACTGCCGGTCAGCTCCGCCTGGCGGAGCCTGGGAATCCGTCGAACTACGGTGCCGGGGTGGACAGTGTCGGTGTCAACTACGAGTCCGCCTTCGCATTCGCTTTCCTCGCCCAGGGCGTTCGCGTGTTTGTCACCGACTACATCGGACTCGGAACGCCAGGCGTCCACACCTACGTCAATCGCGCCGAGGAAGCCCACGCGATGTTGGACGGTGCACGCGCTGCCCGAACCCTGGCGAAGGCAGGGGCGGACGATCCGATAGCGCTCTGGGGGCATTCTCAGGGCGGCGGGGCCACTGCCGCAGCAACCGAACTGGCGCCCGAATACGCGCCTGAGGTGAATCTGGTCGGGAGCTACGCGAGCGCGCCCCCGGCCGACCTGGCAAGCGTTCTGCGTCATATCGACGGTACCGGTCTGATGGCCGCGATCGGCTACACGATCAACGGCGTCCTCGACCGCTATCCAGCGGCCCGCGAACCGATCGAATCTCGACTGAACGACTACGGCCGGTCCGTGCTCGCAGACGTAGCTGGGCAATGCCTCATCGATTCCCGAACCAAGTACGGGAAGCAGTCGACGGCGTCATGGACCACGGACGGACGACCCCTTGCCGACGTGGTGGAATCGGTACCGGAGATCCAGCAGGTGATCGAGGAACAACGCATCGGGCGTCGAACCCCGGCCTCACCGATCCTTGTCAACGGAGCGCTCAACGACGATTTCATCCCGTACGAGCAAACCCGGCGCCTGGTTCAGAACTGGTGTGCGCGTGGGGCCGAGGCGACGTTGTTCACCGACACCCTGCCCGCGGTGAATCCGGGGAGCGGCAACAATCATCTCGCACCGGCGGTGGCGGATTTCGGCGTCGGATTGCAGTACGTGCTGGACAGATTCAACGGCAAGCCGATAGTCGGCGCGTGCAACGCCTGAGTCGCCGTGTCACGTAACCACCGTCTCACTTCTAACAGTGGTTGACTGAGCCCGTGAACGATCGACCGCACGACCTTCCGATCAAGCCGGTTCCGCGGAGCGCCCTGGGTGCCGGGCCGGCGCTGAGAGTGTCGACGGGTCTGCTGCTCGGTGTGGCCGCAGGTGTCGTCACGGCGTTGGTCGGCTATCCCCGGTTCGCGTTTCTGATCGGCTGGGATGTGGCGGCGATGGTGTTCACGGTGTGGACGTGGATTCTGGTCTGGCCCTTCGACGCGACGCTCACAGCAAGCCACGCAACGCGCGAAGAGCCGGCCCGCAATGTCGCACATCTGCTGATTCTCGGCGCCGCCGTCGCGAGCCTGGTCGGTATCGCGTTCCTGCTCCTGGCGGCGCCCGACGGACATCACTACCAAGTCGTGGCGGCATCGGTTGCAGTCGGCAGCGTCGTGATCTCGTGGCTGGCGGTCCACACGCTCTTCGCCCTCGGATATGCGCGGCTGTATTACTCCGGCCCTGACGGCGGAATCGATTTCAATCAGGAAGAACCGCCGAGGTACAGCGATTTCGCCTACGTGGCGTACACGGTCGGGATGAGCTTCGCGATTTCCGACACCAACTTGAAGTCGTCGGACATGCGTGCGATGGCGCTCGGGCACGCATTGCTGTCGTACCTGTTCGGTTCGGTGATCGTGGCGTCCGTCGTCAACTTGATTGCGGGCCTGTGATCGATCAAGCCGTGTGACCGATCAAGCCGCCGCACGGCCGATGCTCGAGAGAAAGCCTGCAGCGCCGAAGAACAGACCGGCGAACACTCGATTGGTGGTTCGCTGCTGTTTGGGGGAGCGCATCAAGGTGAGCACCCGTGCGGCCAGCCCGGTGTACCCGGTCATCACGATCACGTCGACGGCGCACATCGTTGCAGCGATGATCAGATACTGCGGCAGCAGCGGCGCCGACGGATCGAGGAACTGCGGGAGCACTGCGAGCATGAAAACGACGGCTTTCGGGTTGCTCGCGTTCACGAGAAATCCGCGAAGCATCATCATCGGACCGGAACTGCTCGCGGCGGCTTCGTCGGTCTCCACCTCGGTGGGCGCCGATCGCCACTGCCTGATCCCCAGGTAGACGAGGTATGCGACACCGAACCACTTGATCAAGGAAAAGGCCACGGTCGAGCTGGCGAGAACGGCGCCGACGCCGGCCGCGACAATTCCGATCTGCAACAACAAACCCAACTGCAGCCCGAAAATGTTCCAATATCCGCGCCGCAGACCGTAGGCAAGCCCCGACGACATCGACGCAATGGCACCGGCCCCTGGTGACAGGCTGATCACCCAACTTGCTCCGAAGAACGCCAACCAGACGTGCCAACTCATGTCGAAAGTCCTTTGATCCGTGAATGCTCCCGACACACCAGCCACGTACGGGATCAGAAAAGTGTAGACGGACTGCCCTGCTCACGGCTCGCGACAGTGCAATGATCGGGAGATGACGTCGTATCCCGTGCTCGACCTGACACCCGACGAATTACTGACCACAACGCGAACGGTTCGAAAGCGTCTGGATCTGACCCGTCCGGTGCCCTTGGATCTGGTGAAGGAGTGTCTCCAGATCGCCCTGCAAGCGCCTTCCGGTTCGAATCGCCAGGGGTGGCAGTGGATGGTTGTGACAGATCCGGCACTGCGAGCAGCAGTTGGGCAGATCTACAAGGAAGTCACCGACGAGTACCTTGCTTCTCACGGTTCGGCGGCAAAGCTCTTCGCCGACGACCCCGATCGCGCGCCGATCCAACAGCGAGTAGGCACGAGCGTCGCGTGGCTCGGTGAGCACATGGGCGAGGTACCGGTTCTCCTCATTCCGTGCATCAAGGCGGGTAAGACGTTGCCGGAGGGGAACCAGGCGGGTCTGTGGGGTTCGCTACTGCCGGCCGCGTGGAGTTACGCGCTGGCAGCACGGGCACGTGGACTCGGTACGGCCTGGACAACGTTGCACCTGCAGCGTGAGGCGGAAGTTGCCGAGCTGCTGGGCATTCCGGCCGGATTCCATCAGGCGGCTCTGATCCCGACGGCGTACTTCACCGGCGGGACGTTCAAACCTGCCGCGCGCGAACCCGTCGACAACGTGCTGCACGTGGACCGATGGTGAGCCTGATCTACTCGGCGATCTGCTCGATCGACGGGTACGTGGCGGACAGGGACGGGAACTTCGACTGGGCTGTTCCCGACGCGCAGGTCCATTCGTTCGTCAACGAGCTCGAGAGGGGAGTCGGCACATACCTGCTCGGGCGCCGGATGTACGAGACGATGATTCCCTGGGAAACAATGGCAGCCGAGGACCTCGGGCGTTCGTCAGTGCCAGGAGGTTCTTCAGTTCCGGACGAGTTTGCCGGTATCGAGGCGGCGACCGTCGAATTCGCTCAGATCTGGCGTGGAATCGACAAGATCGTGTACTCCACGACGCTGAACGAGGTGTCGACTGCGCGCACCAGGATCGTCCCGCGCTTCGATGCAGACTTCGTCAGCACGATCAAGAGCGAAGCGGCACAAGATATCTCGATCGGTGGACCGACGGTTGCGGTTAGTGCTTTCGCGGCGGGTTTGGTCGATGAAGTCAGACTGTTCCTGTGTCCGGTCAATATCGGCGGCGGATTGCGAGCTCTCCCGGAAAGCCGGCTTGATCTGCAGCTGCTCGAGGAGAAAACCTTCGACGGCGGCGTGATCTACCTGCGGTACGCCGTCCGCTAGGCCGCCACCATCACTGCCGTGACGACGCAGAGTAGAGCGATGTAGGCGCCGGCATGGACGCGGTCCGGAATAGCACCGATTAGTCGCCGGCTCAGCACAATCGCAGGCAGAGAGCCGGCGAGAAGCGCGCAGACGGCCAGAAGGTCGACAGCGCCGACTCTGCCCGCCGACAGATCCGAAGCAGAGATGTGTCCGGATGCCGCCGTGTACACGGCAGTCGCGACGACGGCGACAGGCAGGCTCAACGGGTTGGCGCTCGCGGCGGCGTCGGCCATTTGAACTCCGCCGCGTCGCATCATCGGCACCGTCATGACGCTGCCGCCTACGCCGAGGAAACTTGCGACGGCACCGATTCCGATCCCGACTGTGCGGACCCCGTTTGGGCCGAGACGGTCGCGAGGTTCGGGAGGCGTCAGAAACCCTTGCCGCAGAAGGCTGTCCAGGATCGTCACGACGAGATAGAGGGCAAACAGGATCCGGACGATGCCGTCGTCGACGTGACCTGCCGCGACCGCTCCGAGCGCTGCTCCGACTGCTACGGGTCCGATCAGAGGTCGGATGTACTCCGTCCGAAGTCGTCCTGATTTCCTGAATGCCACTGTGGCACTGAGTGAATTGACCACCATCACGGCCGCTGAGGACGCGACGGCGACGTGCATCGGATCGGTGACGTCTGGCCGAAGTGCGGACGCAGCGTAAACGACTGGGACGGTGACGAACCCGCCACCGAATCCGAACAGAACAGTGGTGACTCCGGTCAGAGCGCCGAAAGCGAGCAGAATGAGGGCGTAGTGAAGCACGTGATGAACGGTAGCGATTTCCCTGCTGGCTCACATTCGAAGGTTCGCCAGATTCCATTGTCAATCGGACACCGACTCGGTAGGTTCTCTCGGGTGCGCAACATTGCGATCAAGGGCGTCGATCACTCACGTCGCAGTGTTCTCGCCATCGGAACCGACTACCCGCGCGGCCACGCGCTGGCTGCCCACGATCATCGGCGAGCCCAGTTCCTCTTCGCTGTGAACGGTGCGATGAACGTCGAAACCGAAGACGGTGAGTGGACGGTTCTGCCGTCCAATGCGGTCATGATTCCCGCCGGTGTCGTTCATGCGGTGACGATGGACGGCGTCAGCACACGAAGCCTCTACATCGAACCGTCCGCAGTTCCCTGGTTTCCGGTCAGGTGCCGAGTGGTCGCGGTCTCGCCGCTACTACGCGAGTTACTTGTCGCTGCGGTCGATATGGATGTCGAATTGAACGTAGAGGACGACTTCTCTGCTCACGGACGTGAGACCGCAGTAGTTCAGCTGATCCTCCACGAACTTCGCGATCTTGCACCCCTACCTGTGGAACTCCCACTGCCTCGGCACCCGGGATTGCGGGCGTTGTGTACGCGGTATCTCGCAGGCCCGTCGATTCACGACTCGCCCGCGCGGTGGGCCGGGCGACTTCACATCAGTGAACGAACGCTGCACCGCTTGCTGATCTCGGAGACGGGGATGAGCGCGTCGTCGTGGATGCAGCGTGCCTGCATTCTTCATGCGCTTCCGAAACTCTCCGCCGGCGTCAGTGTGACGTCCGTTGCGTCTGAACTCGGATACTCGACGCCGGCTGCTTTCGCGGCGATGTGCACCCGGGTCTCGGGTGCACCGCCCAGTAGCTATCGAGCGCGCGTCACGACACCGACACCGGGATGATGTCGGCGACGACGTCGTGGATGAGTCCGTCACGGACTTCGAAGGTTTCACGAATCTCCACGGTCATGAGGCGAGTGCCACCGATTCCCGCGTCCAGCAGGTAGGTGGTCGAGACGATGTCCCCGGCTTCCGACATCTCGAGGTCGCGTATGCCCTGGATGACGCGGTACTGGATGCCGTTTTCGAGGTCGGCGGTCATCTGCGGTCCGGAGAATCCGGTCTTGATTCCGGCTTCGACGCGCGTCGCGTCCGGGGCGAAATGCACATCGGAGACGTCATGGGAGACGAGGGCGTCGATGTAGGCACGTGCCTGCGCCTCACGGGGCGAATCGGCCGGGTTGGGGGCTGCCGTCGCAGCGCCTCCCGCAGCCAGGATCAGGGCAGCAGTGGCAGCAGCAGTTCCGGCGATCTTTTGCAGTGTTCGCATGGGGCATCCTAACGACGAGGAGTGGTGGAAATTCGGAAAACGGTTGTCATCGAGTAGCCGTGCAGCTGCGTGGAGGGTCGACGAGCGAGCAGAAAGCCGGGGCCATGACGGGCACGTAGTCGGCGCCGACGCCGTTGTCGCGAATGATCCGGCGGTAGGTGTCGACTCCGTCGGTCGGGATTCGGGCCGCGGTGGGATCGCCGAGAACATCTACGGTGTAGAGGCCGAATCGAGGTCGGTACGAACCCCATTCGTAGTTGTCGGTGATGGACCAGTAGTTGTAGCCGATCACGTCGGCACCGTCTTCTCGGGCGCGTTCCATCCAATAGATGTGATCGCGTAGGTGATTCGCGCGTGTGTATCCGTCGGCGCGCGGCGCTCCGTTGTCGGTGGGCATGCCGTTCTCGACGATGTAGAGGGGGAGTTCGGGATACTTGCCCGAGTAACGCATCAACGCGTCGTACAGGCCTTCGGGTTGAGGTGTGACGTTGTAGAACTCGTCGAGTGCGGCGTACGCGGCAGTCGGATTGTTCAGGGCCACACCGTAGTAGTAGTCGATCCCGAGAAAGTCGAGCTTGTCGCGCACTCGATCCGTGAACACCGAATCTATCGCCTCGGACACGCCGGGAATGAAGGAGAAATTACTGCTCACACGAGCGCCGGGATCGAGAACGTGTATCCGGTCGTAGATCGCCCGGTGAACCCGAACCAATGAGTCGAACATCGACGGTGCCTGGGTGAGAGCGATTCCGCCGTAGGTCAATTCGCGCTGAACATACACAGTCGGCTCGTTGATCGTGATCCACAGCGCACCGATCCCGGAGTACCGCTCGACTACCATCTCTGCGTTGACCAGCCAGTCGGCTTCGGTCTTCGGATTTGTCCATCCGCCTTGATCGACAACCCATCCCGGATACACCCAGTGGTCGAGCGTGATCATCGGAGTCATGCCCTGCGCGCGGATGTGCGTCACCACGTCGTCGTAGTACGCGAATTCGGTCTCGTTCCAGTTTCCCGGGGTGGGCTGAACCCGAGCCCACTCGACGCCGAAGCGGAAAACCTTCGACCCCAGATCGGCCGCCCGGTCGATGTCCTCGGCGTAGCGATGGCGGAAGTCGACCGAATCGCCGATCTTGTCGTGGGTTCGTCCGGAGTCGGAATATCGAGACCAGTTGCTGTCCGGCGACGATCCTTCCGATTGGAATCCGGAGGTGGCAACGCCCCAGAGGAAGTCATCCGGGACCTCAGCCGAGGCGGGAGTGGGGAGGGTGAGCGCCCCGAGCAGGCACGTCAGTGCCATCAGCGCGGGCGCGATAGACCGTGACAGGGCTCCCATGCCTGGGAGACTAAGTCATACAAGTGTCCAGTCGCAGGCGTTTCGTCCGATCCGCCCGCGACTGGACCGCGTCACTCAGTCACGCTGCCGCTCAGAAAACCATGGTCATCGATCCCGGGTTCCACGTCCCGGAGCGCTGAACGGTCGCTTCGTCGATCTGGGCAGGCACTGCGCTCGGATCGATCGGTGTGTACTTCTCGATCGAACCCCAGTCGCGAGCCCAGTCGTTGTCGAGGTACGACGGAATGGTCTGAGCGCTGAGCAGCAGATCGATCCACCCCAACGGTCCGCCGCCGTAGTGGTCCTGCCAGGCGCTGGTCACGAGCGCGCCGGAATGGTCGGGAAGGATCCGGTACTCGGGGACCTCGGCGATTCCGACCCGGTGATCGAAGGGGCGTTGGCACGGGAATGCCAGGCCGACAGCCCAATCCAGCATGACGGGCGTCTGCGAGCCGACGACGTCGTTGAGCTTCTGGGTCTTCGGAACGCGCGGCGGGGTAACGGCCACCCATTGGTCGGCCTTGCTGTCGTAGTCGCTGACGACAAGTCGAATGCTGTTGGCTTCGACGGGAATCTGATCCAGTGGCACTCGCAGGTTTCGCCATGACGGTGCCGGCCCGATGTCGAGGGGCGCGATTTTTCCGAGTGTCTCCACATCGTCTGCTTCCGCGTCGTCGACGCCGCGCGCTGTGCCGTACTCGACCTCGACGTTCTGGCCGTAGGTGACGATTCCGTCCTTGTCGACCGATCGGACACGACCAGCCGTTGCAATGGAGATGATGTCGCCACGGGTTGCGTCCTCACCCACGTCGGGGAGTTGGTACCAGTCGCTGATCAGAGTGCCGGGGGACGGTTGACCGTAACTGCCCATGACCGGTGTTGTCGCCGGGTCGAGGCCGAACGGCAACGCGACCGAACTGCCGTTGACTCCGGTCTGTCCGGCGCCACCACCGGTTCCGGCCGAGTTACCGGCGGTGTCCTCGGAGGTGTCGACGGTGTTCGCGCCGCCGGTAGCCGTGGCTTCCTTGTCGGCTCGAAGGTCGGAGGCGACACCATTCGGATCGAATCCTGTCGCCCCACCTGCGGAGAGCGCCGTGGCAACGTTGCCGGAGAGCGGGGTCAGCATCGAGGAGTTCGGATCGGTTTCGAGCAGAACGTCGTTGGCGAGTCCGCAGTGTTGGCCGAGAACGGCATCGACGTTCGCGCGGCCCACCGAATAGGCCGGGTATTGGGTGATCACGCCTTTGGACATGGACAGCACCTCGAAGAGGACCATGGCGCCTGCGGCGATCGTCAGTGGCGAGATGGCAAGCAGTCGAGCGTGCTTCGCGGACGGTTCCTTCCCGGCGGTGTACGGCTCACGGAAGAAGTACCACGCGGCGACGCCGAGCATCAGCACGGTCAATCCGAGGAGGACGGTGCTCGCACCGAGTCCGCCGATCGACACCGGCTTGTCCCACCACGGAACGCTGTAGCTGGACACGTAGTAATAGCTGTTGCTGCCGGTGAACGCGACCGCCAGCAGGAACAGGACTGCCGCCGCGAAGAGGGCCCGATTGCGCGGCGAGCGTAGGAGTTTCGTTCCCACGGCGACGGCCGTCATCATCGCCAGAACGGCGGTGAGTCCGGCAAAGATTCCGAAGTGGTGGGTCCACTTGGTCGGCGAGAACATCAGCAGTGGCAGTGCGCCGATCGTCAGCCCCACGACGCGGCGTGACGGGCCGGCCGCCAGACCGGGAATCCGGCCGCCCTTGCGCAGCATCATCGCGGTGCAGACGCCAAGGCACAGAACCATGACGAACACACCGAATCTGCGGGTCAGGGAACCGTCGACGGAGATGTTGAAGAGGTACTGATAGCGGAGGTACTCGTCGAACCAGGGCTGATTCGGCGAGATCGAGTGGACACGTTGCATCTCGATGACGGCGGCGAGGCTCTGATCGCCGAACGCGGGGATGAGGATCGAGAGTCCGGCAGCCAGCAGTGGCCCGACAGCTGCGACATAACCGGTGGTGCGGGCTCGCTCGATGATGATGCGCATGATCGGGCGTATGCCGGCGATGAGTGCGGCGAAGCAGATGAGGCCGGAGGGCCCGGCAGTCAAGGTGAATCCGGCGATCAGAATCGCGATTGCGACCGGTAGAAGTCGTCTCGTCGCGACGGCGCGTTCGATCGAGCACCACGTCAGCAGGACGCCGAGAGCAACGATCGGTTCGGGGCGCAGTCCGTTGTTGAAGGGAAGCCAGAATGCGAGGAAGACGAGCGCACCGGTCCAGAGAGCGAGCCGGTTTCCGCGAATTGCGGCGCCCAGTCGAGGCGCGACCTCCCGACTGATGACGAGCCAGGTGATGATGCCCGCCAGCAGAGCAGGCAGGCGGACCCAGGGGCTCGCAGTGCTGACGTGCGCCAGGAGTCCGAGGATGTTGTAGTACGGAGTCCCGAACGGGGTTTCGGGGACTGCGAACCACCGGAAGTAGTTGGACATGTAGCCGGATTGCTCGGACGCCCTGGCCATCGTGAACTGGTAGCCGTCGTCGGTCGTGGTAGCGCCGATGAAATGCCACAGCACCAGAGTTCCGACCACGACGCCGTCGAGGACGGTGAACTTCCACCACCGGGCGGGCAGGAATTTGCGTGTGCCCCGGCCGTCGCGGTTGTCGAGACGGTGCAGAGCGAAGAGGGAAACGACAGCAGTGAGCGCCCCGAGAATCATGGCGAGGGTTTTGATCACCGACGGGCTCGACGTGAAGCGAGAGTCTGTCTCGATCGAGACGTTCAAACCGGCTGCTGCCGAATCGAGGTCACTGAAGACGCCGACCACCTGTGGCCGGCTGTCGCCCTCGATGACGCGCGGTTCGGAACCGGTGGCATCGAAGGTGGTTCGAGTCGGCTCGGCTGAAAGTGTGAGCACGCATCCACTCGGCAGATCAGTGACCGGCGTCGAGAGCAACACTTGATCGCGTAGGACCACGTCCACCCGGGCGGGGGCGTCAGCGGATTCGGGGGAGACCGTGGCGACAAATCCGTAGCGCCGCGCGTCGGCGGCACCCGGGGGAGCAGTCGAGACGAGTGTTCCGCCGGCGGCGGTCAACTCGTTGATCGACGCGCACGGAATCGATGCCTCCATACGCAGCGGTGTGTACGAGACCAATGGCGCCTCGACGCTCGCCGTCGATCCGGACTGCGGCCAGTTGACAGCGGCGGTGTCCTGTTCGATCGGCAGGAACGGAACCGATCCGCATAAAACTATGCCGAGGATCGATGCGACAATCGCAACGATCCGCGCTCGGTTCGGTCCGCTGGATCGCTCGGGGGTCGGCAAGGCCGGAGGTGCGGTCGTGGCCACGTCACTGTCTGTCACGACTTTGGACCCTATCTGTGCGTGACGTATTTGTTATAAAAGCGGGAGTAACGGGATGGTCGTGTTCCCGGTGTCGTTCCTCGGGGGTGGGGTTGTCGGCGATCGAGGCGGGGGTGCTGTGCACGAAGTTCACGAGTCCATTCCGCTGAGCCCACTACTGCGGCGGTCGACGGTCGCATTGTGCGTCGTCCTCGGAATTATCTTGGTGATTGTCTGCGGGTTCGCGGTGATCGTGCAACGCGACCCAGCGGGCTACGTCGGGGCTGTGTTGTCCGCAACCCTTTGCTTCGGGTTGGCCACGTACATGTGGAAGGTGCGCGTGATCATCACCACAGACGCCGAACGGCTGACGATCGCGCTGTCTCCAGGGCTGCGTCAGGTTTTTCGGTGGGACGAAGTTGTGTCGGCAACTCCGGTCCATGTCGGGATGGGCTCCGGGATCGGTTATCGGATGACCGGCCCCGGGATGCGGGTAATTCTCGCGTCTCCCGGCGACGGGGTCCGCTTTCGTCTGCATGACGGCCGTGAAATCTCGGTGGCGACACCTCGAAGGGACGAGCTGATCGAACTTGCCAGGCGGCGGGCGCCGGACCTGCAGTGAGCGTCGCAGGTGGACCGGTGAAAAATGGGGTGCGCCTATCCTGGATAATTGACGTCAGTTCTGTGTTTCGGGTCCGTAGTTCAGCCCTGTAATGCCGGACCGGTTTGCTGCCGCTTGCACAGGCACCCCGTTTGCGTACGAGAGGAACTCTCATGCTTGCCCGCACCGACCTGCGTGGTCGTACCCCATCCACGGCCGAACTTCGCGCCGCGCTTCCCCGAGGTGGAGTGGATGTGGACGCGGTACTGCATCAGGTTCGCCCGATGGTCGAAACCGTTCGTGATCGCGGTGCAGAAGCCGCGCTCGAATTCGGCGAGAAGTTCGACGGTGTTCGTCCGTCTTCGGTTCGGGTTCCGGCTGCAGAGCTCGAGCGCGCACTTCGTGAACTCGACCCCGCCGTCAAGGAAGCCCTCGAGGTTGCGATCGAGCGCACCCGCAAGGTGCACGCCGATCAGCGTCGTAAGGACACCGTCACTGAGGTAGTCCCCGGCGGCACGGTCACCGAGCGGTGGGTTCCGGTCGAGCGCGTCGGGCTGTACGTCCCCGGCGGCAATGCCGTGTACCCGTCGAGTGTTGTCATGAACGTCGTGCCGGCTCAGACGGCCGGCGTCGGATCACTTGTTGTCGCCTCGCCGCCCCAAGCCGACTTCGGCGGATTGCCGCACCCGACCATCCTTGCCGCAGCAGCCATGCTCGGCGTCGACGAGGTGTGGGCCGTCGGCGGCGGGCAGGGCGTCGCCCTCCTTACCTACGGCGGCACCGATACCGATGGCTCCGAGTTGGTGCCGGTAGACCTGATCACCGGTCCCGGCAACATCTACGTCACCGCCGCCAAGCGTCTGTGCCGTGGCCTGGTCGGCATCGACGCCGAGGCCGGACCCACCGAGATCGCGATCCTCGCCGACCACACGGCTGATCCGGTTCACGTTGCCGCCGATCTCATCAGCCAAGCCGAGCACGACGTCATGGCTGCCAGCGTCCTCGTCACCACCAGCGTCGAATTGGCCGACGCTGTCGACAAAGCTCTGGCCGCGCAGCTCGAGATCACCAAGCACCGCGAGCGCGTCACCACCGCACTGAGCGGCAGTCAGTCGGGCACCGTGCTGGTCTCCGATGTTTCCGCCGGTTTGCGCGTCGTCAACGCCTATGCGGCCGAGCACCTCGAGATCCAGACCGAGGACGCAACCGGTGTCGCAGCTCAGGTCACCAGTGCTGGTGCCGTGTTCGTCGGCCCATGGGCGCCGGTCAGCCTCGGCGACTACTGCGCCGGCTCCAACCACGTTCTGCCGACTGCTGGGTGTGCGCGTCACTCTTCCGGTCTGAGTGTGCAGACGTTCCTTCGTGGGATCCACGTGATCGACTACTCCGAGTCGGCTCTGAAAGATGTTGCCGGACACGTCATCACGCTTGCCAATGCCGAAGACCTGCCCGCGCACGGTGAAGCTGTGCGCCTGCGATTCGAGGCATTGCGATGAGTAGCTCTGCGATGAGTAGCTCTGCGATGAATAGTGCTCCTGGAGGATCGATTTCGGTCGACGCACTTCCGATTCGTGAGAACCTGCGTGGCAAGTCGGCGTACGGCGCACCGCAGTTGACGGTTCCGGTTCAGCTGAACACCAACGAGAACCCGCATCCGCCGACACAGGCGCTCATCGACGACGTCGCCGAGTCCGTGCGCGAGGCCGCGAAAGAACTGCACCGCTACCCCGACCGCGATGCCGTGGCTCTGCGGACGGATCTCGCTGCGTACCTGTCGAAGCAGACCGGAGTGCCGGTCACCGTCGACAACCTCTGGGCGGCAAACGGATCGAACGAGATTCTTCAGCAGTTGTTGCAGGCGTTCGCAGGTCCGGGACGTAGCGCGATGGGGTTTGTGCCCTCGTACTCCATGCACCCGATCATCGCCGACGGGACCGATACCGAGTGGGTCGAGGTCTTCCGTCGGGACGATTTCGCACTCGACGTGGATGCTGCCGTCACCGTAATCGGTGAACGTCGGCCCGATGTCGTGTTCGTGACCAGCCCCAACAACCCGACCGGACACAGCGTCGGCATCGCGGAACTGCGACGCATCCTCGACGTGGCGCCGGGCATCGTGATCGTCGACGAGGCGTACGCGGAGTTCTCTGCTGCGCCGAGTGCGATGACGCTGATCGACGAGTTCCCGGCCAAGCTGGTTGTCACTCGCACCATGAGCAAGGCTTTCGCGTTTGCCGGTGGCCGACTCGGCTACCTCGCCGCCGCGCCCGCGTTCATCGACGCACTGTTGTTGGTGCGCTTGCCGTATCACCTGTCGGTGGTCACGCAGGCGGCGGCGCGCGCGGCCCTGCGTCACGCCGACGAGACCCTCGGCAGCGTCCATGCCCTGTCGGCCGAGCGTGATCGGGTGTCGAAGGCGCTGGCGGACACCGGTTTCAGAGTGATTCCCAGCGACGCGAACTTCATCTTGTTCGGTCAGTTCACCGACAGTGCGCAGGCGTGGAAGGAATACCTCGACCGCGGAGTTCTCATCCGCGACATCGGCATCCCCGGGTATCTGCGGGCCACCGTGGGGCTCGAGGCCGAGAACGACGCGTTCATCAAGGCCAGCGACGAGATCGCAGGCACCCAGCTGGTCGACACGAATTCAGGAGAGACGGCATGAGCGATCGCATCGCGCGGATCGAACGGACAACTCGGGAATCAAGCATCGTCGTCGAACTGAATCTGGACGGGACCGGCATCGTCGACGTCTCCACCGGCGTTCCGTTCTTCGACCACATGCTCAACGCGTTGGGTACGCACGCCAGCTTCGATCTCGACGTCAAGGCGAAGGGTGACGTCGAGATCGACGCTCACCACACCGTCGAGGACACCGCGATCGTTTTCGGCCAGGCGCTCGGCCAGGCTCTCGGCGACAAGAAGGGCATCCGTCGTTTCGGTGACGCCTTCATCCCGATGGACGAAACGCTGGCGCACGCGTCGGTCGACGTCTCCGGTCGCCCGTACTGCGTGCACACCGGCGAGCCCGACTACATGGTGCATTCCGTCATCGGCGGGTACCCGGGCGTGCCGTATCACGCGGTGATCAATCGTCACGTGTTCGAGTCGATCGCCTTGAATGCGCGTATCGCACTGCACGTTCGGGTTCTGTACGGTCGCGATCAGCACCACATCACCGAGGCCGAGTACAAGGCCGTTGCGCGCGCTCTGCGTGAGGCGGTCGAGCCGGATCCGCGCGTGAGCGGCGTGCCGTCGACGAAGGGCACACTGTGAGCGTCCTCTTCACCTATCTGCTGTTCATCGGTGCGGGAATTGCTGTGGGCGGCGCCTACTCGATGTTCAAGGTCAATAAGCTGGCGTCGGGAATCCTCCTCGCGATGGCGGTTCTGGCCGCGGTAGCGGGCGCACTGCGTCTGTGACGCGAAGAGTTACTGCGTCTGTGACGCGAAAAGTTACCGCGTCTGTGACGGGGAAAGAGGCGGGTCCGGGGTTGCTTCGTACTCCGGGCATGGTCGGTGTCCTGATCATGGCGGCAGCAGCTTTCGGCGGCTGGTCGTTGCTGTTGCCGGTGGTGCCGTTGCTGGTTGCGCAATCCGGTGGATCGGATGCGCTTGCCGGATCGGTGACCGGTGTCTTCATGGCGGCCACGGTCTTGACCCAACTGCTCGTGCCTCGGTTGTTGCGGACGCAGGGCTACCGGCGCGTGCTTGCGGTCGGGTGTCTGCTCCTCGGTCCGCCGTCGTTGGTGCTGCTGATCTCGGCCGACGCCGGTCCTGTTCTGGCCGTTTCGGCTGTGCGTGGCATCGGTTTCGGCATGCTGACGGTGGCCGGCAGTGCACTGGTGGCGGAGTTGGCACCCAAGCGAATTCTCGGCCGTGCCACGGGCGCTCAGGGGATCGCGATCGCAGCGTCGCAGATGGCTGGGCTGCCGCTGGGGCTTGCGCTCATGGAGCGGTGGTCGGCGACACCGGTGTTCGTTCTCGGTGCGCTGATCCCGGCACTCGCACTGGTGGCCATTGCCCGGTTACCGAAGATCTTCGCCCAGCCCACCGGGGAATCCGCTCGGTTGAGCGTGTTCGCAGTCTTGGTTCCGGTGCTCGCTTTGGCGTGCGTGTCCGCGTCGTTCGGCGGATTGTCGTCGCTGCTGCCGATCGCAATTTCGGAGCGTGCGGCCGTTGCAGGTGTGGTGTTGGCGACGGCCAGTGGGTCGATGTTGGTCGGCCGGTACTCGGCGGGACTGATCGCCGACCGTCTCGGCAGTGGTCGAACACTCGCACCGGCATTGGCGTCGTCGACCATCGGGTTGGTGCTGTTCGCGATCAACGTGGACGGCGGTTCGACGCCGGTCTTGTTCTGCGCGGCGGTCCTTTTCGGGCTCGGGTTCGGTGCGGTGCAGAACGAATCATTGGTCATGGCGTTTCAGGCTGCCGGCCCGAGGCAACTCGGATCCGCGAGCGCGATCTGGAACATCGGCTATGACGCCGGCACCGGAATCGGAGCGCTGGCGTTGGGATTCGTGGCTACTGCAGCCGGCTATGCGTGGGTGTTCGCGGTGTCCGCGGTAGTTGTCGCTCTCCTCCCGGCACTGGCCGCGGGCGGCAAAGTGATCGGCGCCAGGGTTGCCCGATAGAGTTGGGGCATGAGCGCTTCCACGATCGCTGTACTCGATTACGGCTCCGGCAATCTGCATTCGGCCACTCGCGCCTTGGCGCGCACCGGGGCGCAGGTGGAGGTGACCAACGACATGAAGGTGGCACTGGCGGCGGACGGTCTGGTGGTGCCCGGCGTCGGCGCGTTCGCGGCCTGCATGGAAGGTCTGCGTGCAGTCCAGGGTGACCGAATCATCGGCAGACGCCTGGCCGGTGGCCGACCGGTGCTGGGCATCTGCGTCGGCATGCAGATTCTGTTCGACCGGGGAGTCGAATTCGGTGTCGAGGCGGAGGGCTGCGGCGAATGGCCCGGCACCGTCGAGAGGCTGCAAGCAGAGGTCCTGCCGCACATGGGCTGGAACACCGTGGAGGCTCCGGAGTCCAGCACCCTGTTCAAGGGTATCGACGCCGATACCCGCTTCTACTTCGTCCACTCGTACGGCGTGCAGAGTTGGGAACTCGCGCCGTCCGAGCACATTGCGCCCCCGAAGCTGACGTGGGCCGATCACGGCGGAAAGTTCCTCGCTGCCGTCGAGAACGGTGCGTTGTCCGCGACGCAGTTCCACCCCGAGAAGTCCGGCGATGCAGGCGCCGAGTTGCTGAGCAATTGGGTGCAGAGTTTGTGACCGGGGGATCCGGACCGAACCGCGGCGACGATTTCTCCCTCGCTCGTCTGGCGTTGTTCTCGCTCGGCGCCGCGGTGGCTGCGCTGGCGGTCGCCACGGTCGTCATCGTTGTGCTCAAACCCTCGCCGGGCGTCGGCCTCGTGATCGGTCTCGTGGGGGTCGTCGCCGCGATTGCGGCAATGGGCGTCGTATCCAAGCGGATGACCCGAAATGCGTTCGGTGACCCGGAGGACGGTTCGAGGTCCTGACCTACTAGGGTTACCGCACGTGAGCCTGGTCCTTTTGCCTGCTGTAGATGTCGTCAACGGTGAAGCTGTTCGCCTCGTGCAAGGAGAGGCGGGAAGTGAGACCGGTTACGGGTCGCCCCGCGACGCCGCTCTTGCCTGGCAGAACGACGGTGCCGAATGGGTGCACCTCGTCGACCTCGACGCCGCTTTCGGGCGTGGATCCAACAGCGAACTGCTGGCCGGCGTCATCGGCGACCTGACGGTCAAGGTGGAACTCTCCGGAGGAATCCGCGACGACGCCTCCCTGGAAGCTGCGCTGGCCACCGGCTGTGCTCGCGTGAATCTCGGTACCGCCGCAATCGAAGATCCCGAGTGGTGTGCACGAGCCTTGGCCAAGTACGGCGACAAGATCGCCGTCGGCCTCGATGTTCGTCTCGTCGACGGCCAGTACCGCACCCGTGGTCGCGGCTGGGTCACCGACGGCGGGGATCTGTGGGAGACCCTCGCGCGTTTGGACCGTGACGGCTGCACCCGTTACGTCGTCACCGACGTCTCCAAGGACGGCACTCTCACCGGGCCCAATCTCGAACTTCTCAGCCAGGTCTGCGCGGTCACCGACGCGCACGTCGTCGCCTCCGGCGGTGTGTCGACCATCGACGATCTCCTCGCTATTTCCAGCCTGGTAGATCAGGGTGTCGAGGGCGCGATCGTCGGCAAGGCGCTCTACGCGGGTCGCTTCACTCTCCCCGAAGCACTGGCAGCAGTTTCCGGATAGATTTTCCAGATGACTCCGACGCGTGACCTCGACGAACTTCTCGCGATTGCGGGTCGGCTTCTCGACGGCGTCCACGATCAGTTCGTCTCCGGTGTCGGTGCCCCGAGCGCGGTCCGCAAGGGTTGGGGCGATTTTGCCACCGAGGTCGATCTCGCGCTGGAGAAGCGGTTGAGCGCGGAGTTGTTCGAGCAGACCGGCATCGAGGTGCACGGCGAGGAATTCGGTGGCCCCGACGTCGGTTCGGGACTTGTCTGGGTTCTCGACCCCGTCGACGGCACTTTCAACTACTCGGCCGGATTACCTACTGCCGGAACGCTGTTGGCGCTGCTCGACGACGGTGTCCCGGTGCTCGGATTGACCTGGCTTCCGTTGATCGGTCACACGTACGCCACTCGCGCAGGCGGTCCGTTGTTGGTCAACGGAATCGCCGTACCGCCACTGGAGCCGACCGATCTGGCGTCGTCGATCGTCGGCTTGGGCGCACTCAACGTCAACAGTCGTGGCCGGATTCCCGGTAGCTTCCGACTCGACCTGCTCGCCGAGATCAGCAAGGTGTCCTCGCGGATCCGGATACACGGCTCCACCGGAGTCGATCTGGCCTTCACCGCGGCCGGCATCCTGGGCGGTGCGATCGTCTACGGCCGCAACGCGTGGGACAACGCGGCCGGGGTCGCACTCGTTCGCGGTGCGGGCGGGGTGGTCACCGATCTGGCCGGCAATCCGTGGACCGTAGAATCGGAGTCGGTGCTCGCCGCCGCTCCGGGCATCCACGGTGAGATTCTCGATATCCTCAACGCGCTCGGTGATCCGCGCGCTTCGTCCTCAGGAGGACCACAGTCATGACCCTCGCAGTTCGTGTGATTCCGTGCCTCGACGTCGACGCCGGACGAGTGGTCAAGGGTGTCAATTTCGAGAATCTTCGCGACGCCGGAGATCCCGTGGAACTCGCGGCAGCGTACGACGCTCAGGGTGCCGACGAACTGACGTTCCTGGACGTGACCGCATCCACGTCGGATAGAGGAACGATGCTCGAAGTCGTAAGTCGTACTGCCGAGCAGGTTTTCATTCCCCTCACCGTCGGCGGCGGGGTGCGCACGGTCGCGGACGTCGATCGTCTGCTGCGTGCCGGTGCCGACAAGGTCAGCGTCAATACCGCGGCGATCGCGCGCCCGGAACTGCTCAAGGAACTGAGTGAGCGTTTCGGCTCGCAGTGCATCGTCCTCTCGGTCGATGCCCGCACCGTTCCCCAGGGGCAGCCGGATACTCCGTCGGGCTGGGAGGTCACCACGCACGGAGGCAAACGCGGCACCGGGATCGACGCGGTGGAGTGGGCCGAGCGTGGCGCGGAGTTGGGAGTGGGGGAGGTCCTGCTGAACTCGATGGATGCCGACGGCACCAAGGCCGGCTTCGACCTGCTGATGATCCGCGCTGTCCGTGCAGCGGTCCACGTACCGGTGATCGCCAGTGGCGGCGCCGGCCTGGTCGAGCACTTCGCCCCGGCTGTCGAAGCGGGCGCGGACGCAGTTCTCGCAGCAAGCGTCTTCCACTTCGGCGATCTGAGCATCCCGCAGGTCAAGGATGCGATGCGTGCCGAGGGAATCGTCGTTCGCTAGGCGTTCTCGGCGCGGATTCCGTCGAACATGAGGCGGCTGATGGCCTGGTTCAATGCCGTGCAGTCGACGGACGAATCGGCTCGCAATCCTTGAATCGCGCTTGCCAGCATCATGCCGTTGACGGCCTGTGCAGTGTTGTCGACGTCGAGGTCGGCGCGTAGATAGCCACATTCGACGCCGTGATGCAGATACGCCGCTGTCAACGATGCCGACTGATCGAGTAGATCGAGCATCCGGCCGGTGAGATCGGCGTCGACGCCTGTCGTCTCGAAAAGCAGCACCCGCGGGATGCGTGGGTCGTCGAAGAAGATGCGGGGGAGTGCTTCGGCGATCCGTCCCACTTGAGCGCGGTACTCGTCCAGAGTGCTTGCTGCGTCAGGTGAATTCTCGGTGGCCAGTGCGCTGATGATCTTGGCGATCAGGTCGTCGATGACGTGGTCGATGATGTCGCGCTTGTTCTCGAAGTACCGGTAGAAGGTCCCGTGGCCGATTCCGAGAGTTGTTGCGATGTCGGCAATTCCGGTTGCGTGATAGCCGCGCTCGGCGAAGCATTCGAATGATGCGTCGATGATCTCGCGGCGTAATTCCGCCTTTTTTCGTTCCGCTCTGGTCATGGCCTTCGTCACGTCAGGAATGATACCGTTCTCCATAACGGAATGGCACGTCATTTTCTGATGTGCAGTTCATGAGTGCGTAGTTCATGAGAGGGATTCTCCGATGGCAGTGCAGTACGACGCAGTAGTGGTGGGGGCGGGCTTCGGCGGAATGGGTGCGGCCATTCAACTCAAGCGGCTGGGCCTGAACAAGCTGGCGATCCTCGAGCGCGAGGACGATTTGGGTGGAACGTGGCACGTCAACCGCTATCCCGGGTTGGCTGTCGACATCGCGTCGGTCACGTACTCGTATTCGTTCGAGCCCAATCCGAACTGGTCCAGGCTCTTTGCGCCGGGCGCCGAACTCAAGAAGTACGCCGATCACGTCGCAGACAAATACGACCTGCGCAAGCACATGACGTTCGGTGCCGTGGTGGACGGAGCCCGCTGGGACGAGGATTCCTCGCACTGGGTCGTATCCGTGAAGGGGGCGCCGGACATCACTACCAAGTACCTCCTGACTGCGACGGGTTTCCTGTCGCAACCGCATCGGCCGGACATCTCCGGTATCGACGACTTCGCCGGCAAGATCATTCACACCACTGCCTGGGACGATTCCTACGATCTGTCCGGCACCAAGACCGCAATCATCGGAACCGGTGCTACCGCTGTGCAGTTGATCCCCGAGGTCGCGCGTCAGGCCGCAGAGTTGACCGTCTACCAGCGCACGCCGATCTGGGTGGTACCCAAGATCGACGTCCCCATCCCGAACGCAGTGCAGAAGCTGTTCTCGCGCATTCCGCTCACGCAGCGAATCGCCCGCGCCGTCAGTTCGTCGATTCTCGAAATGATCATGGTCAGCGCAGTCCTGCACTACAAGCAGGTCAAGCTGTTGAACAAGGGAGCGTCGGCCGCATCACGCGCGTTCCTGCGGTCCCAGGTCCGAGACGCGACCCTGCGCAAGCAACTCACACCGGACTACGACTTCGGGTGCAAGCGACCCACGTTCTCCAACAGCTACTTCCGTACGTTCACCAAAGACAACGTGCATCTCGAAACGACGTCGATCGACCATATTGCTGCCGACGGAATCGTCACCGCCGACGGCCGCAAGACCGAGATCGACACCTTGGTGCTGGCAACGGGATTCAACCTCTGGGACGTGAACTTTCCGGCCATCGAGGTTATCGGCCGTGAGGGCCGAAACCTCGGTAAGTGGTGGCGTGACAACCGTTTCCAGGCCTACGAAGGGGTTGCGGTTCCCTACTTCCCTAATTTCCTCACGCTCGCCAGTCCGTACTCGTACAGCGGATTGTCCTACTTCACGACGATCGAATCCCAGATGCAGCACATGGATCGACTGTTCGGAGAGGTGAAACGGCGCGGCGCGGAGACATTCGAGGTCACCGAAACCGCCAACGCCGAGTTCCTCGACCGGATGACCGAGAACTTGGCGGACTCCGTCTTCTACGGTGGCAGTTGCCAGACTGCGCGAAGCTATTACTTCAATCAGCACGGTGAGGCTGCGATCCTGCGGCCCACATCGACACGCAACGCTTTCATCGAAGCGAAACGCTTTCCGCTCGAAGACTATTCGATCATCTAGGCGAACATGTAGCGGTGTTGGGCTATCTGGCTGATCTGACGCCGTCGGGAACCGATATCACGGGATAGCGGTTCTGCCGGTTCAGTCGGGAAGAGACCGAACTGTGAATCAGTTGGCTCACCGCGGAGGCAGCGCCTTTTCGCGGTGAGCCGATCACGATGGTGAAGGCGTCGTATTTGTCCGCTGTCGCGAGGATGACACCGGCTGGATCTCCGTAGGTGCAGTCGTACGTCCAGGCGTCGGTGTGTGAGGCGAGTGTCGAGGTTGTCTGCTCGCGTTGCGCCACCATCTCGTCGTGCAGGCGTGTTTCGAACTGTGGTGAGTCGGTTTCGACAGGCAGGTCCTCGGACGTGATGCAGTGAACGACGTGGAGGGCTGAATCCTCCTTCGCGGCAAGCGTCAGTGCGTAGCTGAGTACATTCTTGCTGGTAGTACCTGGGCCGATGCCGAGAACGATGTGGCGGGTTCGGACGCGATCGGTACTCGGGTTCGCGAGATGGCAGGTGTACTCCGGGTGCGGACCGTCATGATGCTGATGGTTCATGTCGGATCTTCTTCCACGGTGACGGCGAAGGAACTTCCATTCTAGGGCGGCCGTGCAGGGGAATTCCACGGAAGTCACAGGTGGAAGGTATAAACGTCATATGAGCCTTGATCCCGCAATCGCGGCGAAGCTGAAGCGAAACGACGCCGGACTGTTCAGCGCGGTTGCGCAGGAGAAGTCGACCGGTGATGTGCTGATGGTCGCGTGGATGGACGACGAAGCGCTCGCGCGAACACTGGAAACCCGTAAGGGGACGTACTATTCGCGCTCGCGGCAGCAGTACTGGGTCAAGGGAGAGACCTCCGGGCACACCCAGTACGTACACGAGGTGCGCCTCGACTGTGACGGCGATTCCGTCTTGCTGATCGTCGATCAGGAGGGCGCAGCATGCCACACCGGCACTCACACGTGTTTCGACACCGACGTCCTGCTCGCCGCTCAGTAGTGACGCGACATGGCCACTGACAAGACTCCACAACCGCTCGACTACTCGTTCACCTCATCCATCGAGAAAGACGGGGCGTTCGCAACGTTCTTGACCGTGCCCGGCTCGGCGGAACTTCTGGGAACCAGACGCGCTGTCAAAGTGGTGGGGACCCTCGATGGTGAGCATCCCTTCGAGGTGACGCTGATGCCCTCCGGCGACGGACCTCACTGGCTTCCGCTGCGCGTGGCACTCTGCAAGGCGATCGGCAAGAGCGCCGCTGGAGAAGAAGTATCAGTACATCTACAGCAGCGACTGAGCTGAAGTTTCGCTCGAACCGAGGAGCCTCATGGTCGACAAGGCAGTTGATTCGTTGCAGTTGGTGGCGCGAGAGCTGAGCCCGTTCGGCGGTGACGAAGGGAAAACACGCACGCTCCGCATGTCGCGGACGCTCGCGGCACCCATCGGCACGGTGTGGGCGGCGGCCACCGAGTTCGACCGCATCCCGCTGTGGTTCATGCCGGTGTCGGGGGAGGCTCGGATCGGCGGGCGCTACCAACTCGACGGCAACGCCGGCGGCGAAATTCTGGTGTGTGATGCTCCACGAACCCTCCGCATCACCTGGGAATACGGCGGTGACGTGAGCTATGTGACGGTGAACCTCACCAAAAAAGACGGCAGTGCAACACTGTTCGACTTCGAACACACCGCGGACGTCGAGGCGGATCGGTGGGCCGAGTACGGTCCTGGCGCCGTCGGCGTCGGGTGGGACATGGGATTGCTCGGGTTGGCTCGACACGTGGAACTCGGGATTGCGACGCCGCTCGAGACACCCGAATGGTCGGCGAGTGACGAGGCCAAGGCATTCATCGCGGGAAGCAGCGAATCATGGGCCGCTGCCGCAATCGCATCGGGCGACGACCCGGATGCCGCCCGCGCCGCCGCTGCCCGCACGACGGCTGCATACACCGGGTAGATCGCCGCTACGGGGACTAACATCGGAATAGTCTGGTTGTTGCGGGACTTCCGCGCCACGAGCGGAGACGACGATGGTGTATCGGCTCATCGAAGTAGTGACGGTGTTCGTTCACTTCGGGTTTGTTCTCTATGTGGTGCTGGGTGGATTCGTGGCGTGGAAGTGGCGTCGTACCATTGCATTCCATCTTGTTGCGGTTGTCTGGGGAGCCGGCTCGATAGCGGTCGGATATGACTGCCCGCTGACCAATCTCGAGAATTGGGCCCGCCGGATGGCCGGAATCGCGGAATTGCCGTCCACCGGATTCATCTCGCACTACATCACCGGTGTGTTCTATCCAGTGAGTATCGAAGGCCTTGTGCAAGCGTTCGCGGCGACGGTGGTTGTCGGATCCTGGGTGGGATACGTGCTGCTCGGACGGCATGCGAAGGCTGAGGTCAAAGCGTCGTCAGTGTCGTGATTCCGTTTCGAACGACCCCTGCCGTTTCGTGATGGAAACGGCAGGGCGGCGCATCGCAGGATTTACACGCGAGTCAGTGCCACAACCGGGATGGTGCGGATTCCGGCTGTCTTCTCCGCGTACTCGGCAAATCCGGGATATCGGCTGGCCTGTTCGTCGTAGATTCGGTCGCGCTTCTCGCCGGTTACTTCGCTGACGGAGACCCGATACGTTTCGGTGCCGACCTCGACCTCGGCCTGGTCGGCGGCAACAAGGTTGTAGTACCAGTCGGGGTTGGTCGGGGCGCCGGCCTTCGACGCGAAGACGTAAACGGTGTTCGGATCCTGCTCGTCTGCCAGATACATCATCGGGCTCACGAACTCGCGTCCCGACTTGCGCCCGGTGTGATGGACCAACACCATGGGCGCACCTTCGAAAGGTCCGCCAACTTTGCCTTCGTTCGCGCGGAATTCCGCAATGATGCCGGCGTTCCAGTCGTCAGGACTCATCTCTGGTGTCTCCCTGTCTGCGAGTGGAGAAGTGCTTTGCCGCCAAGCTTTGCACAACTGGTGAATCGAGGAGAGGTCATCTTCGACGTCTCTGATGATCTACTATCTACGTATGAACGCAGATAGTGGTGTTTGTCGCCGAAAACTTCCCGATGATCAAGTCGACCTCGTTGTGGAGGTGTTCCGCATGCTGGCCGACGCAACCCGTGTGCAGGTGTTGTGGGCATTGGTCGACCGAGAGTGCTCGGTGAACGAACTGGCAGAGCGCGTCGGCAAGCCGGCGCCTTCGGTGTCGCAGCACTTGGCAAAGCTGCGCATGGCGAGGTTGGTCCGAACGCGCCGCGACGGTACGACGGTCTTCTATCGTCTCGAGAACGACCATGTGCGCCAACTGGTTACGGATGCGGTGTTCAATGCCGAGCATGCCGGACCTGGGTTGCCGGGCCATCACCGTAGTGAGGGTGAGCTTCGGAAGATTCACCCGGAGCGCTCCGCGAAGGCCGAGCGGACCGATCGAGAAGAAGGTGCGTCATGACGCACGAGCCCAGAACATCCCATGGTCATGGTCATGGTCATGGTCACGGTCACGGTCACGGTCATGGACACGGATACGGGCCGAAGGGATTTCGATCGGCAGTCAGGGAAGTGTTCTCTCCGCACAGTCATGACGCCGCGGACAGCGTCGACGATGCACTGGAATCGAGTGAGATCGGCATCCGGGCGGTCAAGATCAGTCTTGTCGCTCTCGGTGTCACCGCGGTGGCTCAGGTTGCAATCGTGGCAATTTCGGGTTCGGTGGCCCTGCTGGCGGACACCATTCACAACTTCTCCGATGCGCTTACGGCAGTTCCACTCTGGATTGCGTTTGCACTCGGTCGGCGAGCTGCGACCAGGCGCTATACCTACGGTTTCGGGCGTGCAGAGGACCTGGCCGGATTGTTCGTGCTTGCGATGATCGCGCTGTCGGCGGTGATTGCCGGTGTGGAGGCGGTACGGCGATTGATCAATCCGGTAGAGATCGAGCATCTCGGTTGGGTAGCGGCGGCAGGGTTGATCGGTTTCATCGGCAATGAACTCGTGGCGTTGTATCGGATCCGAGTCGGAAGGCAGATCGGCTCAGCTGCATTGGTCGCTGATGGACTGCATGCTCGGACAGATGGATTCACCTCGCTCGCAGTCCTTCTGGGCGCTGGGGGAGTCGCTCTGGGGTTCCCGTTGGCAGATCCGATCATCGGTCTTGTCATCACAGTGGCGATCGTGGCCGTGCTGCGGACCGCGGCACGAGACGTTTTCCGGCGACTGATGGACGGTGTCGAACCGGAGTTGTTGGACGATGCCGAACATGCGCTACAGCGCGAGCCCGGGGTTCTCGGCGTACGTGATTTGAAGATGCGGTGGATCGGACACCGATTGCATGCCGATGCAGAACTCGACATCGATCCCCGGGCAACCCTTGCCGAAGCCCATGCGATCGCGCATAGCGCCGAGCATTCGCTCACCCACGCGGTGCCCAAGCTCGCTACTGCCCTTGTTCACGCCTATCCGGGGCATGATTCGCCGAACCTCGAGGCGGCGCGCGGATTGCAGGCCTGAACGGCAAAAACAGACCCCGCGGAATCCTTTGCGGAATTTCTCGGGAACCTCGCGCTGCCATTTGACGGAATGGATAGGTTATGCAACCCTATCTTTGATCAATCGGCGGACTGTGTCGAGTGGCAGCCGGTTCGGTTATTTCGCGCCGCAAGACCACAGCAATCGACGCAGGCCGTCGGTACTTTTTTCGGCAGATGAGAGAACGACGCTGTGCATGCTGATCGACGTTTCGAGCCCTTTCCGCTGACCAGCGCGCAACGCGGAATCTGGTTTGCCCAGCTACTGCGCAGTGATGTGCCGATCACGATCGCGCAGTACGTCGTCGTCGACGGGTCCCTCGACGCGGCGGTGCTCGAAAAGGCCTGCGTCACAGCAGCGCACGAGTTCGGCTCCGGAATGCTGAAACTGCTCGAGGTGGACGGCGAACCATTTCAGCAGATCGATCCTGAGCTCAGCCAGAGCGTCGAGGTCGTCGATCTGCGCGGTGAGCTCGAGCCGGAAACTGCTGCACACGAGTGGATGCGGAACGAGTACACCCGCCCATTTGACCTTCTCACCGACCGATTGGTGAAGTCTGCCGTCCTGCGCGTGGGCGTAAACCGCCACTTCTGGTACTGCCGAATCCATCACCTGGTCCTCGACGGCTACGGTGCCATGAACTTCATGACACGCATCGCCGAGTTGTACTCAGCCGATGTCGCCGGCCTCGAGGTCCGAGAATCCTCGGCGCATGATTTGGGTGCCGTGTACGCGACCGAGGCCGCGTATCAGCGCTCGCCGCGATTCGTCAGGGATCGAGATTACTGGGCAGCCAAGACGGCAGAGCTTCCCGAAGTGGGGAGCCTGGCCGGCAGGCGAATGGACGCCACGGCGGGTGCGGTCGTGGTCGGCCGACCACTTGACGGCGCGAGTGCGGTGGTGAGCGCGGACGGATTCTCTTCCGCGGCAGCGGTGGCTGCCTTCGCGCTCTACTTTGCCCGCGTGATCGGCACCGAAGACGTCGTCCTGAGTTTGCCGGTGACCGCGCGAACGAACAAGGTTCTTCGTGGTTCGGGTGGAATGATCTCCAATGTCGTTCCGCTGCGAGTCTCGGTGACTGCGACGACCACGGTTGCCGAACTGAGCGCGGCAGTCCAGCTGGAACTGACCGGTGCGCTCAGGCATCAGCGATATCGCACCGAAGACATGAGACGTGATCGAGGCGTCGGCGGCGAGCGTGGATTCTTCGGTCCCGCGATCAACATCATGAACTTTCACCCCGAAGTGGTTCTTGGGTCGGTGACCGGTCGATTCCACGTGCTGTCGACGGGTTCGGTGGAAGACCTGTCGGTCAACATCTATCCGAGTGCTTCGGGCGAGGCACCGCGAATCGATTTCGAAGCCAATCCCCATCTGTACGACGCGGATGACCTGGGCGTGCATGTTCGCCGATACGTCGACCTGCTGACTCGGTACAACCAAGCGCTGCCAGGCACTCGCGTTCTCGATCTCGAGATCCTGAGCGAAGCAGAGCGGGTGTCGCTCGTCCCGGCACGCGGATCGGCAGCGTTGAAGCCGATGACACTGCCCTCGATTCTCGCGCGCGGTGTCACGGCGTCGCCGGAGGGGATCGCACTGCGCTGCGGTACTGAGCAACTCACCTACCGCGAACTCGATCGACGTTCCAATGTCCTTGCTCGAATACTCGTCCGACGCGGAGTCGGCCCCAGTGACGGTGTGGCGATCGCGCTACCCCGATCGATCGATGCCGTCATAGCGTGGTGGTCCGTTGCCAAGACCGGCGCCGCGTGTGTTCCGGTTGATCCGACGTACCCGATCGAACGAATCGCTCGCATGGTGAGCGACAGTAATGCCGTTGTGGGACTCACTGATTCGACTGTCCGTCAGGCGCTGCCCGGTGATCTGGACTGGATCTCGATCGACGGTTTCAGCTATGTCGGGGACGAGTCCGTTGTCGACGATGCCGCCCGCACGGCGCCTCTGCGAAGTGATCACACCGCGTATCTGATCTACACGTCCGGTTCCACCGGTACGCCGAAAGGTGTTGCCGTCACGCACAATGCGTTGGTCGATTTCACTGCCTGGGGTCGTCCCGAACTCGGGGTCGGCGTGCATTCGCGCGTTCTGCGATTCTCCTCGGCGAGTTTCGACGCGTCCGTCTTCGAGATGGTCCAGGCGTTCAGTGCCGGGGCGACGATGGTCATCGCTCCGGCCGATGTCTACGGCGGCGACGAACTGACCGAACTGCTGCGCAGCGAGCGCGTCACCCACATCATCAGTGCACCGGCAATTTTGAGCACCGTGGACGCCACAGGTCTGCCGGATCTCGAAGCGGTGGTTGTCGGTGGCGACGTGTGCCCGCCGGATCTGGTTCGGCGCTTCGGCCCGATCTGCCGGTTCTACAACAGCTACGGCCCTACCGAGTCGACCATCGTCATCACCACGACGCCTCCGCTGTCGTCGGATGAAGCAATCACGATCGGTTCACCCATTCAGGGCGCACATCTGATGGTTCTGGACCGCTGGTTGCGACCCGTGCCCGTCGGGGTGGCCGGTGAACTGTATCTCGGTGGCCCCGGATTGGCTCAGGGATACCACGCACGTTCGGCGCTGACCGCTGCGAGTTTTGTCGCCGATCCCCTCGGTGGTGGAACCCGGTTGTACCGTACCGGTGACGTAGTGCGCTGGAGCAGGGAGCTCACCCTCGAGTATGTCGGCCGCTCTGATTTTCAGGTGCAGGTCAACGGACTTCGGATCGAACTCGGTGAGATCGACGCAGTACTTGCACAACATGAATCCGTCGATTTCGTCGTGACGCTGGCCCGCGGCACCGTGTACTCGTACGTGAAGATCAAGCCGGGTTACAGCCTCGACGAAGAGGCTCTGACCGCGCACGCCTCTCGATTCCTGCCCGCTCACATGGTTCCCTCCCAGCTGGTACCGCTTGCCGAAGTACCACTGACCCCGGCTGGAAAGGTCGATCGCCGAGCACTACCGGAGCCTGACCTTCGTTCGGAGGCTCAGCACTACCGGGCGCCGAGCGGCCCGGTTGAGCGCATCATCGCCGATGCCGCTGCGTCTGTCCTCGGCGTCGAGCGAGTCGGTGTCGACGATTCGTTCTTCGCGCTGGGCGGAGACAGCATCGTCGCGATCTCACTCGTCTCACGCGCAAAAGCTGCCGGAGTCGTCTTCACGCCGCGTGATGTGTTCGAACGCAAGACGGTGGCTCGATTGGCCGAAATTGCGCTCCCGGCAGATGAATCCGTTGTACTCAAGGAACTGCCAGGTGGGGGAGTGGGGTTTGTCCCCCTTACCCCGATCGCAACCAAGATATTGAGCATGGCGGGCAGCATCGATGCCTTCTATCAGGCAGTGTCGGTCAGTATTCCTGCCGGACTTGATCTCTCGCGCCTCGCCGCGACTCTTCAAGTGGTTGTCGATCGACATGACGCTCTTCGCGCGCGCTTGCTGCCCGACAACTCCGGATTCGACATCGCCCCCAGTTGTGTCGTCGACACGTGGGTTCGGCGAACGGTCACCGAAGCGCAACCCGGTACCTCGGAGTTCGAGGAAGCTCTCACCGCGGCGGCCACGGACGCTGCCTCGCGGCTCGATCCGTACCGCGGCGTTACTGCGCAGATCGTCTGGCTCGATTCGGCGCACGATTCGGGCCGATTGGTCATCGTCATCCACCACCTTGTCGTCGACGGTGTCTCCTGGCGGATTCTGCTTCCCGACTTCGCCGCTGTGTGGCTACAGATCATTCACGGTGCCACTCCGGAATTGATGCCGGTCGGGACTTCGCTGCGCCGCTGGTCGCACGGACTCACCGACGTGGCACCGTCGGCGGAGCTCGAATATTGGCGCGAGATCGTCGCCGCCGATGTGTCACCCATCGGTTCACGAACTCTCGATTCGGACCGAGACCGGGGATCGTCCCTCCGTCGCGTGCGGGTCGACATCGACCATGACACGACGGATCACCTGTTGCGCTCGGTACCGTCGCACTATCGGGCCGGTGTCAACGACGGACTACTCAGCGCACTGGCCCTGGCATTTCGCACCTGGAGCGGATCGCAGCGAGTGCTCGTTTCGCTCGAAGGCCACGGACGAGACGAAGACGTGCTGCCCGGCTCGGACCTGTCCCGGACCGTCGGCTGGTTCACGGCGGCGTACCCGGTCCGCATGGATCTCACGGGACTCGGAGCGGACGCAGTTGCGGTCGTGAAATCCGTCAAGGAACAGCTGCGAGCCACACCGGGATCCGGGATCGGTTACGGGCTGCTCCGACGCGCAGGGTTGCTGACCGGTCCGGAGCCGCAAATCGGTTTCAACTATCTGGGCAAGATGTCCACCGCCGAGTTCAGCGACGAACTGAGGGCTGCCGGCTGGATTCCCGATGCCGGAATCGATCTCAACAACGGCAGTGGAAGCGATCTCGCGGTCAGCCACGCCATCGATATCAATGCCGTCGTCATGGACGGACCACAAGGCGAGTTCCTTTCGGCGACATTTGCTTTCCCTGAAGGCATCTTCGAACCCGGTGCAGTCGAGGAGCTTGCGCGGGCGTGGCGCGTCGAATTGGAGAAGATTGTCGCCTCCGTCGGAGATCATGCCGGTCTCACACCGTCCGACGTTCCCCTGGTCTCGGCTTCGCAGGACGAAATAGAACTGTGGGAGAAGCAGTTCGGCTACCTGGAGGACATCTGGTCGCTGTCGCCGCTGCAAGCGGGATTCCAGTTTCACGCCAGCCTCACCGCCGATACCGTCGATGTCTACACCGGGCAGATCGTTCTTTCCCTGGGCGGGATCGTCGACAGCGAACGACTTCACCGGTCGCTCGCGAGATTGTTCGAGCGCCACGCCGCACTTCGGACCGCCTTCGTGTACGACTCGAACGGCGTTGCAGCACAGCTCGTTCTCGATTCCGTGACGACTCCATGGCGGGAGGTGCTCGGCAGTGATCCGCACGCCGTCGCGGAACTCGAGCGCACAACGCCGTTCGATCTGAGCGCGCCCCCGCTGCTTCGTGCAGTTCTGGTTCGCGAGAGTGTGGACTCCGCGCACCTGATCGTCACCAATCACCACATTCTCTTCGACGGTTGGTCCATGCCGTTGTTGGTGCGCGACCTGCTTTCGCTCTACGCCGCCGACACATCGCTGTCGGTTCCCGCGCGCTCGTACCGCACCTATCTGGACTGGCTTGCCGAACAGGACAACGGCGAGGCAGTGGAAAGGTGGGTCGGCGCGCTGTCGGGGGCAGACGAACCGACGGTGATTGCACCACAGCGCGCAGAGTCCTCCGTGCACGCAGTTCCCGTGGACGTCGACGTTCCGCTGGAAGCCTCGTCGACCGAGGCGATCGTCGCGTTGGCAAGGCGCACCGGGGTCACGGTCAACACCGTCGTCCAGACTGCATGGGGCCTGCTGCTGAGCCGAATGCTCGGGCGCGACGACGTCGTGTTCGGCGCCACCGTGTCCGGTCGACCCGCGTCGCTGACCGGGGTCGAAGACATTCTCGGGTTGTTCATCAACACTGTTCCGGTTCGAGTTCGAGTGAACCCGGATGATTCGGTATCCGAACTGCTCGAACAAGTTCAGTCCGAGCAGGTTCGGGTGCTCGACAGCCATCACGTCGGCCTTGCCGAGGTGCAGTCGGCGGTGGGTGCCGGCGCCATGTTCGACACGTTGACGGTGTTCGAGTCGTATCCCGTGGACCGTTCGGCGCTCGAATCCGCGACGGATATCGCAGGGATGCGTGTCACGGGCATCGAGGTCGCAGATGCGACTCACTACCCGCTCGCGCTGGTCACCGTCCTCGAACCGAGCCTTCGTCTCACCATCGAGTACGCACCCGATGCGATGGACCACGACTCCACCCAGCGTCTGGGCCGACGCCTCGCATTGATTCTCGCTGCGATGACCGACGAGAGTATCCGCATCCGCGACATCGACTATCTCGACGATGCCGAGCGTCGGCTCGTACTCGACGAGTGGAACGACACGTCCCACACCCTGGTTGACGCTACGCTGCTCGATCTACTCTTCACTGACGCGGGCGTCGTCGAGATGTCTGATGATGCACTGACGTTCGGAGACACGACAGTCAGCCACCGCGAATTCCGTTCGCAGGTCAACGCCCTCGCTCGTCACCTCGTCGACTGTGGGGTCGGACCCGAGTCTCTGGTCGCGATCGCCCTGCAACGGAGTGCGCACTACGTGGTCGCGGTCCACGCCGTCATCGCAGCAGGCGGAGCCTATCTTCCGATCGATCCGAAGCATCCCGGCGAGCGGATCCGGCACGTGCTCGACATCGGAGCACCGTCGGTAGTCCTTTCGACGAGAGAGGATGCGGCTTCTCTGCCTGCGGGGATCAAGCCGGTGCTCCTCGACGAGATCGATCTCTCGCGGTACTCCACCGGGCAGATCCAAGACGTCGAGCGCCTCGGCAGCGTATCTCCGGATCACATCGCCTACGTGATCTTCACGTCCGGCTCCACCGGGAAGCCCAAGGGCGTTGCAGTATCGCACCGTGCGATAGTCAATCGTCTGCTGTGGATGCAACATCAATACCCGCTCGCGCCGCGCGATGTCGTGCTGCACAAGACACCGGCCACCTTCGACGTCTCGGTGTGGGAGTTGTTCTGGCCGTTCGTCACCGGTTCGAGACTGGTCGTGGCCGAACCCGACGGACACCGCGATGCTCGGTACCTGTCCGAGCTGATCGCTCGCGAAGGTGTCACCACCTTGCACTTCGTCCCGTCGATGCTCGACGTCTTCCTCGTCGACGGAGACCTCGAGCAGCTTCACTCCGTTCGTCAGGTGTTCGCCAGCGGCGAGGCACTTTCGCGTGCGACGGTCGTTCGTTTCCACGAGCGAATCGGTGCACGTCTGCACAATCTTTACGGTCCCACTGAAGCTGCCGTGGACGTGACGTTCCACGAGACGGATTCCGCCGTGGCAGGCCCGGTGCCGATCGGCGCTCCGGTCTGGAACACGCGGACCTACGTGCTGGATCGCCTTCTGGCGCCCAGCCCGATCGGCGTTCCGGGGGAGCTGTATCTCGCGGGAGTGCAGCTCGCTCGTGGCTATGTCGACCGTCCTGATCTGACAGCAGATCGCTTTGTGGCCAACCCTTTCGGTTCCGGGCGCTTGTACCGGACCGGCGATCTGGTCAAGTGGAATCCCATCGGCGAGATCGAGTATCTGGGCCGTACCGACTTTCAGGTGAAGCTTCGCGGACAGCGCTTGGAGCTCGGCGAAATCGACGCTGTCCTGTTGGAACTCTCGGGAGTTCTCTCCGCCGTCACCGTCGTACGTGAGGAACGCCTCGTCGCCTACATCACGGCTGATTCGGCGACCGACATAGCGCTTCTCGCCGGTCATTCGCAGGCGAAGCTGCCCGCCTACATGGTTCCTTCCGTCTTCGTGTTCCTGGATTCGATGCCACTCGGCCCCAACGGAAAACTCGACAGGCGAGCACTGCCGGAACCGGATGTGGCGCTGGGCGACTATGTTGCTCCGTCCACCGAATCCGAAAAGACGATCGCCGCAATCTTTTCCGAGCTGCTCGGAGTGGACAACATCGGCGTGACCGCCGATTACTTTGCGCTCGGTGGCAACTCGCTCACGGCTACGCGGGTCGTGGCGAGAATCAATGCGACGCTGGGATCCTCGCTGGGGGTTCGAGAACTGTTCGATGCTCCGACGGTCGGTGCGCTGGCTGAATTGGTCGCAGGCGGCGACCGACCCGGATTGCCCGGTCTCGGCCCGCGCCCGCGACCGGAACGGATTCCGCTCTCGCCGGCTCAGCAGAGAATGTGGTTCCTCAACCGATTCGATCCGGATTCCGGTGCTTACAACATCGCGGCAGCGCTCTCGTTGGCCGGCGACGTGAACATCGATGTTCTGCGCCAGGCGATCAGTGACGTCGTCGACCGGCACGAGGTGCTGCGCACTCTCTACCCGGATTCTTCGAGCGGGCCGTACCAGCACATTCTCGCGCATGTGCCGGTGGTGCTCGAACCGGTTGATGTCAGCGACCCTGTTGCGGCGATCGGGGAATTGGTCGGCGCCGGGTTCGACGTCACCACTGAAGTCCCCCTGCGGGTCGCGCTCCTGCGGACTGCTGCGTCGGAGCATATTCTCGTTCTTGTCGTCCACCACATCGGTGGCGACGGATGGTCGATGCAGCCGCTGGCCGCGGACGTGATGGCGGCGTACGCATCAAGGCTCGCGGGCATTGCACCACAATGGTCGCCGTTGAGCGTCCACTACGCGGACTACACGCTCTGGAAGATCGATTCTCTCGGCGCCGAGGACGATCCGGATTCGGAGGCATCGCGCCAGATCGACTACTGGCGCGGTGCATTGGCGAACATGTCGACCCGCCTCGATTTCCCGACGGATCGGCCGCATCCCGCGGTCGCGTCCTATCGAGGTGCGACGGTGTCATCGGTCATTTCCGCGCAGACGTACAGCTTTGTCGAATCTCTGGCTCGTCGCACGCGGTCAACACCGTTCATGGTGTTGCACACTGCCTTGTCGGTGTTGCTGTCGCGGATGGCGGGGGAGACCGACATCGCGATCGGCACCCCGGTCAGCGGACGTGGGGATCAGGCCATCGACAACCTCGTCGGCATGTTCGTCGGGACCGTGGTTCTTCGGACACAGGTGGATCCGGCTGCATCCTTCCGTGTTTTGCTCGAGACGACCCGCAACGCAGACCTCTCGGCATTTGCCCACGCCGACATTCCCTTCGAGCGTCTGGTGGAGGTACTCGACCCACCTCGCTCGACGGCGCACCACCCATTCTTCCAGGTGGTACTCGCGACCGGCGATCTTCCGACTCCATCCGTGCAGCTTCCGGGCCTTGTCGTCTCGCAGGTTGAGCTGGACACGCCGATCTCGAAATTCGATCTTCAACTGGATGTTTCGTCGCCAGGCCCGGACGGATCGGCGACCGCGACGTGGACCTATGCCGTCGACATCTTCGAAGAGCGGACTGTGCGCGAGCTCGCGGCTCGGTTTGCCGCCATTCTCGACACGGTTGTCGTCGAACCTGAATCAGTGGTCGGCGACCTCGATCTGCGGACGATGCCAGAGATCGAACGTCAGGGAGCTGCCTCTACGGTCGCGCTGACGGAACTGACGCTGCCCGAGATTCTTGCCGCCGGGGTTACCAAGTCGAACGGCGGTTCGGCCATGCTGTACGGCGACTTCGAACTCTCGTACGACGACGTCGACCGGCGAACCAATCGGTGGGCGCGGGCACTCCTCGCGCGAGGAATCGGCCCCGAATCTGTAGTGGCGATCGCCATTCCGCGATCAGCGACGTCCGTCCTCGCGACCTGGGCCGTCGCCAAGACCGGAGCCGCTTTTGTACCCGTCGACCCGAGCTATCCGGCCGAGCGGATCGATCACATGCTCACCGATTCGGGCGCGGCCCTGACGCTGACGGAAGAAGCGGCTGAGTCGTTGGATCGCGCCGACGTCAGCGACGCTGGAATTCTCGATTCCGATCGCACGTCACCGATTCGGATGGATCACACTGCGTACGTCATCTACACGTCGGGATCGACCGGCACCCCCAAGGGCGTCGCCGTCTCGCATGCGGGGCTGGCGGCGTTGGTCGACGAACAGATTCAGCGATACGAACTCGACAACCACAGTCGCACGATGCATTTCGCTTCGCCCAGCTTCGACGCTTCGGTTCTCGAATTGGCCATGGCTGTCGGTGCTGGTGCCGCAATGCTTGTTGTCCCCACCGGCATCTACGGTGGCAGTGAGCTTGCAGATCTCATGCAGGCGTCGAAGATCACCCACGCGTTTGTGACCCCGGCAGCTCTGGCCACGGTCGAACCGTCGGATGTTCCCGATCTCGGTGTCGTGATCGTCGGCGGTGAAGCCTGCGACGCCGCGTTGGTCGCGGTGTGGGCGCCGACGCGAAAGATGTTCAACGCGTACGGTCCCACCGAGTCCACCGTCATGGCAACCCTCGCTGGGCCCCTGTCGGCGACTGATCGGATCACCATCGGTACTCCCGTTCTCGGTACCGTCGCACATGTTCTCGACTCTCGCCTTCGTCCCGTTCCGGACGGTGTGACAGGAGAGCTGTATCTGAGCGGGCGTGGACTTGCCCGCGGTTACCACCACCGCGGCGACCTGACGGCTGCTCGGTTCGTTGCCGATCCCTCGCGTTCGGGGCTGCGGATGTATCGCACGGGCGACCTCGTGCGACGACGTGGAACGGAACTCGAGTATCTCGGCCGCAGCGATTCACAGGTCAAGATTCGTGGATTCCGCATCGAACTCGGAGAGATCGACGCGGTGCTCGCCGCCCACGCGGGAGTGCGAACTGCGGTGACGACTGCAGACGACACCGTCGGGCTGACCTCGTACGTGGTCGGTGAGCATCTGGATCCGGAGGAGGTACGCACCTTCGTCTCCGGCCGACTTCCTGCACACATGGTTCCCGCCTCGGTGATCGTTCTCGAGGAAATCCCGCTGACGCCGGCAGGCAAAGTCGACTACCGCGCACTGCCGGCGCCGACGGTGCGCCGGAATGCGTACGTCGCACCGATCACGAAGACGGAGACGGTGATCAGCCGGATCTTCGGTGACGTTCTGGCCGTCGACAGGGTGAGCGTGGTGGACGACTTCTTCGACATCGGTGGAAACTCTCTCAGTGCTACCCGAGTGATGGGACGGATCTGCACCGAACTTTCAGTTTCCCTCCCGGTTCGGGTCCTCTTCGACGCCAGGACGGTCGCGGCCCTCGCCGCGGCAGTCGACGGTGCGCACAGTAGTACCCGGCCCGCTCTGACGGCCGGGCCTCGGCCAGAGCGTATCCCGCTCTCGCCGGCGCAATCGCGTATGTGGATTCTCAATCGATACGATCCAGAATCACCTGCGTACAACATCCCGCTCGTCCTTCGTCTGCAAGGGCAGCTCGATTCCTCGGCTCTGCGAGAAGCATTGTCGGACATCGTTCTTCGTCACGAGTCCCTGCGAACCATCTTTCCCGAAGATACCGCTGGGCCTTACCAGTCCATTCTCGGAGCCGTAGACGTACCCTTCCAGCACACCGTGGTTTCTCCCGAACAGGTTGCCGAGCGGATTGTCGACGCTGTGCGTGAGGGCTTCGACGTCACCCGAGCAATTCCGTTGCGGGTAAACCTGTTCGAACTCTCGGCGGACGAGCACATCCTGGTCGCCGTGGTTCACCACATCGCCGCGGACGGTGCCTCAGTGGCGCCGCTCGCCCGGGATCTTGTTCTCGCCTACTCGGCACGGCGTTCGGGAACCGAGCCGTCACTGGCCCCGTTGGTTGTTCAGTATCCCGACTACAGCCTCTGGCAGCACCAGGTCCTCGGTTCGGAAAGTGACCGGACCAGTGTTGCTTCCGCGCAGGCCGAGTACTGGCGTGACCAGTTGGCCGGAGCGCCGGAGCTTCTCGAACTGCCCACCGACTTCCCGCGCCCAGCGCTTGCGTCGCTGCGCGGAGCGAGCACCGAACTGGTGTTGGCTCCCGAGATGGTCAGTGCGCTCCAGCAGGTGGGCCGCACACACGGCGCCACAACCTTCATGGTGCTCCATGCCGCCCTCGCGGTACTTCTGTCCAACCTCGGTGCGACCGATGACGTGGTGATCGGGACACCGATTTCCGGACGCGGCGAACCGGCGCTCGACGACGTGGTCGGAATGTTCGTCGGAACGGTGGCCCTGCGTAGCCGTCTCACGCCCGCGTTGTCGTTCCTGGATCTGTTGGCGCAGGTGCGAGCCACCGACCTCGCCGCATTCGAAAATGCGGACCTACCTTTCGAGCGGCTGATCGACATACTGCAGCCCGCTCGATCCCAGGCCCACTCGCCGATCTTTCAGGTGGCGCTCTCCCAGGAGCAGGAGGGAACCGCGGCGTTCGCACTGCCCGGTCTCGAGATCGAAGCTGTGGACACCGCAGTCGTTCCGGCAAAGTTCGACATCCAGATCACGATGGTCGAGCACGCTGATTCGATGAATCTCACCTGGACGTACGCCACAGATCTCTTCACCGGCGCGTCCGTGGACGGATTTGCACACCGGTTCCGACGGATTCTCGCGCAGATTGTCACGGCCCCCGAAACGGCAATCGCGGATATCGACCTACTGGACGAGGACGAATACACCAGGCTCACCTCCGTAACCGGTCCGGCAGCCACCCCGATCCTCACTCTCGCGGATCTGTTGACCACACACTCGGAATCCGCAGATGTGGCAATCGTCTCCGAGTCGTGTGGTGAGATGACGTACAGCGAACTGGATTCGCGGTCCTCCCAGCTGGCACGGATCCTCATCGAGCGCGGCGCCGGCCCCGAAACGGCCGTTGCTGTCTCTCTTGCGCGGTCGGCTGAATCCATACTCGCGCTGTGGGCCGTTGCCAAGAGCGGCGCAACGTACGTTCCGGTGGATCCGACGTACCCCGACGAGCGCATTGCTCACATGCTTCGAGACTCCGCCGCGCTGGTCGTCGTCACCGACTCGGAGACAGCACCAACACTTCCGAGTGGTATCGACACGATCGAGATCGACGATCTCGACCTTGATCGCTACTCCGCGGCGCAGGTCACCGATGCCGATCGGATCCGCACGCTACACGCGGATCATGTTGCCTACCTGATCTACACGTCAGGCTCGACCGGTCTGCCGAAGGGTGTCGCTGTCACCCACCGAGGACTGTCTGTGTTCTCCGCTCGGACCCGCACCGATCTGACGGCATCTCGACTCTCACGGGTTCTGCGACTCTCGTCGTCGAGTTTCGACGCCTCCATGTTCGAGATGATCCTCGCGTTCACCGCCGGTGCGACGATGGTGATCACACCGCCATCGGTCATCGCCGGCGACGAACTCACCGACGTCATCCGCCGTCACCGCGTCACCCACGTGGTGACAGCGCCGGCGGCTATGACCACCGTCGAGGCTGGAACGCTCTCCGACCTCGAAACCGTCGTGCTCGGTGGCGACGTCTTCCCACCACAGCTGCTGGGTCGCTTTCACAGCAAGACACGACTCTTCAACAGCTACGGGCCGACCGAGAGCACCATCGTCATCACCAAGACCGGGGCGCTTCTCGGTACCACGGCTCCGGTGGGTGACGGTGTGCAACACCATGACCGTTCACTCTCGACCGTCACGATTGGTACTCCGCTCGAAGGTGCCCACGTTCTGGTCCTCGATTCCGCCCTCGGACCCGTACCCGTCGGGGTCAGGGGCGAGCTGTATCTGTCGGGCCCCGGCTTGGCACGCGGGTACCACCGACGCGAGGGGCTGACCGCAGAACGCTTCGTTGCGAACCCCTTCGGTGCACCAGGCGCGCGGATGTACCGGACCGGCGACATGGTCACCTGGACCGACCAGGGCGAACTGGCGTACATCGGACGATCCGACGCCCAGGTTCAGCTTCGCGGACTCCGCATCGAACTGGGGGAGATCGAATCAGCGCTCGCCTCCGTCCGTGGAGTGAGTGCCGCCGCTGCCGCCGTTCATCGTCACGACACTCTCGGCGATCAACTCGTCGGATACGTGATCGTCGCGGACGCGGTGTCGGCAGAGTCCATCCTCGACGCCGTCGCAGCGATCCTGCCCCGTGCCACGGTGCCCACCGCTGTCATCGTGCTGGAATCGCTACCCCTGACTCCGGCCGGGAAGCTCGATCGCGCAGCACTTCCCGCTCCGGAGTTCATCGCCTCGGCGACGTTCCGGACGCCGACCACACATGCAGAGATTCGTGTCGCCAGCGCTTTTGCCGAGGTTCTCGGAACCGACGCCGTCGGAGCAGAAGACAGTTTCTTAGAGCTGGGTGGAAATTCGCTCAGTGCCACTCGGGCGATTGCCCGCGTCAACACCTCGTTCGGGATCAAACTCGGCGTTCGAGCGCTGTTCGAGGCTCCCACTGTCGCAGAACTCGCTCTGCTGGCGGACTCGGCAGAACGCGATGATCAGCCTCGATTGGAAGCGCGACCGCGACCCGAACGTATTCCGCTCTCGCCGGCGCAGACTCGGATGTGGTTCCTCAATCGATTCGACACCGCGGCAGCCACGGACAACCTACCGCTCGCACTTCGCATGAGCGGAACCCTGGACGCGCCGGCATTGGCGCTCGCGCTTCTCGACGTCGTCGAACGCCACGAGTCCCTGCGCACCTACTATCCCGATACCGCGGACGGACCCCGTCAGGAGATCCTGTCAACGTCTTCGGTGGATCTCGATCTGGTACCGCACGACGTCACCGAAGCCGAAGCGTTGGAACGGCTTTTCGCTCTTGCCCGCACCGGATTCGACGTGACGACTGCCGTACCAATGCGGACGGCTCTGTATCGAATCTCGGAGACCGAGCATGTTCTCGCCGTCGTGATGCATCACATCGCATCCGACGGATCGTCACTCGGACCCCTGGCCACCGACGTCATGGGTGCCTACGTCTCACGTTCTCGGGGTGACGCGCCGCAGTGGGCGCCGCTGCCCGTGCAGTACGCGGATTACGCTCTCTGGCAACACGATCTGCTCGGGACCGAATCCGAACCCTCGGGTGATGCTCAGGCGCAAATTCAGTTCTGGACGTCCACGCTCGCCGGAATTCCGGACCTGCTGAATCTGCCGACGGACCGGCAGCGTCCGCCCCGTCAGAGCTATCGCGGCAAGGAGATTCACTTCACGATCGGCTCGGACACCGCCGATCGACTGCGTGATCTTGCCGTCGGATCAGGCTCGAGCCTGTTCATGGTCGTCCACGCCGCATTCGCCGTACTTCTCGCAAGGCTGGGAGACAGCGCCGACATCACCATCGGTTCGCCCATCGCGGGACGAGGACACGAGTCGCTCGACGCACTAGTGGGGATGTTCGTGAACACCTTGGCGCTTCGAACCCAGGTGAACACGGCTGCGCCGTTCACGGAACTTCTGAACCACACCCGCGATCAGGATCTCGCCGCCTTCGCACACGCGGACCTGCCGTTCGAGCGGCTCGTCGAGATCATCGATCCGCTCAGATCGACAGCCCGCCATCCGTTGTTCCAGGTGGCACTGTCCTTCCAGAACCTCACGCCGACAATGTTTGCACTACCCGGACTGCAGATCGCGGCAGTTGGCGCCCCAGTCGAGACGGCGAAGTTCGACCTCCACCTGACCGTCACCCCTGGGGACTCGGGTTCGATGTCGGCGTCGTTCACCTATGCAACAGATCTGTTCGACCAATCCACGGTGGCGACATTCGCCAACCGGCTGCTGCGCGTTCTCGATTCGATCGGGCGTGACCCGGGCGTTCCGGTGGGCGACATCGCTCTGCTCGGCGACGAAGAGGTCGCGGCCACCGTCGACACGTGGAACAACACCGACGCCGTCGTTCCGGAGACGACCCTCGCGGATCTGTTCGACGCCCAGGTACGCAGAACACCGAGCGCCGAAGCACTGGTTCTCGGTGACCGTCGTCTGACCTATGCCGAGTTCGATGCCGAATGCAACCGCCTGGCGCGGTATTTGATCGGAATCGGTGTCGGTCCGGAAGTGACTGTCGCGCTGAATCTTCGGCGCTCCGTCGAACTGGTCGTTGCCATGTACGCGGTGGTGAAGGCAGGCGGGGCCTACGTTCCGCTCGACCCGGATCAGCCGGCAGAACGCACGGCTCACATCCTCGAATCCGCAGCGCCCGCAGTTGTTCTGAACACTTCTCACGATTCGCTCGGCGAGCAGTACCCCGGCGTGAACATCGACACTCTCGGGCTGGACGGTATCGACGGATCGCCGATTCGGGACTCGGAACGCCTCGCGGGCCTGAGCCCGGACAACATCGCGTATGCGATTTACACCTCCGGATCCACCGGAAAGCCCAAGGGCGTAGCGATCTCCCATCGAGCGATCACCAATCAACTCTTGTGGAAGCAGGATCAGTTCCCTCTCGGTGCCGATGACCGTGTGCTCGTCAAAACCGCAGCCACCTTCGATCTGTCCGTCTGGGAGTACTGGTGGGCGTTGCAAACCGGTGCCTGCCTGATTCTCGCCGAGCCAGGAGCACAGCTGGACGGTGATTACCTCACGTTGCTGATGGAGCGCGAGCAGGTGACGACGCTGCATGCCGTTCCCTCGATGTTGTCACTGCTCAGTGCATCCGAGCGTCGGCTGCCAAGTTCTCTCACCCGGATTCTGTGCATCGGTGAGACCCTGCCGGTACAGACCGCCAAGCATGTGCGAGATCAGAGTTCGGCGCAGGTCTACAACCTGTACGGCCCCACGGAGGCTGCGGTCAGTGTCACGGCACACCGAACGAGCGATGTCGACGTGGCAACCGTTCCGATCGGAACTCCCGCGTGGAACACGAGACTGCATGTACTCGACGACCGCCTTCACCCGGTTCCGGTCGGTGTTGCAGGTGAGCTCTATCTCGCGGGAGTTCAGCTGGCCCGTGGGTACATCGGGGATCCGGGGCAGAACGCGACCCGTTTCGTCGCCGATCCGAACGGATCGGGTGAGCGCCTCTATCGAACCGGCGATCTGGTTCGGTGGAATGCCTCGGGCAGTCTCGAATACCTCGAGCGTGCAGACTTCCAGGTCAAGGTCCGAGGCTTCCGCATCGAACTCGGTGAGATCGAAACAGCGCTTCGTGCCGACCCCTCGATTCAGGATGCGGTAGTCACAGTCACGACATCTGATAACGGCGAACAACACCTGATCGGTTACGTCACTGCGGCCGCGGGCTCGGCCGTCGAGAAGTCGACCATCCTGACCAGACTGCGCGCCGCCCTGCCCGGCTACATGGTGCCGACAGTCCTGATGACACTCGACGCCCTGCCGCTGGGGAGTACGGGCAAGGTAGATCGACATGCGCTACCGGAGCCGGTTTTCGAGGCGCGTTGTTTCCGCGCACCGACCACACCGGCCGAATTGTCGGTAGCCGTCGCTTTTGCCGAGGTCCTCGGTGACGGAAAGACTGATGAAGTGGGTGTCGACGACGACTTCTTCGAACGCGGCGGCAATTCGCTCAGTGCAACTCGGTTGCTCGGGCGGATCAACGCCGTCGCAGGCACCGACTTGCCGGTGCGTGTGGTCTTCGAGTCGCCCACCGTCGCAGAGTTGGCAGCCGTGGTGGAAACCGCCGAGCTTTCGCGCCGACCCGCGCTGCGCTCACAGCCGAGGCCGACAAGGATTCCGCTCTCTCCGGCGCAGACTCGTATGTGGTTCCTCAACCGCTTCGATCCCGACTCGTCGGCGTACAACATCCCGGTGGTTCTTCGATTCGCCGGTCCGTTGGATGTCGAGGCGTTGCGCGCAAGTATCGCCGACGTGGTCGCTCGTCACGAGGTCTTGAGAACCGTGTACCCGGAGCATGACGGGACGGGATACCAGGAGGTTGTCGAAGCACCTGACGCTCTCGACGTTCTCGACATCATTGCGGTGGAGAAGGATTCGCTCCACGACGTGCTGGCCGGTGTACTGGGTGTGTCGTTCGACCTCACATCCGAGATTCCGGTTCGAGCGTCGCTGGTGCAGTTGGCGGAGTTCGAGTTCGTTCTGGCGATGACGGTGCATCACATTGCGGGTGACGGTTTCTCGATGGGGCCGTTGACGCGTGATGTGATGGTGGCGTACGAGGCGCGGTCCAGGGGTGCGGTGCCGTCGTGGGCGCCGCTGGAGGTGCAGTATGCGGATTATGCGTTGTGGCAGCTCGAGACGTTGGGTTCGGAAGAATCGTCGACCTCGCTGATCTCGCGACAACTCGCGTTCTGGTCGGACACACTCGACGGATTGCCGTCCGTCCTCGAACTCCCGTTGGATCGCCCCCGCCCCGCGGTGGCTTCCGGTCGTGGAGCGGTTCTGAACGCTCGTCTCGAACCTGCACTGCAACAAGCGATTTCCGAACTGGCCAGGCAGCACCGCGCTACGCCGTTCATGGTGTTGCATGCGGCTCTGGCTGTTGTACTGTCGCGGTTCACCGGCGATCTCGACTTTGCCGTCGGGACGCCGACGGCCGGCCGCGGAGAACGCGTGCTCGACGACCTGGTCGGCATGTTCGTGGGGACCGTCGTGTTGCGCACCACTGTCGACCCAGGTGAGCAGTTCACCGACTTGCTCTCCCGAGTCCGCGACGCCGATCTGCAGGCTTTTGCCCACAGTGACGTTCCGTTCGAGCGCTTGGTGGAGGCACTCGATCCGCTTCGTTCGCAGTCGTATTCACCGCTCTTCCAGGTCGGCCTCGCACTACAGAACCATCTCGATTCACAGTTGACTCTCAACGGGCTGCACATCGAGAGCATCGAACCTGCGGTGGTGAGCACTCAGTTCGACCTCGATTTTGTTGCGGCCGAACAGTTCGACAACGACGGTCGACCTTCCGGGCTCGTCGTTGCGCTGACGTACGCCACGGATCTGTTCGAGGAATCCACTGCCTCACGTCTCATGTTCGCGTTCGAGTCGGTCTTGACTACCGCTGTCGCAGAACCGGATCGGCGAGTGGAACTGTTTGCCGTGGAGTCTGTGGTTGAACGTGGGTTGGTGTTGGGGGGTGTGAATGTTACGGATCGTTGTGTTGATGATGTGACGTTGGCGGGTTTGGTGGCGGCTGCGGTTGAGGTGTCGTC
>NZ_JBHTSW010000031.1:0-66573 GCF_042794945.1 Rhodococcus sp. NPDC056506 | reverse complement strand
CCTTTATTAACCGCCGGAGGTTAATAAAGGCGCACAGCAGGCTAGGCCCTAGACTGATTCCCGTGACTGTCTCCACTGCTTACGAAGACCTCCTCCGGCTCGTCATGGAGACGGGTACCGCTAAATCCGATCGCACCGGAACCGGCACCCGCAGCATCTTCGGTCACCAGATGCGCTTCGATCTAGCCGACGGCTTTCCGCTCGTCACCACCAAGAAGGTCCACCTCAAGTCGATCGTCAACGAGCTCCTGTGGTTCCTGCGCGGCGACTCCAACGTGGCATGGCTGCACGAGCACGGCGTCTCCATCTGGGACGAATGGGCCGACGAGAACGGCGAACTCGGCCCCGTCTACGGCGTCCAGTGGCGTAGCTGGCCCACCCCTTCGGGCGAGCACATCGACCAGATCACGCAGACCGTCGAGACCCTGCGCTCCAACCCCGATTCCCGGCGGATCATCGTCTCGGCATGGAACGTGGCCGACATTCCGCAGATGGCGCTGGCGCCCTGCCACGCTTTCTTCCAGTTCTACGTCGCCGACGGCAAGCTCTCGTGCCAGCTGTACCAGCGCAGCGCCGACATGTTCCTCGGCGTTCCGTTCAACATCGCCAGCTACGCGCTACTGACCCACATGATGGCCCAGCAGGCCGGACTCGACGTCGGTGAGTTCGTCTGGACCGGCGGCGACTGCCACATCTACGACAATCACGTCGACCAGGTGACCGAGCAGCTCGGCCGCGAACCGCTGCCGTTGCCGACCTTGAAGCTGAACAAGCGCGACTCCATCTTCGACTACACCTTCGAAGACGTGGAGATCGTCGACTATCGACACCACCCCGCGATCAAAGCGCCGGTAGCGGTCTGACGATGACCGATCGCACAGTCACGCTCATCTGGGCGCAGGCCCATGACGGCGTCATCGGCACCGACAATACGATTCCGTGGCGCGTGTCCGAGGACATGGCCTACTTCAAACGCGTCACCATGGGCCATCCGGTGATCATGGGGCGGCGCACCTGGGACTCCATTCCACTGAAGTTCCGGCCGTTCAGCGGGCGCCGGAACATCGTCGTCACGCGCGATCCGGAGTGGCACGCCGAAGGCGCCGAGGTAGTCCACAATCTGGACGACGCGCTGGCATTGCCGGACGGTGACGTCTTCGTCGTAGGTGGCGGGCAGATTTATTCGGCTGCACTGCCATTCGCGACGCACCTACTGGTCACCGAGATCGACCTCGATACCGCCGGTGACGCCTTTGCTCCCGAGATCGGCTCCGAATGGAACCTGAAGTCCGACGAGCCCTGGCAGACCTCGGAGAAGAGCGGGCTGCGCTTCCGTTGGCTGGAATACACGCGCTGACCGACTTCCGTCGATAACGAGGCACCTCGCGAGTGAGTCGGTCATACTCCAAGAAGGACATTCACCGCTTTCGAGAGGTCTTCGATGGACAAGAAGTCACTGACCGCTCTCGCTCGCCAACAGTTGAAACTGGCGGGCTCGGCGACCAGCGGTCGCAGTTCACAAACCGTCTACGGCGGCCACCAACGCAGCCTGCGGCAGACAGTGATCGCGCTGAGCGCCGGCAAGAGCCTTGCCGAACACGACAGTCCGGGCGAAGCCACGCTGTTGGTCCTGAGCGGGAAGCTGAATCTTGTGTGTGGGAGCGACCAGTGGAAAGGATCCACCGGTGATTTCCTTGCCGTTCCGGCCGACCGGCACAGTGTCGAAGCGCTCGAAGACGTCGCATTTCTGCTGACCGTCGCCATGAAGGGCTGAAGTCGGTAGCGTCTTCCGGATGAGCGAAACCGTGATCGAAGTGTCGATCGTCGCAGCCCCGTCCGTACTCTGGCCCGCGCTGCGTGATCCGTCGCTGATTCGTCGTTGGTTCGGCTGGGAGTACGACGGACTCGACGACGAAATCACCCAGATCTACTCCACCGCCGAGGCCGACCCCGAAGCGTTGACGCTGAGACTCGGAAACGGTGACCGTTTCTCTCTATTGGAACAAAACGGCAAGACGCTCGTCCGCATCGATCGGCCGGCAAAGTCGGCAGAAGACGACTGGTACGACGACATCACCGAGGGGTGGACGACGTTCCTCCAGTTGCTCAGATTCGCCGTGGAACACCACGGGCTGGCCGAGCGAAGGACAATTTATCTCGACGGCCTTCTGCTCCCCGGCGAAAACGTGGCGACCGTCCTCGGGATCACCGAAATCGAACTGGAAGCGGGAAGTCGGTACGCGGCGACGATCGCTCCCGGCGACTACTTCGAGGGCGTCGTCGACTTCGTCACCGACCACCAATTCGGCTTGACAGTCGAAGATCTCGGCCCTGGCCTGCTGTCGGTCGCCTCGCAGTCCGTGACTGCCCAGCGACCCGATGGAGGTATGTCGATCCTGCTGACCACCTACAACCTGAGCGATGACGAGTTCGACGAAATCAAGCATCACTGGTCTTCGTGGTGGGAAGGTCGCCGTCAAGAGGGCTGACGTTCCGCGAGGCGATATGCTTCGACCATGGTCGAAGCTTCGGGTCACAGTCCGGCACGCACGTTCGGCGAGTTGCTCGACCGCCTGGGCGATTCCAACGCAGACATCCCCACGCTCCACCGTCTGCTCGAGGCGGTCCTGGTCGTCGGTTCAGGCCTTGATCTCGACCTGACACTTCAACGGATCATTACTTCTGCGACAACGGTTCTGGATTGTCGCTACGGCGCCCTGGGAGTTGCGGCGCCAGGGGGCGGGCTCTCGGAATTCGTCTACGAGGGAATCCCCGGGTCCCAGCGCGCGATCATGGGACATTTTCCCGAAGGGCATGGCGTTCTGGGTGTTCTGATGAATCATCCGCAGACTTTGCGCGTGGCGCATCTCGGCGACCATCCCGAATCGGTCGGATTCCCCGCAAACCACCCACCGATGGAGAGCTTCCTCGGAGCGCCGATCATGATGCGAGGAAAGGTGTTCGGCAGCATCTATCTGACCGAGAAGCGAGGAAAAGCCGAGTTCACCCAGGAGGACGAGGTCATTCTGGAGGCTCTCGCCATCGCAGCCGGTATCGCCGTGGAAAACGCCCGACTGTTCGAGCAGTCTCGAACTCGTGAAAGATGGCTCACCGCAACATCTGCCATTCGCTCCCGGTTGCTGGCCGGTGACTCGCTCGAGGACGGCTTGCAACTTCTTGCCAGCCGCGTTCGGGATTTGACCGGGGTCGAGGACGTGATCGTGGTGATCTGCGAGAACGGGTATGCCCAGGTCCATGCTGCGGCCAGCGCCCGAACCACTTCTCGTGGGGTCAGAATTCCAGCGACGACCTATCCGTTCGACGTCGTGCGGAGTACCCGAAAGCTACAGGTGCTCACCACATTAGGTGCGCTCACAGAACTGGTGCCGTCGGCCGGAAGTGCGGTCGTTGCACCGATGTGCGTCGCCTCGGGTGTAGTCGGCGCGATCATCGTGGCGTCGAATTCCACCAACACGCACTGGGACCACGACGAACTGACCCGAATCGAGTCGATGGCCGAACTCGGCTCCGTTGCAATCGAGTTCGACGAAAAGCAAAAGGCCCAGCGTCTGCTGTCGGTCCTCGCCGACCGCGATCGCATCGCACGAGACCTGCATGACAACGTCATCCAGCGACTCTTCGCGAGTGGAATGAGCCTGCAGAGCACGCTTCCGGACGAGGCCCTCCCCGCGTCGGCACGCGCGATTGTCAAACGATCCCTCGAACAGTTGGACAAGACCGTCCGCGAGATCCGGACAACCATCTTCGATCTGCAAACTCCTACTGCGGCCGGTTCGTCGAGCCTGCGCCGACGCCTCCTCGATGTCATCGGCGACGCCACCGCGCAGTCCGCGGTGACCCCCAGCGTCCAATTCTCCGGCGCCATCGACACTCTGGTGAATCCCGGAATCCATCAGCACGCCGAGGCCGTGCTGCGTGAAGGACTGAGCAACGTCCTGCGGCATGCACAGGCCCACAACATCACCATCGCGGTGACCGCGGATGTCGAATTCGCGATCACGATCGAGGACGACGGCGTGGGTCTTCCCTCCGACTTCCACAAGAGCGGACTTCACAATCTCGAGCGCCGTGCCGAACACTGCGGCGGTACATGCACAATCGTCAACCACGATCCGAGCGGTGCACGTCTGCTCTGGCGAGTGCCGCTAGGCCGCACCAACTCGAATCGGCCGAAGTCCGGTCGATAGATCTATCGACTACCGCTGCGGATTTCGGTGGCCAGCACTGCAGCCTGAGTACGACGCTGCATACCCAGCTTCGAGAGCAGACGCGTCACGTAGTTCTTGACCGTCTTCTCCGCGAGGAACAACCGCGCGCCGATCTCCCGGTTGGTGAGTCCCTCTCCGATGAGATCGAAGACTGCGCGCTCCTGATCGGAAAGTTCGGCCAACGGATCAGCTGTGCGGTCGCTACGAATCCGCTGCATCAGCGCCTCCGTCGCCCGACTGTCGAGCAGTGAACCGCCACGCCCAACTGTGCGGACGGCAGCGACCAGATCGGTTCCCAGAATCTGTTTGAGGACGAACCCCGAGGCGCCGGCCATGATCGCGTCGAGCAACGCCTCGTCGTCGGCGTAGGAGGTGAGCATCAGGCAGCGCAGGTCGGGAAGCATCGAGCGGAGCTCGCGGCACAGTTCGACGCCGTTACCGTCAGGCAGCCGCACGTCCAGAACCGCGACGTCGGCATTGCTCTGCGGTACCGCAGCCAATGCTTCTCCCACGGATGCGGCCTCGCCCACCACCACGAAGTCTTCGACCCCGCCGAGCAGGTCGAACAATCCGCGTCTGACGATCTCGTGATCGTCGACCAGGAATATCCGCGTTGTCATCGAACCCCTCCAAAAGACATCTCGAGTCGAACGGTACCGGAGATGGTGGACTCAGAACTCATTGAATGCATTCTCTTCACTTGTTGTCGTGCCGGACTATGAGAACCGGGCAATCCGCAGTGTGCAGGAGCGCCCGACTGGTCGATCCGAGGAGCATTCCCGCGAATCCGCCGCGCCCACGGCTACCGACGACTATCAATTGCGCCGTCTCCGCGTATTCGCTCAAAACCCGGACCGGACGGTCACGCGCGACGACCCTCTCGACGACGACGTCCGGGTAACGCTCGGTGAATCCGGCCAATTGCTCGGCGAGCACAACTTCCTCGCCTGTCTGGATGCTGCTCCACAGCTTGTCCTCCGGGGTGGCGCCCAGCGAGGGCTGCACACTCACGTCGCTCCACACGTTGACCGCAATCAAGGTGGCGCCCCTCGCCGAAGCCTGCTCGAAAGCATGCTCGACTGCCTCGATACTGCTCTCGGATCCATCGACGCCGACGACGACGGGACCTTCGGTCGGCGGTCGCCCGTCGAGCGTGCGCCCTCTGACAACTGCAACCGGCGATTCACCGTGCGAGACCACGGACACAGTCGCGGAACCGACGACCAGTCCGGTGAATTCACCGTGTCCGCGCGGTCCGAGCGCAATGATGTACGCACTCTTGGACAATTCGATCAGCCGATCGGAGACGCTGCCGTCAAGAAGTTCGGTGACGATCTCGAGGTCGTCATCGATGCTTTGCCGCGCAAGAATCTGCGCGCTGTCCAGACGAGCTGTGGCAGTTCGGCGCAGTTCTTCCTTGAAGCTCTCGGCGAGGTACGGCTCGGAGTAGTAGAAGGCGGGGATGTGCACCACCGTCGCGACATGGAGGGGGCGACCGAGCGCCACCGCCGTCCTCGCCGCCCAGACGACAGCCGACGACGCCGATTCCGAACCGTCTACCGCTACGACGACGGGTTTGGTTGCACTCATGTTCGTCCCTCCACTATCGACCACAGAATCTCTACGCCCTCACACTATTGCCCAATGACGGCAAAAAGGATTCATCAGCCGACGCGAGTCCCGAATCGGACATTCGACCTTCGGGTCTACTGCGGCAACGGCCCCGCCAACATCCCTTTCGGGCGTCAACGAGGCCACTGGAGCCGGATTCGCACGCGGACCCTGGCTACCCGATCCACGATAGGTGAAGAACCCGACCGGTCAGAAGTGCAAAAAGTCCTTTCAACAAGCGCCTAAAATCGGGTTTCGTGCGCAAGAGATCCCGAATCGACTGGAACACTTCTCACCTGATCGTCACCGGAGGCTCGTCCGGAATCGGTGAGGCAGTGGCCAATGAGGCAACAACTCGAGGGGCAAAGGTTTCACTGATTGCGCGCGACGCCGATCGGTTGGAAGCAGTCGGCTCCCGAATCGGAGCGCAATGGGCCAGCGCCGACGTCACGGATTTCGATGCCGTTCAACGAGCCGTCGAAGATTTGCAGTCCCGCAGCGGCACGTGCACCGCTCTGGTCTCCTGCGCAGGAACCGCGCTCCCCGGGCGATTTCTCGACGTCGACGTCGCTGAGTTCGGATCTCAGATGGCACTGAACTATCTGGGCGCCGTGCATGTCCTACGCGCTGTCCTCCCAGCGATGGTGGCACGCGGCAACGGCTCGGTACTGTTGACCAGCTCCACCGCGGGCCTGATCGGTGTTGTCGGATACAGCGGCTATGGCCCGACCAAAGCTGCAGTCCACCAACTTGCACACAGCCTGCGATACGAAATGGAACCACACGGAATCACCGTCGGCGTCCTCTATCCCCCGGACACTCGAACGCCCGGATTCGACGTGGAGAACGCTCGGAAACCGCCCGAGACTGCTGCGGTTTCCGGTGCGATCACCCCGGTGGAACCGTCGGTCGTCGCACGAGCGGCGCTGAACGGAATGGAGCGCGGGCACCATCACATCGCAGCAGATCCGCTCACGAAAGTTCTGATCCGAGCGGGCGGATTGTTGGAGCCGGCCATCCGACCCTTCATGAACAGGACTATTTCCCGCTCTGCTGTGCGCCTTTATTAACCGCGGGCGGTTAATAAAGGCGCACGGCAGGGTCAGTCACAAATCTTGCGGAACTTCTCAATCAGCTGGACACGGCCGTTGCGATCGGCAGCCAACGGCGTGACGTTGAGCGTCGTGACGCCCGCTTCGGCGAAGGCTGCGACGCGTTCCCTGACGTAGCTCTCGGGACCGATCAACGACACGGCACGAACCAGCTCGTCGGGGACTGCTGCTGCGGCTTCGTCCTTCTTGCCCGCGAGGTAGAGATCCTGGATCTTCTCAGCGGCTTCTTCGTAGCCGTAACGCACTGCGAGGTCGTTGTAGAAGTTCTTGCCCTTGGCGCCCATGCCGCCGATGTAGAGCGCAAGGCTCGGGCGCACCCAGTCGAGCATGTGGTCGACGTCGTCACCGATGGCGAGCGCCGGCGACGCGTATACCTGAAGCTCGCCGAGGCTCGGATCGCGCTTGGCCTTGCCCTTGGCGATCGGCTCGCCCCACACGCTGGCTGCCTTCTCCGGATGGAAGAAGATCGGCTCCCAGCCTTCGGCGATCTCGGCTGTCAGCTCGACGTTCTTGGGGCCGAGCGAAGCGATCAAGATCGGGATGCGCTCACGCACAGGATGATTGATCAGCTTGAGGGGCTTGCCCAGTCCGGTGCCCTTCTCGGCGGGGAGCGGGACCTGGTAATACTTACCCTGGTATTCGACCTTCTCGCGGCGCCACACCTGGCGGCAGATCTCGACGACCTCACGCGTGCGCCCCAACGGAGCGTCGTACTTCACGCCGTGGAATCCCTCGATCACCTGCGGCCCGGAGGCGCCCAGTCCCATGACGAAGCGGCCGTTGGAGACGAAGTCCAGGCCCGCTGCCGTCATCGCGGTCAACGAAGGCGTACGGGTGTAGATCTGAAAGATTCCCGAAGCGAGTTCGATTGTCGACGTCTTGGCCGCCAGGTAACCCAGCTGGCTGACCGCGTCGAAGGAATACGCTTCCGGGACGAAGGCGATGTCCAGGCCGGCCTTTTCCAGGTCACCGACCTCTTCGACGGTTTCGGCGAACCCGCCGCTGTAGTTCAAACCCATACCGATACGCACGTTGTAACCCCAATCCTGACGATTGCTGCCGTGTGCGACGCGCACACGGGCAGTGGTACTCCCATCGAACACTTACTCACATCGAACACTACGGAACCTGAGTCCGCATTCATGTGACTACCCCGTTCATATTCGATGACCGAAATGAACGGGGTAGCGGGAGAACCTGAAGAGGGTCAGGATTCTTCGGGACGAACCACCATGACGGGGCACTTGGCCGAAGCGATCAGGGTGTTGCTGGTCGAGCCGAGCAGCATGCCGCGGAATCCACCGCGACCACGGCTACCGACGACGACGAGCTGCGCTTTTGCCGACCAGTCCAGCAGCCGTCCGCGTGGGTTGTCGAGGTAGACCTCGCGCCGGACCTTCACGTCCGGGTACTGCTCGGACCAACCTGCCAAGCTCTCACTGAGAACTGCGTGTTCTTCCTCTTCGAGGGACTGTGGTGCGAGTGCAGCGGCCCTCGGGTCTTCGAATGCCGCGCTACCGAGGTCACTCCACACGTGCAGCGCCACCAACTCGACGCCGCGGAATGCCGCTTCCTCGAAAGCCGCCCCGACGGCCTGCGCGCTCAATGCGCTGCCGTCGACGCCGACCACGACCGGCCCCTCCGAGGGCACCGCGCCGTCGCGGTCTCGGACGACGATCACCGGGCACTTGCCATGACTGGCTACCCCGACCGCGGTATTGCCGAGCACTGCCGTTGCCGCCTTGCCTGATGCAGAAGCTCCGACAACGACGCGCCTGGCCTGTGCCGAACTCTCGATCAACCACTGAGTTGCACTGCCGATGGCGATTTCGGTGTGAACCTCCAGTTTCGGATCGATCTCACGGGCGAACTGTTCCGCCTCTGCCAAGATCGCTTTTCCGGCCTCCTCGACCCATTCGTACACCCCACCCGCGTCGACGTACGGTCCACCGAAACCGTACGGCGCGAAGTCGAGAGCGTGGATGATGTCGAGTCGCAATTCGCGCTGGGCGGCGATTTTCGCGGCTTCGCGGAGCGCGGTGGACGCAGTGTCCGAACCCTCGACTCCGACAACAACACTGTTATGTTCGCGTGAACTCATGTGCCCACCTTCCTGAAGAAGTAACCGAGCCACTTTCACTCTAACCATCCCACTTGTCCGGCTTTTTTGGGGTCGCCCCCTCTCGATTTCGGGGACTTAGGTCCCCGAAACTGTTGACGGATAGGAGAATTAGCAGAGCAATCAGGACCAGGTGTGAACAGGATCTCCCGTGCGCATGTTCTCCACGTAACCGCGGAGCATTCCGGTGAGCGCAGTCGAGCGGTCCGCGCCAGAGCCCTCCGCCCGCGCAACATGCTCTCGTTGCCAGGCGGCACCGGTCTGCCGATTCATGCACCGCCCTTCGATGACGCCGAGGTACCGATCGCGGGCGGCGGCGGACAATCCGAAGTCCGTCAAGCCCTCGTGCGCCAACGGCAGCAACCTTCGCAATATCAACTCGTCGGCACCGACCCAACCGATCTCCGGCCAGTACAGGGTCGCATCCAGTCCGTACTTGGCGCCGATGTGCAGGTTCTCTTCCGCCGCGTGAAAAGACATGTGCGACCACAGTGGCCGCTCCGCGTTCACCAGTGCCCGAACGGTTCCGTAGTAGAAGGCTGCATTGGCCATGATGTCGACGACGGTCGGTCCGGCCGGCAGTACGCGATTCTCGATACGCAAGTGCGGCTTGCCATCCGAGCAGTCGTACACCGGTCGATTCCACCGGTAGACCGTGCCGTTGTGCATCTGAAGCTCGCTCAACTCCGGAACCCCGCCCGCCGCGAGCACTTCCAGTGGATCGGTGTCCGACACATCAGGCAGCAGGGCCGGGAAATACCGCGAGTTCTCCTCGAACAAGTCGAGCACCGAATGGATCCACCGTTCACCGAACCACACCCGCGGACGCACACCTTGATTCTTGAGCTCGAAAGTTCGGGTGTCCGTGGCCTGTTCGAAGATCGGAATGCGTGATTCGTGCCAGAGTGCCTTGCCCGCCAGGAAAGGAGAATTGGCGGCCAACGCCACTTGCACTCCGGCCAGACACTGCGCGGCATTCCAGTGCGCGGCAAATTCTTCCGGCGCCACCCGCAGATGCAACTGCATGGACGTACACGCCGCCTCCGGCACCACCGAATTGGTATCGGCCCGAAGAAGTTCCACGTCGCCGCCAGGTAGCGCGACACCTTCGACGTCGAGTTCGATGTCCTCTCCTCGCGCAGCAAAAATCTGCTCGTTGAGCAATTCGTAGCGCGGGTTGGCGGTGATCCACTCTCGATCGAGATGCTCGAGCTGCAGTGTCGGCAGCATCCCGATCATCACCATCTCGGCGTCGTGCGCATGGATTCGCGCGTCTGCGACGTCGAGGGACGCCCGCAGTTTCTTTTCCAATTCGAAAGTCGCGTCACCGGTGAGCGGGCCGGGTTCGACGTTCATCTCGACGTTGAACTGTCCGAGCTCGGTTTGGAAAACCGCAGCGTCGTCTATGGATTCGAGTACTTCACGATTCGACATCGCAGGAGCCATGTCTCCGTTCACCAGGTTGAATTCGATCTCCATACCCAGCAGCGGCGCCGGCTTGTCGACGGCGTCCCGAAAGTCACCACCGTCGAGCATCTGCTTCATGGCGTCGACGCATGAGCGCACCTTCTTACGAAAGAGCCTGCGGTCGGCTCTGGTGAATTCTCTTGCCGTGACCTCTGCACCCATCGCGCGTTCCCCCTTCGACGATCAACGTCACTGAAGGCTATCCGGCCGGGGTCACCGACAAACGAGAACTGCGGTGGCACCAGGAAGATTTTCCCGGCACCACCGCAGTTCTACAAGAAGCTTTCTTACGAGTTGTCTACCCAGGTGACAGCCACGCCGCGGGCCTGCAGCCACGCTGCGGGATCGACCTTTGCGCCGTTCTCGGCAACCTCGAAGTGGAGGTGCGGGCCGGTGGACTGGCCACGGTTACCCACGGTGGCAATCTGCTGGCCGGCGTTGACACGCTGACCGACGTTCACCTGGTAATCGTTGACGTGACCGTACGTGGTGACGGTGCCGTCGTCGTGCTGGACACGGACCCACAGGCCGAAACCTGACGCCGGTCCGGCGTCGATGACCTGGCCGTCGGCGGCAGCCAGGATCGGCGTACCGATCGGGGCTGCGATGTCGAGGCCGCCGTGGTGTGCTCCCCAGCGCGAACCGAAGGTGGAGGTCAGCGTGCCGGACACCGGCTGCACCGTGCGAGCGGACGTGCCGGGATTGATACCGGCGAGGAACTGCTGTGCCTGCGTGTTGAGGTCAGCTGCAAAATCGGGAAGCTCGGGAATGTCGAGAGCGGGAAGAGCTGCCAATTCAGCCGGAACGACAACGCCCTCGGGAAGCAGACCCTGCGGGAGTTCGAAGCCCGCGATGGTCTGTGTTGCGGGCGCCGCAGCAGCGGTTCCTGCACCCATCTGGCCTGCACCGACGAGGAGTGCACCGGTAGCCGCAGCTACGACGCCTGCCTTGACACCGGCACCAGGGCCAGACGACGCGGTGCGGTGGCGGCCGCTTGCTGCCTCGGGATCGATCTCGAAGACAACATCGTCATTGCCCGTGCGGTGGTGGTTTCCCACAGTGTGTACTCCGTCAGTCGTCGGCGTGCAGCGTCCTTCTGATGAAGCCCGCTCCTCTGTCTGCCGAAGAATGTAACAGTTTGATCAAGGCGGCCGCCACCGTTACCCGATCTTGACCAAAACTATTTTTCGCCGTTCTGTCGACTGGCGTCCAGTTCTGACTTGAATGCGTCGTATCGTGCCCGGTGAGCGGGTCGGCGGCGGATGATCGCCCACGCGATACCCAGAACGACGAACCAGATCGGCGTGACGACAAGTGCCTGCAGGGTGTCGTCCTTGGTTGTCAGCGCCCAGAGGATGAAGACGAAGAACGCGAGCACGACCCAGCACATCACGATGCCGCCGGGCATCTTGAACTTCGACGCCTCGTGCAGGTGCGGACGACGCTTCCGGTACACCATGTAGCTCGCCAGGATGATCGTCCACACGAACATGAACAGCAGCGCCGAGATGGTCGTGACGACGGTGAAGGCCTCGATCACGGAGTCGCCCGAGAACAGCAGGATCAGCGACGCCAGCAGGAAGATGCACGAGAACATCAGGGCGTTCGCGGGAACCTTGCGTGAGTTCAGCTTGCCGAGAGCCCTCGGTGCGTCGCCTTCTTGTGCAAGCCCGAACACCATGCGCGAGGTGGAGTAGATACCCGAGTTCGCCGAAGATGCGGCGGAGGTCAGCACGACGAAGTTGATGACCGATGCAGCGATGCCGAGGCCGGCGAGTGTGAACATGGCGACGAACGGACTCTTGTCTGCGCTGATTTCACGCCACGGAGTCACCGCGATGATCACGGTCAGTGCAACGACGTAGAACAGCAGGACACGAATGGGGATGGAGTTGATGGCCTTCGGCAGGTTCTTCTCCGGGTCCTTCGCCTCGGCTGCCGTCGTACCGACGAGCTCGATACCCACGAAGGCGAACACGGCGATCTGGAAGCCGGCGACGAAGCCCATGAATCCGGTCGGGAACATCCCGCCGTCGTTCCAGAGGTTGTCGATACCGGAGGTGGCACCGTTCGGCGCCGTGAACCCGGAGACGACCATGACGATGCCGACGACGATCAGGCTGACGATGGCGATGATCTTGATCAGCGCGAACCAGAACTCGGTTTCACCGAAGGCGCGAACGGTCGGGAGATTGAGGAGCAGCAGCGCCGCGATCGTCAGCAAAGCAGGAATCCACGCCGCGAGACCCGGCCACCAGTATTTGAAGTAGCCGGAAATCGCGATGACGTCCGCGATGCCGGTGACGATCCAACAGAACCAGTACGTCCAGCCGGTGAAGAATCCCGCCCAGGGGCCCAGCAGGTCAGCGGCGAAGTCCGAGAAAGACTTGTACGCCATGTTCGAGAGCAGCAACTCCCCCATCGCACGCATGACGAAGAAGAGCATGAAGCCGATGATCATGTACACGAAGATCACGGAAGGCCCGGCGAGAGAGATCGTCTTGCCCGATCCCATGAACAGTCCGGTGCCGATGGCCCCACCGATGGCGATCAGCTGGATATGCCGGTTGGACAGCTGACGTGAGAGGTGGGGGTCTTCGCCGGACGGCTTCGTCAAATCTGGTGTGTTCGCGTGGTCGGACACGGAGGATCCCCCTCGTCGTTCGGTTCATCCGGGGCGTCGAAATCACGCCCGTCGGGGGAACCTCGGAAAATGTGCCCTCTCAAAGTACGCGTGCACTGGCTCACATCACGCATCGGAAAGCGGACGCCGATAACCTGTCGAGGTGAACACTGACAGCACGGCCCATCAAGACGGACATATCGCCGCGACGCTGTTCGATTTCTCCGGAACGCTCTTCCGTTTGGAAGAGAGCGACGATTGGAACGAGCACCTCGTCGATCACCAAGGGGATCCGCTCGACGTGCATGCTCAAGCCGAGCTGATGCGCCGGATGACCGCGCCGGTGGGTAGAACCGTCGAGATGGACGAAGCCGGTATCTACGCGTGGGAGAACCGCGACCGGGATCCGAAGCTGCATCGCCAGGCTTACCTCGACGTGTTGAGCAAGTCCGGAGTTCCCGATCCGGTTCGTGCCGAGGCTTTCTACGCTCTGCTGGTCGATCCGGACCAGTGGTCGCCGTACCCGGACACCGGCGAAGTCCTGAAGTCATTGTCGGAGAAGGGCATACGAACCGCAGTCCTGAGCAACATCGCCTTCGACATCCGTCCGGCGTTCGTCGACCGAGGCTGGGACGTCTGGGTCGACGAGTTCGTCCTCTCGTTCGAGGTGGGTGCCGTCAAGCCGGAGCCCGCAATCTTCGAATACGCCCTGGCGCAACTCGATGTGGACGCGGCGCAGACTCTGATGATCGGAGACAGTGATGTCGCCGACGGCGCCGCCCGCGACGTCGGATGCCAGTTCGCACTCGTCGATCCGCTGCCGACGTCCGAACGTCCGCACGCGCTACTCGACGCAGTCCGAAAGTTCGGCCTGCTCTGAGCGATCAGCAGTCGCCGGGCTTGCCGGCAGTCTCGTATTCGCCGATCGCAGCAACCTTCTCGGCCGAGGCACTCCGAGTGTCGAAGTGGTAGCCCAGCCACTCCTTCGCCAGTCGTCTGGCGAGTTCGAGTCCGACCACTCGCTGCCCGAAACACAAAACCTGCGCGTCGTTGCTGAGAACCGATCGCTCCACCGAGAAACTGTCGTGGGCAGTCACCGCGCGGACCCCCGGCACCTTGTTGGCGCTGATGGCGACGCCCAAGCCTGTTCCACACACGAGGAGCGCCCGGTCGGCTTTGCCGTCGGCCACCAACCTGGCGGCGGTGACAGCAACGTGTGGATACGCCGTGTGCTCATCGTTCCCGACGCCGACATCGGTCACCACCTCCACGCGGTCGTCGGCTTCGAGGTCGGCCTTGAGTGCCTGCTTGTACTCCAAGCCGGCGTCGTCGCAACCGACGACGATACGAAGTCGCTCAGCCATGATCGTGCTCCTTGCGTTCAGAGTTCGTGTTCAAGAAATCGGCGACGGTACGGACACACATCGCCATCGACATCGCACCGGCATCCGGGGTGCCGACGCTCCGTTCTGCCAGCGGTCGTGCCCGACCCACCAGCGGGCGTAATTGTGCCGTGGCGTCGGCTGCGGTCTGGGCAACGACGGCGGCTTCGTCCCACGCCTGTGCCGTGAGCACCCCGTTTCCGACTGCGGCACTTAAGGTTTCCACGAAAGGCCACAGGGCGTCGAGCATCGTCTTGTCGCCTGGTTTTGCTCCACCGAGCGCCACTATCGCGTCGTAGCCCGCCCGCACACCGTCAGCGAGGTCATGGGCGCCTGGTTGTCCCTTGTCGCCCAGCCTGGTTCCCATCGCCGTAAGCGCGGCACCCCACAGCACGCCGGAGGTTCCGCCTGCCTTTGCCGCCCAGGCTTCACCCGCTGCAGTCAGAACTCCTTGCGGCCCTGCACCCTGCGCGGCTGCGGCTTGCGCTGCCAGCGTCGCGTACTCGGTTCCCCGAACCATCCCGCGCCCGTGGTCTCCGTCGCCTGCCACCGCATCGATACGGCCCAGATCTTCCTCGTTGTCCGCCATCACCCGAGCGAGAGCCTCGATGACCGTAGCCACAGTTTCTCCGCATCGTCGCCCGTGCTCGTCGCCCGCAGCGCTCACACCAGACGTCTCGTGCACGGAAGCGGCCCTGCGACGCTCCCCCGATCGTGTTGCCACACCGAATGTTCCGCGCCGAAATGCCGGAGTGTCCGCGGCTGCGGTCCAGAACGATTCGAGTTCCTCGTCCAACCACATGAGCGTCAGTGAACAACCGGCCATGTCCAGACTGGTCACCAACTCTCCGACCTCCGGCGAGACGATCGTGTATCCGGCCTCCCGCAACAGCTTCGACGCGGTTCCCCAGACCACGAACAATTCCTCGTACTTGGTACGCCCGAGCCCGTTGAGGATGGCACCGACGCGTGTCCCGGTACCGTCCGGTCGTTCGGCAAGCACGCCGTCGACCAATAGCCGCGCCAGTTCTGCGGCACTTGGCATCTCGTGCGTGGATACACCCGGTTCTCCGTGAATACCGAGCCCCAGATCCATCATTCCGGTTTCCACTGTGAAAAGTGGGTGATCCGCGCCCGGCATGGTGCATCCGTCGAAAGCAACACCGAGTGTTCGTGTGTTGTCGTTCGCCGCGCCGCCCACTCGCTGTACCTCGTCGAGGTTGTACCCCGCTTCCGCAGCAGCCGACGCGATCTTGAACACCGTGAAATCACCGGCGATTCCCCGCCGCTTCGTGATGTCCTCCGCCGATGCACTCGCAATATCGTCGGTGACCGGCAAGTATCGAGCATCAATTCCCTCGTGCGCCAGAGCTTTCACTGCGAGCGAGAAATTCATCACGTCACCCGCATAATTTCCGGTGGTCAGAAGAACCCCGGCACCGCTGTCGACGGCGCGGGCGACGGAGGTCGCCTCCGCGGCGGAGGGAGACGTGAAGATGTTTCCCACCACTGCGCCGTCGGCGAACCCCGGCCCGACAACACCACAGAACGCGGGATAGTGACCGGAGCCGCCACCCACGACAACCGCAACCTTGCCCGGTCGTGTCTCCTGGGCCCGTACTACACCGCCTGGTACACCGACAACATAGTCGGAGTTGGCGTCGAGGAACCCCTCGAGCATGTCTTCCGTAAATGTCGCCGGATCGTTGAATAGCCGAGTCATGACAAAATACCTCTAACGCAGTCGATTTCCGGTTTCGGGGTCGAACAGATAGACACGTTCGGGAAGAGCAGTCGCAGCGCACTCGTCGCCTGCCGCAAACCTCTCGTGGGCCGGCGTCTGAACCATCAGCGTTGATCCCGAGCCAGTCGACTCGGTTCCCGCTGCGTTCACCTGTACCAAACCGAACTCCATCAGGTGCTCGAAATGCTTCACGTGCACGGTGATCTGCCGATTCCCGGCAGGCCCCGGCACCATAGTCATGTCCTGGGGGCGAACCCCGACCCGAACCGACTGACCCTCAACGACATTGCGTGCCGAGACCGGCAAGGTACCAGCCGAGCCTATGGCAACAACCGCAGATCCGTTCTCGAGGCGGACAATTCCGTCGAACATGTTGATCTGAGGTTCGCCCACGAACTCCGCCACGAAGATGTTGGCCGGATCGTCGAACACCTCGTCAGGAGTGCCGTACTGCTGGATGATGCCACCGTCCATCACCGCAAGCCGGTCGGCCAAACTCAGCGCTTCGACCTGGTCGTGGGTGACCACGATTGTGGTGTAGCCGAATTCGCGTTGCAGCATCTTCAGTTCACGCCGAACCCGTTGCCGCGCCGACGCGTCGAGGTGCGAGAGCGGTTCGTCGAGGAGCAGCACCGGCGGATTGCGCACAAGCGCCCGAGCGAGTGCAACCCGCTGCTTCTGCCCGCTCGACAATCCTGCCGGACGCAAGTCGAGTAGGTCCTCCATCTCGAGACGACGGGCGATGGTGGACACCAGTTCGTCTGCGCCCGCGACTTTTCGGGCTTTCAATCCGTACGAGAGGTTGTCGCGCACCGAGAGCGGCGGATACAAAGCGTAGCTCTCGAATCCAACCCCGACGCCTCGTTTCCCGGGCGCCAACTGACTGATCTTCCGGTCACCGATCAAGATCTCCCCACTCGAGACGGTCTCCAGTCCGGCGATCATCCGCAGGGTTGTCGTCTTGCCGCATCCCGAAGGACCTAGCAGGGCGACCAGCTCACCGGGTTCGATGTGCAGGTCGATTCCTTTGACCGCGTGGAATGTTGCCCGCCCGCGTGAAGAGTAGGTCTTCTCCAGGTTGTCCAGGGTGAGTGATTGCGCGACCTTCGTGGCGCGACGGCTATCGGCGGTAGTGGTCATCGCCTGTCCTCCTGTGCTGCATGGGTCGTTACACTGTCGCCGGACCTACCGGCGCCGGCGATCGCGCTGCCGAGTCGTCGACTGTCTGTTCCCTCTGGCGCTCCCTCGAACAGGTGAATGTTCTGGCGCGCCACTTCCACAACGATCTCGGCGCCTTCGACCGCGAGCGAACCACCCGAAGACAGACCGATCATCGTGACCCCGCCGCCGAGATCTATCGAGAGTTCGACATTGCGGCCGAGACGCTCCACCAGTTGGATGCGGCCGCGTACGGCCACCGAACCGGAGTTCCGCGAGAAATCTGCCCGGATCTCGATGTCACACGGTCGGATACCGATTCGAGCGCCAGCCGACGCAGATATCGTGATGTCCGACGGAATCTCGACCTCCAGATCGGTTCCGAGCACCCGGAGCGCTGCGTCGTCGACTACTGCGTCGAACACGTTGACCTCGGGTTGGCCGAGCGAGCGCGCCACGAAGGTGTCAGCGGGCGCATGCCAGATGTTCGCCGGTGTGTCGATCTGGACCAACCGGCCCTCCCGCAGGATCGCAATACGATCACCCAACGCCAGCGCTTCTTGATAATCGTGTGTCACGTATACCGTTGTGGTGTTGGACATCTGACCGAGCTGACGCAATTCGGCACGCATCGCCGCCCGTAGTTTGGCATCGAGATGTGAGAGCGGTTCGTCGAGAAGGTACACGTCGGCCGGCCGTACCAACACTCGCCCGAGAGCAACTCGCTGCCGCTGCCCGTTCGACAATTCCCGTGGAAAGCGCTCGAGAAGGTGGTTGATTCCCAAGGTCTTGGTGACGGTGTCGATCCGGCGCTTCTGCTCGTCCTCCGAGTATTTTCCAGTTCGACCGGACTTCAGTGGTGACGCCAGATTCTCGGACACCGTTTTTTGTGGGTACAACGCGTAACTCTCGAAGGCCATGGCGACGTTGCGGTGGTACGGCTCGACGAGCGTCATGTCCACTCCCCCGATGTCGACCGTGCCGTCGTCGACTTCGACGAGTCCGGCTATCGACTTGAGCGTCGTCGTCTTGCCTGCGCCCGAAGGTCCCAGAATGACGAGGAATTCACCGTCTGCCACGTCGAGGTCGATGCCGTCGATGCCCACGGTCTTTCCGTAGTGTTTGGTCAATGTTTTGACAGTAAGTGCGACCATCAGGATTTCACCGCCCCGAACGACAGTCCGCGCACAAGGTATCGCTGGATCGTCAACGCCAGAATCAGCGGTGGTAGTGCAGCGATCACCGCAGCCGCAGCTGTCAGGTTGTAGTAGGCCTGTCCGCCACCACCGAGGAACTTGGTCACCGCGACGGTGACTGTTCCGGCGTTGCTGTCGGCGAGGATGAGTGGGAATACGTAGTTGTTCCACGCGAATATGAACGAAAGCAGCGCTGCTGCAGCAATTCCCGGACGAACGAGTGGTAGCGCCACCATGACGAAAGCTCGCTTGCGCGTGTACCCGTCGAGGAGGGCCGCCTGTTCGAGGTCTTCAGGCAGATCTTCGAAATACGAGCGCAAGATCCAGACCACCAGGGGCATCGTCACCAGTTGAAGAACCCACACCATCCCGAGTTTGGTGTCGAACAACCCGATCTGGTTGTAGATGACGAACAGAGGCACGATCACCATCAGCTCCGGCGCAAAGCGGAAGGACAGCATGTTGAACATCAAATCGTTGGATCCCTTGTACTTCCAGCGTCCGGCAGCATACGCAGCCGGAATGCCGATAGCCAACGAAACCAGAACAGCACCGCCACAATTGATCAAGCTTGTCAGCAGAGCCGACTTGAAGTCGACACTCGTCAGGTCCGTGCCCTTCTGACTCAGCACGGTTCCGAAGTTCTCGAACGTGGGACTGAACTTGAAGTATGTGGTGGTCTGCTCGGCCGGAGTCTTCAGCGCCAGCAGAAACATCCACAGGATGGGAAAGAGCGAGAAGACGAACCACACGACCAACACGATGTCCGCGGCTACGGCACCCACCGTGAATCTTTTCTGGCCTGGCATCAATTCACTGGCCATGACTTTACGACTCCGCTCCGGCAGCACGACGCTGCGCCTTGCCCAACACGCTCACCAGATAGCGCGCGGTGACGAACACGATGATCCACAGCAAGAACATGTAGGTGCTGCCGCGGGAATAGTCGAGATTGATGATCGAGTCCTCGAACGCGCCGATCTGGAGCGTTCGGGTGGACAGTCCTGGTCCACCCGCAGTCAGGACGTACACCGCGTCGAACACTTTGAGGTTGTCCATGAATCGGAAGATCACGGCGACCAGAATGTATGGCCACAACATGGGCAGCATCAGCCTGCGGAACATGTAGAACCAGCTGGCACCGTCCACCTCGGACGCTTCGAACGGCTCCTTCGGTAGCGAACGCATGCCGGCGAGAACAAGAATTGCCACGAAGGGAGTGAAAATCCACAGGTCCACCAGAATGACGGACCACAGCGCGTTCTGACTGCTCAACCAGTCGAATGTGTTGCCCAGTCCCAGAACGTGATTCAGAATTCCGAACTGCGGGTTGAACATCAGCTTCCAGATCACGCCGGCGATGACCGGTGCGATCATCAACGGAAGGATCAGCACTTTCTCGAAGATCTTCCCGATCAAGCTCGAACGGTTGAGCAGTAGCGCGATGCCGACGCCGATCACCGTCTCGACTGCCGTGGCGACAATCGCGAAGACTCCGGTCACACGCACGCTGGTCCAGAAGCTCGAGTCGCCCAGGACACTCGCGAAGTTCTTGAACCACACGAACTGCGGATCCGGGTTCACTGCCGCGTAATTCAAGAACGAGTAGTACGCGCCGATCACGAACGGATAGAGAATTCCGACAACGATCACCACAGCCGGAATCGAGAGGATGTAGGGGCGCAGCTTGCGTCGCCACATCGGTACTTCGGGAGGTTCGACGTTGCGGGGCGGTGCGCCTGCCGGTTTCGCGGAGTGCGCCTCCGACGGCGGACGGGTGGATTGGGTAGTCACTTTTCCTTACTCCCTTGCTCCGGTGATCCGCCGCGGATCAGAGGTTTACCTTGGATGTGTTGGTCTTGGCGAGCGAGGACAGCGTCGATTTCGCGTCCTTGCCGCCGTAGATGTCCTGCAGCGCGACAGCCCAGTCCTCGGTGGTGTCGAAGAACTTCTTCTGAGGCGTGAACTGGATCTTGGAACTGCCGATCACCGTCTCGAACGTTTCGAGATAGCCCGGCATACCGTCGCCGACTTCCTGTTTGAAAGTTTCGTTGAACACGGACTCGCGCACGGGGTTCGCGAAGATGCCTGATTTGACCGCGTCGTTGAGAGTTCCCTTACTGGTGGCCCACTGCAGGAAAAGCCATGCCGCATGCTTTTTCTCGGAACGCGCATTCATGGCCAACGACCACGTCCACAGGTTGGTCGCGTAACTCCCGTCCGGACCCGCCGGACCCGGGTACCACGCGAGGTTACCCGCTTCGCGACTGGCTCCGGGCTTGTTCTTCGGGTACGTCGCACTGTCCGCGTCGTAGACCATCATTGCCTTGCCGTCACCGAGATCGCCTGTCGCCTGCGGATAGTCGTACGTTGTCCACGAGGTCGGTCCGGCAGCGTGCATCATGTCGATCCACTTCTCGGTGAAGGCGACAGCCTTGTCCGAATCCATGGTCGCCACCAACTCGCCACCCCGGAATTCGTAGTCCTTCGCGCCCTCGCGGGTGAACTGCGTCATGAACCCCGGGTGAATCGTCGCCCAGGACTTCGAGCCTCGCGTGGCGATTCCGTAGACGTTCTCACTTCGATCCGTGAGATCCGTTGCAAGTTGGATCAATCCGTCGAATGTGTCGGGCAGCTTGATGCCCTTGTCGTCGAAGACCCTCTTGTTGTAGGTGACGACGTTGTTCTCGAATCCGAGCGGTAGTGCCCACTGCCCACCGGTTCCGAGTGGAGACCCCAACTCGAAATCCCAGCGGGTGGAGGTACGCAACCCCTCGTAGATGTCCTCGAAGTCGTACTCGTCGCTGGTGGCCGATGTGTTCTCGAGCCAGGGCTGCAGATCCTCGAGCCAGGCCGGCGGCCCGTACTGCCAGATGAAGTACGCGCCGAGCATGAATACGTCGTGCTTGCCGGTACCACCGGCAAGTTCCGTGTTGAGCTTGGTGAAATAGTCGGCCTCCGGCACCAGATCGGCTTTGACTGTAATACCGGTCAATTCGGTGAAATCAGCGAGCAGCGGCTGCAACGCCTGCTGATACGGGTGCGGGGTTTGCAGGATGTTGATGCTCGTACCTTCGAGCGCCCGCCAATTGAATCCGCCCGTCACCTCCGACGCTCCGTTGGTCGGCTTCTCACCGCCACCGACACCACAGGCGGAAAGTATGGGCACGCTCGCGGCAGCCATCCCCGCGATACCGAACGCCCGCAGCATCTCTCGACGCGAGAGCTGTGGACCACCGCTGAATGGGACGCGGGGTGTGAAACGACTCATGTTGATTCTCCGCTGAACTGGATGGGTGGGGATCTCGAACGACCTGCGGCACAGGTCGGGGGTGCGAACCGTCAGGGAATGAGTGAGACCTTCACGGACTCGGTGCCACTGGCCACCAGATCGAGTCCCTGCTGGAAGTCTTCCAACGGAAGCTGATGCGTGCAGATCTTGTCCATCGGCAGCAGGCCTGACTCGATCATCCGGATTGCGGCCGGCCAACAGTCGGGCCCCAGGTGCGCCCCGAGTACGTCAAGTTCCTTGTCGTCGCTGATGATGCTCCAGTCGACGCTGACGTCGTCTTTGAACACCCCGTATTCGACGTAGGTGCCGAGCTTACGCAAGATGTTGAGGCCCTGGGGAACTGCAGACGGATGGCCTGTTCCCTCTAGATAGACATCGGCTCCGTAACCGTCGGTGAGATCCTTGACGATCTGCACGGCATCTTCGTCGGCGATGTTGACGACGATGTCGGCTCCGCACAGTTTGGCGAGCTCGAGCTTTTCCGGTGCCATGTCGAGAGCGATCACGTGCGCCGGGCTTTTTGCCCGCGCACCGGCAACCATCCCCAGCCCGATCGGCCCGCAGCCCGCAACAACGACAACGTCGTCAAAGGTGATTCCAGCCCGCTCCACGGCGTGCAGTGAGCACGACAGCGGCTCTGCAAACGCAGCATGTGCTGCCGGCAGATCCTTGGATACCTTGTGCACCAAAGCTTCCACTGGATAGACCATGAATTCGGCCATCGCGCCGGGAGTGACTCGCTTGAATCCGTACAGGTTGTGCGGCTGGCACATGTGATACTGCCCGCGCTTGCAGTAACGGCATTCCCAGCACGGAACGATCTGTTCGGAGACCACACGATCGCCCACCGCGATCCCCCAGCGCTTCGACCCTTCCGCATCGATCGAGACAACCTCACCGACAAATTCGTGCCCCGGAATGACCTCGGTCTCGGCCCAAGCCGGACGGTTCTCGTCGCCCCAGAATTTTGCTGCACCGTGATAGCACTTCAGGTCGCTCGCACAGATTCCGACTGCTTCGACCCGAACCAGCGCTTCACCGGGGCCCGGAACAGGCTTCGGCACTTCTTCGAGTCGATAGTCGCGCGGACCGTGGCAGATGACCGCCTTCATCGTCTCGGACATCGTTGTCTCCTCTTGGGATCAGGTCTGGATGGGGCGCAAAGCGCTGGTCCAGTGGCTGCACATGAACACAATTTCATGTGTCGGCGGTCACAGTATCGGATCGAATTACATATGTCCAGCACAATTGTTCATCTGAACTAGGTGCGTGAGCATCTGTTCATGCGGTACCTTTCTGTCATGCCGATCAGCAGCTCAGACGCGATGCCACTACCCGCATCCACGCCTGCCGGTTCGGCACCGACCAGCACGAACAGCACCTTCACACGCGCGTTGCTCTACACCGCGGCCAAGCTTTACTACGACGAAGACGCCACTCAAGCCGAAGTGGCAAAAGCCCTCGGCACCAGCCGCGCCACCGTCAGTCGCATGCTCTCCGAGGCGCGAAGGCAGGGCATAGTCCGCATCCAAGTTGTGCCGCCTCAGGAAGAAGCACATGGAAGCCTGGCCGAGCGGTTGCGCGTCAAGCTCGGGCTGCATCGCGTGTACCTCTCAGGTCCCCTACCCACTCCGGCGCAGCAGAAAGGCACGGTCGACGTCATGGGTTCGGTACTCGCCCCGGCGACGGCCGAGGCACTCGCCGGCGCAGGCCTCGTGCCAGGGGACGTACTGCTCGTGTCCTCCGGGCGGACGGTCTACGAAGTCGCGCAATACGATCTGACGCCCATTCCAGGAGTCTTGGTCGCTCCCACTGTCGGTGGCAACGACCAACCGGAAGAGTGGTACCAGACCAACGAGATCACCCGCTTGATCTCGAACAAGATCGGCGGACGTCCGAATTATCTTTTTGCGCCGGCGCTTCCAGGTCCCGATCTGTATCCGACCCTCACCAAGGATCCGGCCATACAGCGAGTTCTCGGCCTGTGGCCACGAGCTCGGGCTATTCTCATGGGCATCGGCGCTCCACCTCTACTGCGCGCCGACATTCCGCAGTTCGTTCCGATAACATCGTCGTCGCTTCGAGAAGCCGTGGGTGACATCTGCTCTCGCTTCTACGATCGCGACGGCAACACCGTCGACTTCCCCGGTAGCGAACGCCTTATTGCGCTCGAACTGTCTGCACTGCAAGATATCCCGGTGGGTATCGCCGTGGCCGTCGGCGCCGATAAAGTCGCTCCCATCATTGCCGGTGCGCGCAGCCGGTACTTCAATCAACTCGTCACCGACCCCACCACCGCACAACAGATACTTGCGGTCGAGTAACTTCGAAAGGCTTTGCCATGCCTACTGCGTCAGCCCGCCTGCTCGACGGAAAACGCGCTCTTGTCACTGGAGCCTCGAAAGGCATCGGCACGCAAATCGCACACGCGTTTGCCCAAGCCGGTGCGGACGTAATCGTCTCCGGTCGTATCCGTTCCGAACTGACGACGCTGGCCGACAGACTCCGCGACAGTTGTGGCGTGCGCGCCGAGATTCTCGTTGCAGACCTCGCATCCCCCGACGCACCGACCCAGGTCGCACAAGAGTCTCTCGCGGTATTCGGCGGACTGGATGTGCTGGTCAACAACGCTGGAATCTCGTATCCCGAATTTGTCACCGACATAACCGAACCCAACTTCGACGCGGTTCTGAACGTCAACCTCCGTGCCCCGGCCTTGCTCGCCGCGAAGATCGGCTCGGCCATGGCCGATGCGGGCGGCGGAGCCATCGTGACGGTTGCTTCAGCAGCAGCCTTGCGCGCGTTGCCCGAGCACTATTCGTACTGCATCGCAAAGGCCGGTTTGGTGATGGCCACCAAAGTGCTTGCCTTGGAGTTGGGTAACCGCGGCGTCCGGGCGAACTCGGTCTGCCCGACGGTTGTACTCACCGAGATGGGCCAGACGGTATGGGGTGAGCACGAGAAGGCCGCACCTATGTTGAATCGTATCCCGAGTGGCCGCTTTGCCGTACCGGACGAGGTGTCCGAGGCCGTCGTCTGGCTGGCGTCGGACGCCGCCGCCATGGTGAACGGAACCGATCTTCCCATCGACGGCGGTTACCTCGTGAGCTGAACGGCCGCAGCCATCAGGCCGTTCAGCCGAATTCGGCGAGGGCGTGGATTTGTTCCTTCGTCGACGGATACAGCGTCAACCACGTTTGATACAAATCCTCGTACATCGCGCTGTTGGCTGCATTCGGCACTACCTCGTGCGACAGCGTCGTCCAATCAGTATCCGGCGCAACAAGTCCGGTTCCGATCGCAGCCAACAACGCGTCGCCGTAGCTGGCGCCGATGGTCTGAGCGGGAACCAACTGTGTGTGTCCCGTGATGTCGCTGATCGCCTGCGTCCAGACCCGACTCTTGACCCCACCTCCCACCGCGATCGTGCGTCGGACGGGTTCATCTGTGTCACCGAACATCTCGAGTATCTGACGGATTCCGAAGGCTATGCCCTCATAGGCTGCTCGAAACAGATGACCGCGGCCATGGCGCAACGAGAGTCCTGCGACCACGCCTCTGGATTTGGGGTCGAACACTGGGGTACGTTCGCCGGCAAAGTACGGCAGGATCAACAACCCTTCGGCGCCTGCCGGTACTGCCTCAGCTTCGGCGAGCAACTGTTCGAATGGTGCATCACCGGTGAGCTTTTGAAGCCAGCCGGTCAAGCTTCCGGCGGTGGATGTGCCGGCCGCAAGTGCCAGAGTATTCTTCTGAACGCCTGCGGTTGTCCACAATGCCGGGTTGCTGTGAAACTTGTCGAGCACCTGCACAAGGAACATCGTCGACCCGTACATGAGCATGAGATCCCCGGGATGACGGGCACCCACACTGAACCCCTCGGAAAAGGCGTCGACGGTACCCGCGACAACAGGAGTTCCGACCGGTAGTCCGGTCTGCTCGGCCGCATCACCGTGCACAAGTCCGACAACATCACTCGGCCACACCAAACGTGGGCATTCCAGATGTCCCAGAATGCGATCGAGCCACTCGGATTTCCAGCTGAAGTCTCGAACCGAATAGAGCGGATCACACTGACTGGCCGTGTGATGATCTTGAATGTACTCGCCGGTCAGCTTTGCGGCGATGTACGAATTCGAGCCGTACCACCGCGTCGCCGCGGCAAAAACATCCGGTTCGTGGATGCGCACCCATTCGATCTTCGGTCCGACGGCCTGACTCGACAGGAGTTTGCCACCACAATCGAGTATTGCCTCCTCGCTGAACAATTCGGTCAGCGAGGCCACCTCCGCTGACGCTCGACTGTCGATTCCGTAAAGGATAGCCGGACGAACAGGACGAAGTTCACTGTCGCACAACACCAATGCCGGGCCGACACCACTGACACATACGCCGGCCACCTTGGCATTCGTGGGAACTTGCGCCACAAGACGTTTCGAGATCGCACACACCTCGGACCACCACATCTTCTCGGCGTCCACCTCGGCCCACCCTGGCCGGGGCATCGAGATCTGGTGATCGATCTGCTCGGTTGCCAGGACCACACCGTCAGGGGTCACCAGAACCCCTTTGCTGCTGCCCGTCCCCATGTCTATCCCTACCAACAAGTCCACGGAGTCACCCTAACCGAGCGAACGGTGTCAGGCTCTGTGGTTACACGCCTTCGGTGAGTTCGCGCAGCGACGCGTAACGCTCACGCACGTGGGGAGCTGGTTCGGCGTCGAATCGCCGCTCTTCCGGTTTCGGCCACACCGGCGGCTGCACGTCTTTGGACAGAGCCCATGCTGCTTGCCGGCAGGCTCCCTCGGCGACGTACTCACCCGGAGCAGGGATCACGACCGGCACCCCGAGAATTGCCGGCGCTATCTCACAGAGTGCACGAGACTTCGCTCCGCCTCCCACAAGGAGAACTCGCTTCACCTCGACACCCTGACGAACCAGATCGTCGACGCCATCGGCCAAGCCGCACAGGAGACCTTCGACGGCGGCTCGTGCAAAGTGCGCAGGCGTCGAGTTCTGCATACGGAAACCGTGCATGGCTCCCGTGGCGTCGGGCCGATTGGGCGTCCGCTCACCCTCAAAGTACGGGATCATGACCAACCCGTCGTTTCCGAGGGGCGCGGTCAGCGCCAACCTGGACAGTTCGGCGTGATCGACGCCGAGAATGGATGCCGTCGCATCAAGAATGCGAGCGCCGTTGAGAGTGCATACCAGCGGCAGGTGCAGTCCGGTCGCGTCCGCGAATCCTGCCACGTTTCCACTGGGATCGTGTGTGGGCGTGACTGATACAGCCGATACTACGCCGGAAGTTCCGATCGAGATGATCACGTCACCGGGGACTGCACCCAAACCAAGTGCGGCTGCGGCATTGTCACCCGTGCCCGGTCCGATGATTCCCCCGGAGTGAGTGCTTCCGATCTTCTCGTTCGGCGCTGCAACTCGGGGAACCTGTGGGGTTCGATCGCGAAATGCCAACGCCAACAGATCGGTACGGTATTCGCGCGTCGAGGCAGCGTAATAGCCGGTTCCACTGGCGTCGCCCGCGTCGGTGGCAAGTTCCTTCAACGACCCTGACCCGCCCAATTTCCAGGACAGCCAGTCGTGCGGAAGACACACCGCGGCAGTGCGATCGGCGTTGGCCGGCTCGTGATCTGCCAGCCATCGAAGCTTGCTTGCCGTGACTGCAGCGACCGGGACGACTCCGACGGCGTCGGCCCATTCGTTCGATCCGCCGAGTTCTTCTACCAGATCGGACGCAGCCTTGGCCGAACGAGTGTCGTTCCACAGCAGCGCCGGCCTGACGACCTCGCCGCCGTTGTCCAGACACACCATGCCGTGCTGTTGAGCTCCGACGGAAACTGCCGCAACGTCGTCCAGCCCACCCGCCGCGGCAATTGCACTGTCCATAGCCTCGAGCCAGCAGGCCGGATCTATCTCTGTACCGACTGGATGAGCCGCTCGTCCTTCTCGTACCAGTTCGCCTGAATCGGCGTCACGGACAATGACTTTGCACGACTGAGTAGACGAATCGATACCGGCAACGAGCGTCACGCTGGAGTCCTTTCCGAAGGGACCTTCAGCTCGCGTTGGCGACCGCGGGCATCCGGTTGCTGCGCTTACGCAGCGATCGCACATATTCTGCGCGCTCGGTCTCCGTCATTCCACCCCAGATGCCGTACGGCTCGTGGACGGACAGTGCATGTTCGCGGCACTGCTGGAGTACAGGGCACGTCCCGCAGACCTTCTTGGCGTTGCGTTCACGGTTCTCGCGAGCATGTCCACGCTCGCCGTCCGGGTGGAAGTACACGGCGGAGTCGTGCCCACGGCATGCTCCCTGCAACTGCCAATCCCACACTTCGGCGGTCGGGTACGGCATCGGAAGGTGCTTGTGCATGATGGCGACCTCAATTCCTTACTCGGGTGAAACGGATTCGGGTGACTCGGAGCTACGCTGCGGACTTACCGGCGCCCGGCCGATTCGTCGATCGGCCGAGTCGATGCGCACAGACCGAAGCGAGTTCGCCGGCGACGGGCGGAGTCAGCGCTGCGACGCCGTCGTCGAGAATCGCCTGCAGCCTGCGGAAATACTCGTCCGGGGCGAGGCCGAAAGTTACGAAGATCTCTTCGTCGGGTCCACCGTCGAACTGCTGCCACTTACGTGCGAACTCGACGATCTCTTGTGTATCGGTGCGGCTCATCAGGTTCTCCCCTGTTTGTGCGCCCTGCTTCACAGAAACTGCGACTCGTCTCCCCGGACGCCCGTGGCAGTGAGTCAAGACACACACTATGCCTACTTCTGCTTTCGCACAAGACCTACTTAAGTCTTTTTGTGAACAAAGTAGGGCAACTTTCGCACGCTGAAGTTGCCGACAAGGAATGCTTGAATAGGACAATGACCCGACCGTCCACAACTCCGGCTACCGCAGGAGAGGTATTCACGCTGATACGCAGCGGTTCAGCGACCACTCGCAGCGAGATCGGGAAGCTCACCGGCCTGTCCAGGACAGCAGTATCGGCCAGGGTTGCGGCACTTCAATCGCTTGGATTGATCGCCGATGACGACGAGGGACCGTCGACGGGCGGACGGCCGCCGTCCACTCTCACGTTCGCAAAGGCGTCCGGCGTGGTTCTCGTCGTGGCGATCGGTCGATCGCGGGCACAACTTGCCGTCACCGACCTGGCGGGCACGATCCTCGCAGCGGAAGACATCGACAAGTCGGTCGGAGTCGGCCCGGACGAACTGATGCCCGAAATTGCCGAGCATCTCTCGTCACTCCTGGCCCGGGTCCAGCGCAAGTCCACCGAAGTCATCGGAGTAGGACTGAGCATTCCCGGAACCGTCGACGTCGCTGCAGGAGCCAGCCTCGATTCCCCGATGATGGCGGGATGGGACGGAGTTGCTCTTGCCCCCTACCTGGCATCGGTGACGACGGCACCGCTGTTCGCCGACAACGATGCCAACGTGATGGCTCTGGCCGAATTGAGCGAACGACGCGAGAGCGCGCCCAACCTCCTGATGATCAAGGCATCGACCGGCCTGGGCGCGGGAATCGTCCTGGGTGGAGTCCTCCAACGCGGTTCACTCGGAGCATCCGGCGAGATCGGGCACACGAAAACCGCTGCGGCGCGGGGCATGAAATGTCGGTGCGGCGACGTCGGCTGCGTCGAAACCGTCGCCAGCGGTTGGGCTCTCGTGCACGCCCTTCGAGATCAAGGTCGGAGCGTCGGGCATGTGCGTGACGTTGTCCGCCTCGCCCTGGACGGTGACAGCGAAGCCCGCCGGCTCATCAGAAGCAGCGGTCGACTGATCGGCGACGTCATTTCGGGCGCGGTCAACCTCCTCAATCCCGAGGTCCTGATCATCGGCGGCGACATGGCCGAGGCCGACGAACTCTTCCTCGCCGGGCTTCGAGAGTCCGTGTACGGCAATGCAACGGCGCTTGCCACCCGAAAGCTGCAGATCGCATCGGTCAGCCACGGCGCACAGTCCGGCATTCTCGGCTGCGCGGTTCTTGTCCTCGACCACCTACTCAGCGCTCGGGAAATCGACCTGCGCATTGCCGCGTCGCCCCAAAACTGAGCGCCCGATTTCTCGCACACTCCGCACCGGATAGTCAGACCTTTCCGACATCTCTTGTGCTGACGCTCACACTTCTGCATAATTCATTACCTACCGATCATTCGGTTGCCGATATCGACAATGGGATCGCGCAGGAACGCTCCGAATCAGCCAAAAGCATGCATCGAGCACACCGGCAACGTCGCAGATCGAACAGTATTTCTCCCCTGTTCCGACTTCGCAGTTCACCTCCTCGGTGGAACACGTGAATGGCAGAAAGTAGCTCGATGACCACAACCAGAACTGGCACCAAACCCGCCGCGAAGGAGTACGACCGCGCCGCGATGGCGTCGATGGTCGGCACCACCGTCGAGTGGTACGACTTCTTCATCTACGCCCAAGCCGCAGCGCTGATCTTTGCCGACCTGTTCTTCAAGCCGATGGGCTCGGCAGGCCAGATCGTCTCCTACGTCACGGTCGGCATCAGCTTCGTCTTCCGTCCACTCGGCGCCATCGTCGCCGGCTATCTCGGTGATCGACTCGGCCGAAAGCGCGTGCTGGTGGCAACTCTGGCAATGATGGGCGCCGCGACGGTCCTGATCGGCGTGCTGCCGACGTATGCCTCCATCGGAATCTGGGCGCCGATCCTGCTGATACTTCTCCGAATCGTGCAGGGATTCTCGACGGGCGGCGAATGGGGCGGGGCCGCTCTACTTGCCGTCGAACACGCACCCACCAAACGCCGAGGATTCTTCGGAGCATTCGTCCAGATGGGTGTACCGCTCGGAATGTTGCTCGCCACCGGTGTTTTGGCACTGTGCACGTTCACCCTCACGGAAGAACAGTTCACCACCTGGGGATGGCGAGTGCCGTTCCTGCTCAGCGTCGTGTTGATCGGCGTCGGCTTCTACATCCGAAGCCGGGTCAGCGAGTCACCCGTATTCGCCGAACTCAAGGAACGCCGCTCCGAGAGCAATACGCCTATCCGCACGCTGTTCAAGAAGCACCCGAAGCAGGTCGTACTCGCAGCCCTGTCCTTCATCGGCACAAACGGCAACGGCTACATGGTGATCGGTGGATTCATCGTCGCGTACGCAACCAAGACGTACGGTCTGGGTAAGACGGAACTACTGATTGCCACGCTCGCCAGTGCCGTCACATGGGGTGTGTTCACCATGATCGGCGCCTACTGGTCGGACCGACGCGGCCGCACCACGGTAATGAACGTGGGCAACCTCGCGATGGTCCTGTTCGCGGTGCCGTTCTTCCTCCTCATCGACACCGGAAATCTCGGCTGGATCTATGTGGCGATGATTCTCTTCTCGGTTGGACTCGGGCTTTCGTACGGACCCCAACCGGCGTTGTTCGCCGAGCTGTTCCCGGCCTCGATCCGCTACAGCGGCGCGTCGATCTCCTACGCCGTCGGAACCATCTTCGGCGGCGCCTTCGCACCCACCGTCGCGCAGTGGCTCCTCGGCAAGACCGGTGGCACTCTGGCCATCTCGATCTACCTCGCTTTGCTGGCAGCGGTGTCATTCGTCGCCACGACGCTCATCAAAGACCGATCGGGACGAGATTTGATGCTGTGATCGACCTCGACGTGGACGCCGCACGGCGCCGCGATGCCGGAGTTCGTCAGCCGAACTTTCGAATGGCGAACTCCGGCAACTTCTTCACACCGTTCGCGGTGCGCACGATCTTGTGATTTTTACCCCTCATCAAAGCCAGTTGGATCCGTGATTCGATCCAAAATGCCCAGCGAGGCGATCGGTTCCAGGTCCTGTGCAACAACGTCTTCGTTGCTGCGACGGCGTCCGGCGAGCGAGTCATGATCTGCGACAGCAGTTCCTGCGCCGGCTTGATCGGGTTGTCGCTGACTCCGCTCACGAAACCCCACTCGAGAGCTTGATTTCCATCGAACAGTTCCGCCGTCATGGCGAGGCGTTTCACGACATCCATTGCCGCGAGTTCGCGCGTCGTGACCGTCCCGGTCATGTCTGGAATCAATCCCCACTTCGCCTCCATTACCGAGAACGTGCAATCAGGGGTGGCGAATCGAAAGTCTGCGGCGAGCGCCAATTGCAGTCCCCCGCCGAAACAGTGGCCGTGAACGATCGCGATGACCGGCACGGGCAATTCGCGCCATACCCAGCACGCGCGTTGAAACAAGTTGGTCTTCTGACCTGGAAACTTCGCAAAGGCCCTTGCCATCCGCCTCGGTTGCTTGCCGGCAGAAGCAAAATCCAATCCGGCAGAGAATGCGTCACCCGCGCCTTGCAGAACTACGCCCCGAATCGAACGATCGCTCTCGATCGTTCGAGCGGCATTCACCAGCGCGTCGAGCATGTCCAGATCGAGACCGTTGAGTTTCTCCGGTCGGTTCAACGTCACGTACGCCACCGACTGCACTATCTCGACACGAACACGATTACTCACGGCAACTCCTCCGATTCGACATATCCCCGACGAACTTACCTGAGAGTAAGTTCTTCGGGGATTCGTCATGCCATCTCGGCGAGAAGTTCCATGGTCACTTGCCCGGCCGGGTCCGAATCAGTGGATGACGGCACGGCCACAACGGTGTCCACGCCCGCCGCTCGGTACGCCTCGAGTTGCGCGCGAGCGTCGGCCGCTGTTCCCACTATTCCCACCGTCGCCACCATGGCGTCGGAGACCTGACTCAAGAGCTCTCGCGGTGCGGCTCCGGCCCTCGCTGCCTCGATCACGTCCGCGAAGCCGGCACGGACGAACATGTCCGAGTACCCGGGGGCAGCGAGATACGGCACAAGCCCACGTCTGAGTTGATCGATCGACACCTGCGACGGTCCATGCTCGGCGACAGCAGCCGGTGCCCACACCGACACGACGGGCATGCCCGTTTTCAACTCGGCCGCGATCTCCTTGCATCGCGCGATCAGACGACCGGCCTGCTCCGCGCTCACCAGATTGAGCACCAGTTCGTCACCCAACTCCACGGCGGCCCGAAGCGCCTTGTCTCCGAATGCCGCAACGATCAACCGGCCGCCCGGCGGCTGAAGTCGCAGTCGGTATCCACTGGTGCGCACCACAGTGCCGGCGACTTCGCCGCGCTCGCCGTTCATCAGCGCTCGCACACCGCGGGTGGACTCCGCGAGCGCACGTGCTGCCCCGGATCTACTTCGCCCATGCCATTTTTCGACCACGACAGTGCTGGACGTTCCCAACGCGATCGACACGTGACGCCCGGTCAAGTCCGCTACCGACGCCGCCCCGATCGCGATCATCGCCGGATCACGAACCGTCACTGCCAGCGGACCGACCACCAACTCGGAGTGCTCGAAGCCGGTGCCAACCGACGTAGCCAGCGCAAATGCGTCGTACGTCGCCATCTCTCCCACCCACACTCGGCCGAACCCCAGTTTGTCGGCAAGACGCGCAGTGGCGGTCACCTCGCGCGGCGGACGGTCCTGCCACAACCCCAGGGAGATGTCGACAGTGGGCAATCGTTTCTTCGAAATCCCGCTACTCGAAATCGGAGACAAGACCCATTCCCTTCAACAGCGTCGGACGGTCGTAGTATTCGAGCCACTCGGTGATCCGCCCGTCTGCCATGGTGAGGATTCCGACAACAGGCACGACGCCGTGGGTACCGTCGAAGTGGAAGTCGTCGACTCTCTGCACGAAAACCCTGCCGCCGATCACGCCGAGCGACTCGATCTTCAGGGTGATCCGTTCACACTTGCTTGCCAGCAATGCAATTCGGCCCGCGACGGCCTCTTTGCCGACAAGCGGTTCCTGCATCACGCTGTGGAGCACACCGTCCTCGGCAAACAGGTCGACGACGCGTGTCCAATCCATGACGTCCCAGGCCTGGAACATCTCACGCGCCAGCGCAAGTTTTTCACTGTCGTTCATCACACTCATGCCACACTCTTCTGTCGAAGTTCACGCTTGAGGATCTTTCCGGTCGAATTGCGCGGCAATTCTTTCCGAATCTCCAGCCGTTCGGGAAGCTTGTACGACGCGATGCGCTTGTCCTTCAGGAACGCGACCAGAGCGTCCAGTTCGAGTTCCGTCTCGGGCCGCAGCGTGACCACTGCCGCCACACGCTCACCGAGCACTTCGTCGGGGTCGCCGATGACGGCCACATCCGCAACTGCCGGGTGCTCGGCGATCAATCCCTCCAGTTCGGCTGGGGCGATGTTCATTCCGCCGCGGATCACGAGATCCTTGCCTCGATCCAGGTAGCGGAGGAACTGCCCTTGATCACCGGCGATCTCGAAGATATCTCCGGTGCAGAGGAATCCGCGTTCGTCGAACGGCGACGGTCGATCGCCGAGGTAGCCGGCGAAGACAGTCGGTCCACTGATTCGCAACTCACCCGGGTGCCCGACTTCGGTGATGTCCTCGCCGGTGACCACGTCGACCAAGCGCACGTCCATCCAGTCCGAGATCCTGGTGCTCCAACGGAAGTTTTCGACACCGAAGCGGGGGAAGTACCGTGCGCGGTCGTCCGGATCCGGCATGTCCGCAGGCGAGGAGAGCAGACTGATGCCTTCGTTTGATCCGAAAAAGTTGATGACTCCGATTCCGTATCGCTCCTGCCATCCCCGCACCATCGGAGGTTGTAGTGGCACCGAACCCGAACCGATCCGAGTCAAGCTCGACAGGTCGACCGCCGCGAGCATCGACTCGTCGGCGAGCAGCATCCACAACAGCGCAGGCGGCGCTACCGTGTACGTCACTCGCTCGGCCTCGATCTGCCCGAGGAACACTCGAAGGTCGAACGGGTGGTGCTGTACCAGTACACATCCCGTGCGGAGCCACGGCAGGAACATTCCGTTGATTCCGGCCATGTTGACCATCGGGAACGGGTTCAACAAGACGTCGCCGACGACGATGTCGGGAGCGTCGATCGTGGCCCAGCAGATGGCCAGCCACTCGTAGTGCGAACGTGGGACCCCCTTCGGTTCGCTTTCGGTCCCGGAGGTCCAACAGATCGTCATCGCATCGTTGGGGTCGTTGGGATCTTCGGTGTTTCGTTCCTCCAGTTCACTGCGCTGTGCTTCGGTGGCAGTCCGAGGACTCAGTCCCACGACGCCGGCGGGAAGCTGAGCCGCAAGCTCGGACGCGGGAGCGTAGGCGAACACCGATCTCAGAGAAGGAATCCGGGATCTGATTGCAGCGATCTCCGTAGCGGGGAGTCTGTCACCGAAACTGGGTACGGTGACAAATGCTGCAAACGCCGCCTGGTTTGCCATTCCTTCCACTTCACGTTCGCGGTACTGCATCGGCAAAGGTGAGACCACGATCCCCAGCGACCACGCTGCAAGATAAACCTCGACCAGTTCGACGGTGTTCGGCATCTGCACGCCCAGAACATCTCCCCGGCCCAAACCCACCTCGGAGAAGCGGGCAGCGAGCGCGATGACTTCGCTCTCCAGTTGATTCCAACTGAGGCGTCGTGGATCTCCGCCGGACAACTCGCTCCGGTTCGCCGGATCAACTACCGCGAGTTCGTCGCCGCGCACCCGCACCTGCGCCCGGAACACCTGATCGATCGTCTCGTCGGACCACCACCCCTTCGAGGTGTATTCGTCCACCTTGCCACGAGGATGCAATCCCCTGTGTGTCTTGTTCATGCGCGCACTCGCTTCAGTTCTCGTAACGGCCGGAAATATCGATCACGTCGCCCTGCTTCTCGAACGCCTGGGTAGCGGCATTCCACTCGAACGGCTGGAATGCCAGGATTCCCAGCGCATGATCGGCGGTCATGGTGAACTTGATTCCGTCGATGAACATCGGCGGGTGGTAGTCCTGCGTACGCGCGGCACTCATGATGGTGGCGCGAGAGAGTCCGTCTGAAGACTCAGCCGCCCGAGTGAAGTTGTCCACCAACAGGTCACCGATGGCCCAGCCGTTCACGGTGTAGCTGTTGGTCGGGGAATCGGCACCGTGAGCAGCTGCACCCGCTAGGTAGTCACGTACCGCCGCGTCGTCCTTGTAGAGAGCGTTATTGGGATCCTTGAGCCACACCATCACCTGCTGCCCGTCTGCAGCATCACCGGCGGGCGCGTACAGCGTCGCACCGTCGACGCAGTTCGACGGCTGAATCACGGTGTCGGGCTTCCATCCGACACGTCCGATCGCCTGAGTGATCGCGAGGCAGTCAGTGGTGACACCAGCTACCACCAACACCTCGGCGCCACTGGCCTTGAGGGTGGATGCCGCCGTCTTGGGGTCGGTCAACGCCTCCTCGGCAGCGATCTCGAAGTTGGTTCCTTCGATCGCCGACTTGAAGCCGTTGGCGATTCCCTGTCCAGACTCGGTCTGGTTCGTAGCCAATGCGACCTTGGCGCCGTCCGGATACTTCTTCTTCAGGCTCTCGACGACTACTTCCATCTCGATGCCCGGATCCGGGAGATACTCCGTTGTCCACGGGAAGTCTTCGATGACCCGGAACTCCGGCATCCCTGCCTGCGCAAACAGCAGTGGCACACAGGCAGTGGTCTGATCGTCCGCGATGGCGTTCAACTGGCCGGCTCCGAACGTGCCCAGAACGTCGACCTTGTCCTTCTGAATGAACTCTCCGACATTGGCTTTGGCCCGTTCCGGAGAGAAGGCATCGTCCTTGACCACCACGTCGAGTTTGACACCGCCGACACCGCCGGCCGCGTTCGCCACCTCGAACCGTGCTCGCATTCCTTCGATCACGTTGCCGACGGCGTCGGCGAGCGGGCCGGACGTCGGCCCACTCCATCCCACCGTCAGTTTGTCGGTGATCGGCGCTGCGGCACCGCTGGGATCGCTGCAGTCGTCGACTGAGACTGCACCGGCTGATGTCGACGTGTTGCTCTCTGCATCGGAGCTACCTCCGCAGGCCGTAAGGAGTAGTGCCGCAGCGGCGATGACTGCGGGAATCGTGGTCTGCCTTTTCATGTCGTCCAGTTCCTTGCTGTGAGTTGAGAGAAACGAGAGTGGGCGAGGGAGATGTTGTTCAGGTGCGAGGCTCGCCTTCGCGATACTTGGGATGATCTGCGGGAACCACGAGGACGAATCGTCGTAGGACGCTGTTGATCCGGCCGACGATTCCGTCCGGCATCAAGAACACGATCGCGATCAGCACCGCGCCGAACACCACTCCCGACACGGGGCCGTCGGTGACGCTTCCGGTGTAGTACGGCAGGAACACCACTGCCGTTGCTCCCACGATCGGGCCGAATTGGGTTGCGATTCCGCCCAATACCAGCCCGGTGATGAATTCGATCGACTTCATCAGCGAGAAGGATTCCGGCGAGAGCGCGCCGATGTACATCGTGAACAGCGAACCTCCCAGGCCGGTGATCGCGCCGGAAAGCCCGAAAGCGAGAATCTTGACCCGCGCGACGTTGATGCCGTTTGCGCTCGCCGCAATCTCGTTGTCGCGCACCGCGACCATCGCCAGACCGAATCGACTCTTGACGAGATTGCGAATCAGGAGCATGACAATTGCCAGCGTCACGACCGACACCCAGAAGATCCACAGATATGTGTCCGCGCGAGTCAAACCAGTCCATTTCGGCGGGACCAGCAAATTTGCACGAACCACCATTCCGGCAGCACCACCGGTCAGATCGCCGGTCTTGCGGATCACTTCGGGAAACGCCACAGCGACAGCGAGTGTCACGAGAGCCAGATACAGCCCCTTGATCCGCAACGACGGAAGACCGACGAGAAGCCCTAGTACGAAACATAATACGACTGCCATCGGGATCGTGGTCAACGGCGAGTATCCGCGATCGACGATCAGCACGCCGGTCGTGTACGCGCCGAGGCCGAAGAAGGCAGAATGGCCGATCGACAGCAGTCCCGTGTATCCGCTGACGATATTCAGTCCCGCAATGGCAATCGCGATGATGAAGACGCTCGTGAACTGCCCTACGCGAAACGGCGCACTTTGTGAAGCGAGAAGCAAAGCACAGACGGCTGCCACCAACAGACCAATTTGGAGTAACCGGTACGACGTCGATCCGACGACCACCACACGCGGCTGCCTGACCGCCTTTTCGGCGACGGCGGGTTCATTTCTCTCGGCAAGCGTCGTCATACCCGCTCCAGTTTCTTGGTACCGAACAGTCCATTGGGTCTGACGAAGAGGATCACCACGATGATCAGCAGAGCGGATGTCTGCTGAAGCGAACCGCCGATGGCCGAAATGTAGCCGCTGAGCATCGATTCCAGGACACCGATCGTCAACCCACCGACCACGGCACCGACAAGACTGTCGAGTCCTCCGAACAGTGCGGCCGCAGATGCTGCGATGAAGATCGGAAACATGGTCGTGAGACCGAGTTGTTGCGGCGAGAGCGGAGTGACCAGGACACCGGCCAGTGCGCCGATCGCTGCCGCAACACCCCAACCGATTGCGAGTATCCGGCTGGTCGGAACTCCGGCCAGGGTTGCCGATTCGGCGTTGTCCGCGACAGCGCGCATGTGCAGACCAACCCTGGTCTTGCGAAAGAGCAAGGACATCAACACAAGTAGGACAACCAGCGCCACGAGTACACCCAGCGCGTCGCCGTACACACGCGCACCGCCCACCGAGATGTAATCGGTCGGACCGTTGGGGAACGGACTCGGCATGATCTTCGTATCGCTCCCCCACAGCATTCCGGCCAACGAGTTGAGCCCGGTGAACAATCCCAGTGCCACGATCAGTACGGCCATGTCGCTTCTCCGCTGAACCGGCCGGATCAGCAGGCGCTCCATCAATGCACCGAGCAGGAAGCCGAGAGTGAGAGCCGCTCCGATCGCGCCCCAGATCGGCCAGGACATCGTCGTGAGCCACCACGCCACGAAGGTCGTGAACAGGGCCAACTCGCCCTGAGCGAAGTTGATCGTGCCGGTGGCGCGGAACACCACGACCAGTGCGAGGGCAAGAATTGCGTAGATGGACCCGTTGGTCAATCCGGAGATGAGTCGTTCGAGAAAGAGTGTCACCGTTTACTCCTGGTACCCGAGGTAAGCGCTGCGCACGACGTCGTCGGAACGAAATTCCTCGGGCGTTCCGGCAGCGACGATGGTGCCTACGTCGAGCAGGAAGACCTTCGACGCGAGTTTCATTGCGAGGTCGGCATTCTGTTCCACGATCAGCAGTGCAGTTCCGTCGCTGCGGTTGATCGCACCGAGCGTGTCGAACAATTCGGCGATGACGATGGGTGCCAGCCCCAGGCTGGGTTCGTCGCACAGAAGCAGTGTGGGACGGCTCATCAATGCGCGTGCGACCGCGAGCATCTGCTGTTCGCCGCCCGAGAGTGAGCCCGCCAGTTGCGTCGAGCGACGACCGAGTACCGGAAACGTCTCGCACCACCGCTCGATGTCGGCTGCGATCTCCGCCTTGTCCTTACGCAACGCAGCGCCGACGAGCAGGTTGTCGCGGACGGACAGTTGACCGAGAGTTCCGCGGCCTTGCGGGACGAGGCTCACGCCGGCAGCCACGGCGCGTTCCGGTTTGGACCCCAACGGCGAACCGTTGAAGGTGATCGTTCCCTGATGCGGAATCAACCCGGCCAGCGCACGCATCATGGTGGTCTTTCCGGCGCCGTTCGCACCGAGAACAACAGCGACCCCACCAGGCTCCACGTCGAGCGAAACCCCGTGCAGTACATTGCCTCGCCCGTAGCCGGCATGCAGATCGTCGACCTTCAACAGCGTCATGCGGCACGTCCCAGGTACGCGTTGATCACGGCGTCATCCTGCTGGATCTGCGCCGGAGTGCCCTCGGCAATCTTGTGACCGAAGTTCAGGGCGACAACGTGATCGGAGATCCCGAGCACCAATCCCATGTGGTGTTCGACCAGAAGCGCACCGAAGCCGAAATCGTCGCGGAGGGAGACGATCAGTTCTCCCAGTTCCTTGACTTCACTGTGCGTGAGCCCACCGGCAGGTTCGTCCAGCAGGAGTAGCGACGGCTCGGACATCAATGCTCGCGCCAGTTCGACGCGCTTGAGTGTTCCGAACGGAAGGCCTGCCGCAGGTGCGTTCGCGACGTCGACGAGTTCGAGGCGTTCGAGCAGATACCAGGCCTTTTCTCGCAGTTCTCGGACTCGAGCGCGCGCTGGAGGCCAGCCGAGAAGCCCGCTCGCCAGTCCGAAGCGACCCCGAGACGACCCGCCGACCATGGTGTTGTCGAAGACGCTCATGCCGCTGAACAGTGCGAGATTCTGGAAGGTTCGAGCGATCCCGGCCGAGGCGAGCGCATAGGGGCGCAGCCCGAGTAGATCGGTTCCCTGCCAGGTGATGACGCCCCGGCTCGGCTCGTAAATCCTTGTGATGCAGTTGAACAGCGTAGTCTTACCAGCGCCGTTGGGTCCGATGAGCCCGCAGATCTGTCCGGCGCGGACGTCGAAGCCGACGTCGTCGAGAGCGGTGACACCGCCGAATTCGATCGATACGCCGGAAAGCGTGAGCACGACCGGGTCATTCGCGGGTTGTGCGGGTGGTGTGGTTCCAAGCATTGGTTCACCTCCTCGTGACACTTCAATTAACAGTGTGATAGAGATTACTACAGTAAGCAGAGGCACTCCGTCAACGTGCGGCTCCGCTCCGGGGCCGAGAAGGGACATCATCGTGAGGTCCAACGACATTCGCGCAGTCGATACCGGCGGGGGCCCGGGCACTCGGGAGTACAGCCCGATCGAAGCCCTCGTCGCCAAGCAGGAAATCTACGAAGTTCTGGCGCGTTTCCTCCGAGCCGCAGATCGCGGCGACGTCGAGGACGCCCGGCAGTGCTACCTACCCGGCGCAACCGAAGACCACGGCGGGGTCTTCACCGGCACTGCCGACGAGTACGTCGACCACATCGCCGGGGCCATAACGCACCCGCGGTCGCTGACGACCCACGCCCTGACCAACGTCTTGATCGAACTCGACGGGGACACCGCACGGGTCGAGTCCTACGTGCTCGCATTCGCACGAATCAAGCACTCGGACGGCATAGCCGACACACTCACCTCGGCGCGCTTGATCGACCGCTTCGGCTTCGAGGACGGCAGGTGGGGAATCCGCCACCGCGCACTGCGGTGGGACTGGAACCACGACATGGCCACTACCGAAGGTTGGATCTTCGGGTTGCTCGCACCCGAATCGTCATTGAAGAAGAGCAAGAAATTTCCCGACGACCTCATCTACACCCGACAAGCCGCCGACACCCCACAGGCACAGGAGCACTCATGACTACGTTTCGCGGAACTCCGATAGCGGGCGCTACCGTCCTCGTCACCGGGGCCAATCGGGGACTCGGGCTCGCCTTCGTCCAACAGTCGAGATCGATGGGTGCAACCAAAATCTATGCGGGGGTGAGAAATCCCGACGAGGCACCGGCCGAGCTGCGAGCCACCGGAGCGCACATCGTCGAACTCGACGTGACCGATCCAGGGCTCGTCGACACAGCGGCCAGGGCCTGCGGTGACACCACTGTGGTCGTCAACAATGCCGGACTGTTCACCGGAAATCGGTTGATCGAGGCCGACGATCAAGCGGCTGCGCGAGCCGAGATGGAGGTCAACTACTTCGGGCCTCTGACGATGATCCGAGCCTTCGCGCCGGTGCTCGCCGCCCGTGGCGGAGGATCGATAGTCAACGTCCTGTCGGTGGCCGCAATCGCTCCGACCGCTTTCATGGGTGGCTATTCACCGGCCAAGGCGGCTGCTCTGTCGCTCGGCGGAATCGCTCGCGCCGAACTCGAACCGCACGGCATCACCGTCACGTCGTTGATCGTCGGCAGCGTCGACACCCGCATGGCGTCACATGTGCAGGGCCACAAGGAAAACCCCCTCGACATCGCGGCAACCGGACTCGCCGCCATGCAACGCGGCGAGTGGACGTGCGACACCGATTTCATGGCAATCGACGCACGTGCGCGCCTGGCCCGCGACCCGATTCGGTACGAACGCGGACTGGGCAAGCTCCTCTTAGCCGGCGAACTGACCACCCGATCATGAGCGATCCGATTCGTGTTGCCCAGTGGGCGACCGGCGCCATCGGCAAGACGGCGCTGCGCGGAATCATCGATCGTCCCGACCTCGAGTTGGTCGGCCTGTACGTCTACAGCGACGCCAAGGCAGGTCGAGACGCCGGTGACATCGCCAGACGCGCACCGACGGGTGTGATCGCTACACGTGACGTGGACGAGATCATCCGCTCGCGCCCACAGGTTCTCATCCACAGTCCGCGGTTGCAGATTCCGTACGAACGCCACGACGACGATCTGTGCCGTCTGCTTCGAGCCGGGATCAACGTGATCACGACGGCCGGGCAGCACTTCCCCCGCGCACACGGCACCGAGCGCGAGCACATGTTCGCCCAAGCATGTAAGGAAGGCGATTCGACGCTCTACGGGGTTGGTGTGAGCCCAGGTGTCATCGGCGAGCGATTGGCGTTGGCTCTGACGGGAACATCGATCGAACTCGACCGAATCACGATCGACGAGGTGCTCGACGCTCGCGGCATGCCCGACCCCGACTTCGCGTTCACCGTCATGGGAATGGGCTCGCCCCCGGAGGAACTGGACGGAACCGGGCCGTTGCCCTCTCTGTACGCGTCGCTGTACCTCGAGACCATCGCGTTCATGTGCGAGCGCTTGGGCGTCACCTACGACGAGGTCGTCTCCGATCACAAGGCACTTCCCGCGCGTACGGATCTCGACGTCGCGGCCGGACGCATTGCGGCCGGAACCGTCGGAACCACCGAATGGCGCTGGCACGCAATGGTCGACGGAAAGCAGTTCCTCACCCTCGCCATCATCTGGACCATGGAACCCGATCGCGAGGAATACGCGGAACGGGACCAATGGGAAGTCCACCTATTCGGCAAACCCGAGATCGTGATGACCGTCAATCTGGTCGAACCGCAAGATCCGAACAGTCGAACCACGGCCGGTCAATTCATCACCGCAGGCCCGGCACTACGCGCCGTCGAGCATGTACTCGCCGCTCCCGCCGGCATTTTCGAACCCCCTGTCTTTGCCCCCTTCAGATTGGAGCATTCAGCATGACAACTCAGCCGACGGCCGTAGTTTCGACTGCCACCCGTGAAACTTCCGCCCCTGAACCTTCCGTGAACGCGCTCCTGCCCGACGGACGTCCCGTACAGAATCTGGAAGACCTACTCCGCAGCCGGGCCATTGCGACCCCGGACAGCACCGCCGTCATCTCCGATGACGGTCGAACCAGTTTTCGCGAGCTGGACGTCGAAGCCAATCGAGTGGCGAATGCACTTCTGCGCGATGGTGTTCGACCCGGCGACCGGGTGGCGTACATCGGCGCCAACGCACCGTCCTTCCTCTCCACCTTGTACGGATCTTCGAAGATGGGCTCGATTCTGACGGCCGTCAACAATCGGCTGGCACCGGGTGAGGTCGACTACATCCTGAGCAACAGCGAGCCGACCGTCGTCGTCATCGGAGCAGGCGATGAGGGCCTCTCCGACGTCGCGGCGGCGGTCGGTAGCGTCCGAACCGTCGTCACAGTCGACGGCGCCGGAAACTCGGTCTCGTGGAACGACTGGCTGTCCGGTGCCGGGGACGAAGATCCAGGGTCGTCGCGCCGTCCCGACGACACAGCGCTGATCTTCTACTCGTCGGGAACCACCGGTCACCCCAAGGGAATCGAGCTCACCGGCGCCAACCTCGGCCGAGCCCTCGCCACCATGTATCACCTGCTCGATCTCGACACCGACTCCGTGGCTATGTGCCCGGTTCCGTTCTTCCACGTTGCGGGGCTCGGTCTTGCCCTCGTCACGACGCTCAGCGGTGGCGCTCTACTTCTCAAGACCATCGCCGGACCTCTCGAACTCGTCGCGCTGATGCAGGAGTACAAGGTCACGCATGCGGTCGCCGTTCCCGCGGTGATCAGCGTCCTGACCTCCCTACCTGCTGTGCGCGAGGCAGATTGGAGTGCCCTGCAGTTCCTGGTCTACGGAGCCGCGCCGATGCCACTGCCCCTGTTGCAAGATGCGACCAAGGTATTCGGATGTAGTTTCCTGCAGGCATACGGACTCACCGAGTCAACCGGCGGCGTCACCATGTTGACGCCCGACGACCATCGGGCGACCGACGAATCGACCGCGCATCGGTTGAAGTCCGTCGGGCAGCCGATGTTCGGCGTACCCATCCGCATCGTCGATCCCGTGACGCTCGAGGACGTCCCGGTCGGTAGCCGCGGCGAGGTCGTCATCGGCGGCGCTCACGTCATGAAGCGCTACTGGCGCAACGAGGCAGCGACGGCGGCCACCATGTTGGACGGAGACTGGCTCCGAACTGGAGACGGAGGATCGTTCGACGAGGACGGTTACCTCTACCTCCACGACCGTCTCAAGGACATGATCGTCTCCGGCGGTGAGAACGTCTATCCCGCCGAGGTGGAGAGCGTTCTCTCGGGGCACCCTGGAATCCGGGAAGTCGCTGTGGTCGGCGTTCACTCCGATCGCTGGGGTGAGACTCCCATTGCGGTGGTCGTTCGAGCCGGCGATTCTGGTGCCACCGAAGCTGAGATCATCGAGTGGTCACGCGAGCGGCTGGCTCACTTCAAGTGCCCCAGTGCAGTTCGGTTCGTCGAGGAGCTGCCACGCAACGCGAGTGGAAAGCTTCTCAAGACTCGCTTGCGGCAGGACTTCGCCTGAGTCCATGACAAGAAATCGGGGCCGATCGCTTCGAGCGATCGGCCCCGATTTCTGTCGTTCGATGTGAGGCAAGCTCAGCGTGGGTGAATCCGGAACTCGACGCCGCCGAGACTCAGACCGGGCTCGACGGCAGACGCGCCGCTCGACGCCGCCAGATCGATTGCACTGAGCATCGACCGCTCCCCCGGAACGAACGACACGACGCGCGATCCCAGCGTGATCGAGAGTGTTTGCGTCGAAACCGGTTTCTTTCCGAACACCTCGGCCCACAGTGCCGCCGTCTTGGCCGGATCGGGGGAGGACACGTCGACGCCGAGGATGTCGTCGACCCATGGATCGACCGATACCTCCTTCTCCGTCTCATCCCAGAACCACTCGTCGGCGTCGGGAATCTCGTCGAGTTCTACGAGCAGTCCGAGGTCACCGGGATGGAGCTGGACGATCCGGTGACCGTAGGCCTCGAGATCGGCCACTGTCCGAACATCGGCCGCAACTGCACGTTCCAGATAGGGCTCGATGTTCGATACCTGGATCGAGAGTGCATAACCGCCCTCGCCTCCGCCCTTTCGGATCCATCTCGCCAGCGAGACAGTCTCGTCGAGCGGTGCGACGATCTCCAGCAAGGCTTGCGGCCCGACGGCCAGGGTCTCGTCGGCCAATCCGATGTCTTCGAGCAGCGGATCCGCGAATCCGGCAGCGAGATTCAGCGCTTCACGTAGTTGCCGACCGGTCTTGTCCAGGTCTCGTGCGCCGATCACCACCTGCCGCAAGATCTCCCAGGAGCCCGAGTCGGGCGTGGCCGTCACAATCCGACCGCTTCGGCTGCGGTGTCGGCACTCTGCCAGCGTCGGAGCTCGGCCCCCGGAGCCCACGTCGAGTGCGTACCACTCGAAATCCTTTCGGGAAGGCGAAGTTTGCACAGAGGACCGTCTCCGACGCGGGCGGCGTCGAAGATCAGGCAGAAGGACGCATCCTCGTTCATGTCGGTGGTCAACGTGATGAGATAGCCGTCGTCTTCAGCGGTACCACCCACGCGCGGCGCCATCGAAGTCTCGCTGCCGTACACACCGTCACCGAAGGAGAATCGTTCCTCGTTGCCCGTCAGCAGGTCGTGTTTGACCAATCCGTCGAAAAGGAACCACGACGGCTTACCCGAAGCTGCGTATGCGTATCGGTATTTCTCGCCCGCGAAATTCCCGTTCATCATGCCGAATTCGGTGATCGAGTCACTGAGCTGCTCTTCACGCGTAGCTCCGGTGACCAGATTCAATCGCCAGCGGTGCAGCCGGGTCTGCATGCGATCGAGAGCGAGGAAGCGGAAGGCGCGTTCCCATTGATTGCCCATGCCGTTGTCCGACGGCTCCGGATCACCTTGGTAGAAACCGTCGAGAACTATTTCGTCACCCTCTTCGTAGGCGTTCACGAAGTGCAGGACGTAGGTCGGATCGGCCTCGAACCACTTGATGTCAGCGGTGTTTCCGCGGCGTGGGATGACTCCGAGACGCAGCGGGATTTCGGGATGGAAATTCGCGACGTGCGCGCCCTTCTCGAGCAGAACCGGATCCCAGAACAGGGGGCAATCGTTGAGGATCGCGTAGTTCTCCGTGAAGGCCATGTCGTGCGGCAAGCGCGGACCGGGAAGTGGGACATCGACGTAGTGGACCAACTCGTTGGCCGAGTCCACGACGCCGTAATGCATGTACGGCGCTTCCTTGCTGTAGTTGAAGAACAGCATTTCTCCGGTTTTGTCGTCCACCTTCGGGTGCGCGGACACACCCCATTCGAAGGGGAACTTGCCGTTCCAGCTTTCCTTTCCGAGTGTCTCCGCCGACATCGGATCGAGGCGATACAGATCCCCACACTGGTAGAAGCTGGTGAGAGCGGTTCCCCGGTGAACAACGACGTCGGTGCTGGACGCGTCCTTCATCCGGGTGCGTGCACCTTTGCCTCCCTCGGGGCGACTGAGCTTGGGAGACTCGGCGAGCCCTGCCCACAACGCAGCGCCGGCATCCTGCTCGGCTGCCAAGCCGTCCGTACGCACGAATCGGTTGCGGTAGAAAGACTCTCCGTCGCGGAAGCCCACGATGTGAATCATGCCGTCGCCGTCGAAGGGGTGATACGCCTTCATCGAGGGATGAAGCGGATTCTCGGTATTTCGCAGGTAGACACCGTCGAGGTCTTTCGGAACCTCTCCGAACACAACTTCGAGGTTGTCCGCTTTGAACTCGGTGGTCTGCGGTTGCCACGGACCGGTGCGATACGGGTGATCGTCATCGGCGGGAAGGGTGGACAACAACTTGCCTACGATTTCGACGTCCATGGATTTCTCTTTTCGACTGATGGGGAAAGACTTGGCTGCAATTCAGGAAACGGCGTCGACGACAAAACTGACGGTGGTGGCCGTACTTCCGCCGAAGTTGAGCGTCGCAAACCGGTGTGCGCCCTCGACTTGGAAGCCGCCGGCCGTTCCTGTCACCTGATGGGCCGCATCGAGAAGCATGCGGACACCGCTGGCACCCACCGGATGACCGCCGCCGATCAGACCACCGCTCGGGTTGATCGGCAGCTTGCCGCCCATGGCGATGTCTCCACTCTCGATGGCTTTCCAGGACTCACCAGGCGCCGTCAGACCGATGTGGTCGATCGCGAGATACTCACTCGCGGTGAAACAATCATGTGTTTCGATCCCGTCTATCCCGGTCAGATCGACTCCGGCCCGGGAGAAGGCGTCCATCACCGCATCCCGAACGTGTGGCATCACGTAGGGATTCTCCGCGTCACGCGCCAGTTTCTGTTCGAGGCCTAAACCGACGGTGCGGTGGCCCCAGCCCGCGATCTGAGCCAGAGGGGTCGCCGCGGCACCAGGGTGCTCACGAAGGTACTTGTCCGTCACCAGCACCACCCCGGCACCACCGTCGGTCACCTGACTGCAATCGAATCGTCGAACACCACCTTCCACAACAGGATTGGTGGTGTCGTCACCACCCGCATTTCCGAGCAGATCGGGCACCGACCAACCGCGTGTCTGTGCGTTGGGGTTGTTCTTCGCGTTCGAGAAGTTGATCTGCGAGATCGCGCGAAGGTGAGATTCGTCGATCCCGTAACGGCGCCCGTACTCCTTCGACACACGATCGAACATGTACGGCCACATGAATTTTGCTTCCCGACCTTCATGTCCTACCCAGGCTGCGGCACCAAGGTGACCCGCTGCGTCGTCACCCGGAACTGTCTTCTCCAGCTCGATACCCATCACTAGAGCGGCGTCGTAATTGCCGGCACGCAGGTCTGCCATTGCGGCGAGGACCGCGATACTGCCCGATGCGCATGCCGCCTCATGTCTGGACGAGGGCACACCCCAGAGTTCCGGATGGACGGTGGCGGGCATCGCACCCAGCTGACCTTGGCCGGCAAACAACTGGCCGAAGGCATTACCGACGTGAATCACCTCGATGTCGGTGGCAGGAACCTTCGCCGCGGCCAGCGTGTGGTTCACCACCTCTTCGGCAAGGTTCGCGAAATCGAGTTCTTCACGGGTGAAGTTTCGTGCGAAGTCGGATTGGTACCCGCCGAGAATCCAAATGTTCGAAACAGTCATGACCTCTCCCCTTGCCGATCCGGCCTCGGTGACGTCACCGAGATACCCGTGTATCGGCGGTTGTAATTTCATCGCAACCGTACTACAACTAGCAGAGTAACTCTACTAATTGAAGGGTTGAAAATGACTGATGCTTTTGTCCTCGACTATGTGCGCACGCCGCGCGGTCGAGCATCGGCGCGAGGCGCCCTCCACGAACACAGCCCCGTGGATCTTGTGGTCCACCTGGCCAAGGCTCTGCAGGGTCGAACAAACCTCGCCGCAGAACAGATCGACGACGTAGTTCTCGGTTGCGCATCGCAGGTGGACGAGCAGGGCGCGAACATCGCGAGAACTGCCGCACTGCTGGCAGGTTGGGGCGACTCCGTTCCCGGCGCGACTATCAACCGATTCTGCGCATCCGGTGTCGACGCAGTCGGCCAGAGCGCAGCCCGTATCCGAAGTGACGACGTTTCCCTCGTCGTGGCAGGCGGTGTCGAAAGCGTCTCCCGCACCCCGATGTTCAGTGATCGCGGGCCGCTGTGGACCGACCCGGCGACTATCGCGCAGATCGGCTCCATTCATATGGGTGTTGCCGCCGACTTGAATGCCACGATCGAGGGATACTCCCGCGACGAGTTGGATGCCTACGGCGTCGAAACCCAGCACAAGGCTGCCGAAGCGTGGCGCAACGGCGCGTTCGAGCGGTCGGTTGTGCCTGTTCCCGGAAGAAACGGTGATGCGGGAATCGCGCACGACGAACTGGTCAGGGCAGACACGAGCGCAGAGGGACTCGCCGCACTTCCGGCCGCATTCGAAGGACTCGGCGCCGGAGGTCAGGACGCTCTCGCGCTCGCCGCCTACCCAGAGGTCGAAAAGATCGAGCACCTGCACACCGTCGGATCCTCTCCCGCCATGGCCGACGGAGCGGCACTCCTACTCCTCGGGTCCGAGAAAGCCGCTGCCCGAGCCGGTTTGACACCTCGCGCACGGATCATCGGGTCCGCGTCGACATCGGTGAATCCGGTTCTCATGCTCACGGCAGGTCAGAGCGCCGTGGAGGCCGTCATCGCGCGAGCCGGACTGCGTCCGCTGGACATCGACGTGTTCGAGTTCGCGGAAGCCTTCTCCGCGCTCTGCCTGCGATTCCGTCGCGACCTCGACGCCGGGCCGGACCGGATGAACCCCAACGGCGGAACGATGGCGATGGGCCATGCATTCGGCGCTACCGGAGCAATTCTCGTGGGCGCGTGCGTCGACGAACTTGTCCGAAGCGACGGGCGATACGGCGTGGCCGCGGTCAGTGGCGCTGCAGGCGTCGGAGTTGCCGTGCTCGTCGAACGGATCGCCTCATGACCGCCGGTGCACTCTCCGGTCGCGTTGCCGTCGTCACCGGAGGTGGCAAGGGCCTCGGCCGTGCCGTCGCGCTTCATCTGGCAAGCCGGCGCGTCACGGTTATCGTCAACAATCGAAATCGCACACTCGATGCGAGCGGCCGAGGCCCCGCAGATCAGGTTGTCGACGAAATCCTCGAAGCCGGTGGACAGGCCGTCGCCAACCACGACGACGTCACCGACCCCGACGTCGGTCGAAAGTTGGTGGACGACGCTCTCACTCGGTTCGGACGACTCGATTTCTGCATCACCAGCGCCGCGGTCAGCGGTCCGCAGATGCTCCACCGCACCACTGCCGAGAACCTCAGTACCGTCATCACGACAAACGTCGTCGGTACCGCACTGGTTGCAGCCGAAGCCTCCCGCGTGATGCGCGAAGCCGGGTTCGGACGCATCGTGATGATTGCCTCCACCGCAGGACTGCACGGTGAGCCCACCGTATCTGCTTACGCCGCAAGCAAGGGAGCCGTGATCGCCCTGGGCCGCACCGCAGCGGCAGAAGGTGCGAACCGCAACGTCTTCACCAATGTCCTTCTTCCCTATGCCACTACGCAGATGACCGAATCCGGAATGAACCCCGAATTCATCGACATCATGGGAGCCGACTTGGTCGCACCGGTAGTCACCGCCCTTGTCGATCCCGAGTCCACCACCAACGGTCAGGTGATAGTCACGGCAGGCAACGGCGTGCGTTCGGCCGACGCCGTCGAGGGCTCGACCGAATTCTTGCCTACCACCACCGAACTCGATGCCACGGCGCTCGATTCACTGCTCGTAGCCAGTCGACTCGGCACACCTCACACCTATTCGAGCGCACAGGAAGCCTTCGCGGACTTCGCTTCCGAACTGCTCGACCACCACAATCGGAAGGCGCACGCATGACCGGCATCCCACTGGGCGATCTAGCGCTGAACTTCGGAGTGAGTGCACTCGCCGTACTCCTCTTCATCGCCGCAGTGATGGCCGTCGCCATCCGAATGAACAATCACTCGATCATCGATATCTGTTGGGGGCCAGGCTTCGCCGTCGTCGCCGTCGTCTCGTACCTGACGTCGATCGGATCGGAAGGAAACGATCTGCGTCGCCTCGTTGTCCTTGCGCTGACCGTGGTGTGGGGGATGCGACTGGGGTTGTACATCGGCTTCCGAAACCGCGGGCACGGGCAGGACAAGCGCTACACTGCCCTACTCAAACATCAACAGGGACCGCTGGTTCCGTTCCTGATTCGCAAAATCTACGGCCTCCAGGGCGTCCTCATTCTCGTGGTGTCGCTGCCCGTCCAGTTCGCGATGTACGAGTTTCGCGCCCTCGGAGTCCTCGGCGCGATCGGCATCGCTGTCTGGACCGTCGGCTTCGTCTTCGAATCGGTTGGCGACTACCAACTTTCCCGCTTCAAGGCTGATCCTGCCAATACCGGAAAGGTGATGGATCGTGGATTGTGGGCCTGGACTCGGCACCCCAACTACTTCGGCGATGCGTGCGTCTGGGTCGGATTGTTCCTCCTCGCACTCGGTGATCCACTGGCGCTGATCACGATCATCTCGCCGATCGTGATGATTAAACTGCTTGTGAGCTACAGCGGTAAGGCCTTGCTCGAACGAGGCATGCGCAAGAGCAAGGGACAGGCTTACGACGACTACGTCGCCCGGACCAGCGGATTCTTTCCCCGTCCGCCCCGCCCGGCACGAAACCACGCGTCGTGACCGCCCCCACGAGTGGCCTCGCCGACGTCTTCGACCTGGAATCGACCGGCCCGGACCGGTGGCAAGGGTCGAACGACGGTGTTCGGCTTCCTCAGTTGTTCGGCGGCCAACTGGTCGCGCAGTCGATTCTCGCGGCCGGACACACGGTCACCGACGGCAAAGCGATCAGTTCCGTCCATACGCACTTCCTGCGCCCCGGATCGACGAAGTGCGCGACCGAGTTCTCGGTGGATCGTCTTCGCGACGGAAAGCGCCTGTCCACCAGAGGCGTCGACGTCCACCAGGGCGGACGACTGGTCTGCCGTTCGACGGTCTCGGCCTCCTCGATCGACGAGGGCATCACTCACAGTCGAGCCGTCCCCGCAGCACTCCCACCCGAAGAGTGCGTGACCTTGCAAGAGTTGGCCGAGGCGGACGGCGGGTTGGGAGAAGTGTGGGAGGAGTTCTCCGCCATCGAGATTCGTGTGTCCCCACTCGATTCGCAGTCCCCCACGACACATTCGGCGGCGCCTCCGCGCAACATCTGGATGCGTTCGGCGCAGCGACTGAGCGAAGATCCACTGATTCACGTCGCTGCTCTTGCTTATGCCAGTGATTTGATGCTGATGGCCACCGCTTTGACTCCGCATGGATACGACATCGGGCAGGAGCACTCGCTCGACACGGATTGGACGGGAGTGTCCCTCGATCACACGATGTGGTTTCAGCGCCCCGTGCGAGCGGACGAGTGGCTGCTCTTCGAGCATTCGACCCCCACAGCTCATGCCGGCAGAGCGGTCGTAAATGCCGCGGTCTTCGATCCATCCGGACTCCAGATCTGCCAGATCACTCAGGAAGCGTTACTCATTGCCCGTACCGAGTGATTCCCGACTCTTTCTGCAGACCACTCGGTACGCTCTCGCGGTGCGGCTGGGTTCACGGCCTATGATTTCGGGGTGGTACGAGTGAATGCAACCGACTCTTCGACACCCACCGCGTCGGCGGGCGTCACCGAGTTGCCCGCAGGCGGACCCAACGCACTGGCCGTCACGCTCGGGCTGTTGGGGGACGAGTGGAACCTCTGGATTCTGCGGTTCGCCCTGTTGGGGTCGCGGCGCTACAACGACTGGCTGGCACTGGGGGGAATCTCCAACTCCGTGTTGTCAGCACGGTTGGCGATCCTGACGGCAGGCGGAATGCTCGAGCGTCGTGAGTATCAGCAGAACCCGCCACGGCACGAGTACTCGGTCACTCGCAAAGGGCAGTCGATCTGGCCCGTCCTCATCACCATGTGGTCGTGGGAGAAGCAGTGGGCGCCCAATGAAACCGCGCCGCTACCACCACTTCGGCACAGCACATGCGGAAACGACTTCACCCCGATCCTGCGTTGCAAGGAGTGCGGCGAGGACGTGGACGTGCGGTCTCTGGACTCCGAAATGGGACCGAGCGGCGACTTCTCACGCAGTGTCCCCGAAGCAACATCGCGGCGACGGTCCACCAAGTCCGAACGCCGACCGGAAATTCTGGCTCACACGATGGAACTCGTCGGCAATCGCTGGTCAGCGGCGATCATCGGTGCGGCTTTCCGAGGCGCGCGCCGGTACGGAGAGTTCGCCGAGATCACCGGCGCGCCACCGGCGATAGTCGCGGATCGTTTGAAGCACCTCACCGAGATCGGTGTGATGGAAACGCGACCGCTTCCGGATCGTCCCCAGTGGTCGGAGTATCGACTCACTGCCAAGGGGACGGCCTACTTCCCTGTCGTGATGTGCATGATCTCCTGGGGTCAGCGTTGGTTCAGATCCGCGGACGGCCCGGACATCGTTCTCCATCACAAAGCTTGCGGTAAGCGATTCGAAGCAAGGCTCGGGTGCAGTGTGTGCGGTGAGGAATTGAGGTCTTCGGACATCGAGGCGATCGACCTCACCACCTCGGTCCACGTACCCGGGTCCGGCTGGTCCTGAAGTCCCCGCTCAGCCGGCAGTGCGGATCCGGTCGAAGCTCCGGCCTCGGTGTTCGAGCGGCAGCCTGTCCCCTCGCCCGAACAGTTTGTTGCGCAGCGTTCCCTCGTCGTAGTCGCTCTGGTAGGCACCTCGTTTGGTCAGCTCCGGAATCACATGCTCCACAATGTCTTCGAAGGTTCCAGGAGTCACCGCGTACGCGAGATTGAAACCGTCGACGTCGGTCTCGGACACCCACTCCTGCAACTCGTCCGCGACCTCCGCACCGGAACCGACGACGATCGGTCCCAGCCCGCCGATACCCGCCCACTCCGCGATGTCCCCCACCGTCCATTCACGGCCCTTCTCGTCGGCCTGACGAAACGATGCGACCGCGGATTGAATGGCATTGCTTTCGACATTTCCGATCGGCTCGTCGGCTCGGTATCCGGACAGGTCGATCCCCATCCACCCCGAGGTGAAAACGAGTGCACCTTCACTACTCGCGTAACTGCGGTAGTCCTCGAGCTTCGCCTGGGCCAACTCGGGGGTTCGGTCGGTGACGATCGTCAACAGTGTGTAGATGCGGGCCGAGTACGGATCGCGGCCCACCCTGGTCAGCTCGTTTCGGATTCGGGCAACGGTGTCTTTGAGAATCGCCTTGGTCGGCGCACCGACAAAAATCGCTTCGGCATTCTCGGCGGCGAAGCGAACCCCGCGAGGCGACGCGCCGGCCTGGAAGATGACCGGCGTCCGCTGCGGAGAAGGTTCGGAGATGTGGATGCCCGGAACCGTGAAGTGCTTGCCTTCGTGCTCGATCGGATGAACCTTGGAAGGGTCCGTGTAGACCCCGGTGCTTCTGTCCCGCACCACCGCATCGTCTTCCCACGACGTTTCCCACAACTTGTAGAGAACCTCGAGGTACTCGTCCGCGTGGTCGTAGCGATCGTCGTGCTGGAGTTGGTCGTCCTCGCCCATGTTCCGTGCGGCCGACGGGAGGTATCCGGTGACCACGTTCCACCCGATTCGCCCGTTCGTCAGGTGATCGAGGGTGCTCAAACGCCGAGCGAACGGGTACGGATGCTCGAACGCTGTACCGGCGGTGATCCCGAAGCCCAAGTGCTCGGTCACGGCAGCCATTGCCGACGCCAGTAGCAGTGGGTCCGAGACCGGTACCTGCGCGCCCTGCCGCAACGCTTCGTCGTGGTTCCCGCCATAGACGTCGTAGGTTCCCAGGACATCTGCCAGGAAGAGTCCGTCGAATCGTCCACGCTCGAGGAGTTTCGCCAATTCCGTCCAGTACCTCAGATCCGTGTACCTGGACGACTGGTCCTCGGGGTGGCGCCACAGACCTGGCGATTGGTGGGCGACGCAGTTCATGGCAAAGGCGTTGAAGCGGATTCTGCGGGTCATTCCCGCACCATGCCGCGCCTGCTCGGCGGTGACCACCATTGCGATCAGTGCGATCGGTTCGGCCGGCACCTTGCACGCGATAACACCGTCGACTTCGCCACCGCGTCGGTGGGCCGCTACACTGACTAGCGCAGCTGTGACGTCTGGGGCTTCGTGCCGACAGGTCGAGCAGATGCAACGGCAGTATCGGGAAGCGAAAACCCCCGCAGCACAGGGTTTTCAGTGCTTGTCGGTATGCTCCCCGCCCTCGTAGCTCAGGGGATAGAGCATTCCTCTCCTAAAGGAAGGGTCGCAGGTTCGAATCCTGCCGAGGGCACCAGGTGGGACTCTCCCCACACCGGCGCGACCAACGTGCCATTCTTGAATTCATGACGATGCCTCACTCCACGACTACTCCCCCGAAGAACATGTCGTTGATCCCGGGTGGAATGTACTGGATGGGCTCCGAAGACTTCTATCCCGAAGAACGCCCAGTTCACCAGGTCACAGTCGACGGATTCTGGATGGACACGACGGCGGTGACTGTCGCCGAGTTCCGACGCTTCGTGAAGGCAACCGGCCACGTCACCACTGCGGAAATCGCCCCCGATCCCGCCGACTATCCTGACGCCGATCCAGCCCTCCTCGTTCCGGGATCGTTGGTCTTCAATTCACCACCCGGCCCGGTTCCACTCGACGACTACACCCAATGGTGGTCGTTCACTCCCGGCGCCGACTGGCGCCATCCCGAGGGCGCCGACAGCAATATCGGGGGACGTGAACGGCACCCCGTCACCCACGTGTCGTACTTCGACGCCCAGGCCTACGCCGCGTGGGCCGGCAAGGAACTCCCGACCGAGGCCGAGTGGGAGTTTGCCGCCCGCGGCGGACTCGATCGCCAGGCCTACGTGTGGGGCGATCACGACTCACCGGGAGGGCGGCCCGGCGGGAATGTCTGGCAGGGCCAGTTCCCCTGGGAGAACCTGCTCGAGGACGGGTACGAGCGCACCGCGCCGGTCGGAAAGTTCCGGCCCAACGGCTACGGGCTGCTCGACATGGCCGGGAACGTGTGGGAATGGACGGCGGATCATTACACGTCCGACCACGCCCACGGTTCGAAGAATGTCGCGCCTGCCTCTTCGTGCTGCATTCCGCGCAATCCCCGCGCGGAGTTCGCCACCGAGGTCTTGGCTGGCGAACCCTACGCACGACGGGTGATCAAGGGTGGCTCACATCTGTGTGCGCCGAACTACTGCTTGCGGTACCGCCCTGCCGCGCGGCAGGGCGAGTCCGAAGAGTCCTCGACCTGCCACGTCGGCTTTCGGTGCATCATCCGCATTCCGCAGACGTAGATCAGAAGGGCACGTCTCCGAGGATTGCCACCCGCTCCATCACGCGGCGATGAGGGAAGTAGTCGCTCGCCGCATAGTGCTGTGTCGCCCGGTTGTCCCAGAATGCAATGGAATTCGGCGCCCACTTGAAACGGCACTGGAAGTCCGGGACCTTGACCTGCGCGAACAACAGGTTGAGCAGATCGTTGCCTTCGGCAGGATCCATGTCCGGAATGTGGGTGGTGAAGAGGCTGTTGACGAACAGCGTCTTACGCCCGGTTTCCGGATGCTTACGGACCATCGGATGCAGAACCGGTGGGTACTGCTCCTTCATCTGCTCCAACTTCTCCGGGCTCATACCGCGTCCGAAGGACGGCACGAAATCGTGGATGGCGTCCTTGCCCTCGATCAAGTCCTTGATCTCGTCCGGGAGGCAGTCGAAAGCATTTCCCATATCTGCCCACAACGTGTCACCGCCGGCCGGCGGCACGTCGATCGCTCGAAGGACCGAACCGAGCGGCGGTGCCTTGGTCCAGGTGACGTCGACGTGCCAGATGTTCTCGGTGCCTGGACTGTCTTCTCCGCGTTCGAATCTGACGACGGCCGGGACCTCTCCCTGCGGGAGAAGCGGATGAATCTCGAGTTCGCCCCAATGGGCGGCGAAGTCACGATGATTCAGACTCGAAATCGGCTGGTCGCGGAAGAAGACCACCTTCCATTCGAGTAGGGCCCGACGTAGATCCTCGATCTGATCCTCCGATGGATCACGTAAGTCGATATCGCTGATCTCGGCACCGATGAACGGTGTGACGGGAGTCAGAGTGAACCGCTCGTACGGGTTCGATTCAACGCCTTCCGGATTTCGCCGCATTCCGCGTGGCCCGAATTCGATTGTGTGATTGCCGATTTGAACTGTGCGTGATGATGTAAGGGTCGCCATCATATGACTCCGTCCTGTCGTGTCCTGAAGTGTCACACGTCAGTCGACGCGTGCACCCGTTGTGCTCGTGTGCGCTTGTGTGTGCTTTGGGGTGCAGTCAGGGCTCCCACCGCGAGATCGACCAGATGGTCCACCGTCGTATCGAAATCCGCCTGCACAACCGGATTTTCGTCTTCGCGGCGCTGCTCGAATATGGCCAGCGCGGACACACTCATGTTGAACGACAGGTCGATCCGTTCGACCGCGACGCGGCGGGGCAGATGCGGCAAGGCCCTCGTCAGTCTGCCGACAACTTCGTTGATCCCCTCGCTGACCTCTCGAAACTCGGCGCTCTGTGTATCCACCGACGGAGAGATTCTGGCAATGAACCTCGCATAGTTGGAACCGTCGACCGTCGCCATGAAATCGGCCAGCGGATACAGAAAAGCTTCGACCAACGCGCGGACCAGGTCAGTCCGCCCATTGGCGTCGATGTCGTCGAGATACGTCAGTCGCGCTGCATTGATCTGATCCATCCGATGGCGGAATACTGCCAACACCAAACCGTCTCGCCCACCGAAGTGATATTGAACCGCAGAGTTGTTTCGCTGCCCGGCCGCAGTCGCCACGTCCCTCATGGACACTTCGTGAATACCGTGCTCGGCAAACATCCGTTCAGCGACGGCGATCATGGCGTTCTTGGCGTCCAGCGAGGCGGGCATGCACCGACCATATAAGTCACTGTCTTAATTCCGCAAGACCCAACCCCCGTGCGCGGTTAGGAAGTGCAGGGACTCCTTAACCACTCACGGGGGTGATTGTCCCAGTCAGCGAGACCTACGGCGTCAACGGAATCCGGACCGATACGCTTCAGATTAAGACGACTGCTTAATCGACCCGGTTATGCACACGCCAAGGAGCCTGCTGGTGAATCGCCATTCCATCCCGATCATCCCCGAGACGCCCAACGTCGCGGCCGCCGTGTACTACCCCGATCAGAATCCCCCGTACACCCGCCCGGAACCGCTTCGCCCACCCGCCGGGGCACCGAACGTGCTGCTGATCATGATCGACGACGTCGGATTCGGGGCGCCCTCTGCGTTCGGCGGTCCGTGCCGCACACCCACCGCCGAGCGTTTGTCCGAGACCGGCGTGAAGTACAGCCGATTCCATACGACCGCTCTGTGCTCACCGACGCGCGCTGCCACGTTGACCGGGCGCAATCACCACAGCGTCGGTATGGGAGTCATCTCCGAAATGGCGAACGCTGCACCGGGATACAACGGGACCAGGCCCGCTTCCGCAGCGACAGTTGCCCGCGTCTTGCAGGGAAACGGCTATGCGACGGGCGCTTTCGGCAAGATGCACCAGACCCCGACTTGGGAGACTACCGCCGCCGGGCCGTTCGATCGTTGGCCGGTCCGTGAGGGTTTCGACAAGTTCTACGGTTTCCTCGGCGCCGAGTCCGACCAGTTCACGCCAGTGCTCTACGAGGACTTCACCATGGTGGACTTGCCGAAGACACCTCAGGAGGGATACCACCTGTCCGAGGACCTGGTCGACCACGCGATCGAATGGGTCGAGGGCATCAACACGATGGACCCCGACAAGCCGTGGTTCTGCTATCTCCCCTTCGGCGCTTGCCATGCCCCACTTCAGGTTCCGGACAGCTACCTGGACAAGTACGTCGGCGAATTCGATCACGGATGGGATCGCCAACGCGAGATCACCCTCGAAAAGCAGAAGGAACTGGGCGTCGTCGCTCCTGATACCGAGTTGGCCCCGTGGGCTCCGGGGCTCCCGCACTGGGACGAACTCGACGACGACCAGAAGAAGGTTTCGGCCCGTCTGATGGAGTTGTACGCGGCGTTCCTCGAGCACACCGACGACGAGGTCGGCAGGCTCGTCGACCGGTTGCAGGATATGGGCGTCCTCGACAACACCCTGGTGCTCTACATGATGGGTGACAACGGCGCTTCCGCGGAGGGCGGAATGGAGGGCTCGTTCAACTACCTCGCCGGCCTCAACGGTTACAAGAGTGCGACATCCGACGTGCTGGCGCGCTACGACGAATTGGGGACCGAAACCAGCTACCCACACTATCCGGCGTCGTGGGCTCTGGCCCTCGACACCCCGTACCAGTGGGCCAAGCAGGTCGCGTCCCACTACGGCGGTACCCGAAACGGCCTGATCGCCCACTGGCCCAAGGGGATCGACAAGCCTGGAATCAGGGAACAGTGGCATCACTGCGTCGATATCACACCGACAATTCTGCAAGCTGCCGGAATTCCAGCGCCGACCAGCGTCGACGGCGTCGCCCAGAAACCGATGGAGGGTGTGGCGATGAACTACACCTTCGCCGAGCCCGACGCCGAAGAGCGCCACACCACACAGTATTTCGAGATCTTCGGCAATCGCGGAATCTATGATCACGGCTGGACCGCGGTCACCGCGCACCGCGCACCCTGGCTGATGGCGACTCACGGCCTCGAGCTCACCCCGATGAGCGAAGACCGTTGGGAGCTGTACGACACATCGGTCGACTGGTCGCAGGCCCGCGATCTTGCAGACGAGCATCCCGAGATCCTTGCCAGGCTCAAGGACAAGTTCCTCGTCGAGGCCGCCAAATATCAAGTACTGCCGCTGGACGACAGAACGGTCGGCCGTCACGCCACCGCGGAATCACGACCACCACATCCGATGATGGGCCGCAAGACCCTCACGCTGTACCCACACATGAACGGTCTGGTCGAGAAGGCCGCGCCGACGTTCTTCAACCGCTCGTACACGCTGACCGCCAGTCTGGGTAGCGTCGCCGACGGCATGCTGGTCAGCCTCGGTGGCCGGTTCGGCGGATTCGCTTTGTACATACTCGATTCCGTCCCCGTCTACTGCTACAACTTCAGCGGTGGAGGCCGAACCTACGTTCGCGGACCGGGTCAGCTGAGTGCCGACGCCAGCGAGGTGTCCATTCACTTCGAGTACGACGGCGGCGGAATCGGCAAGGGCGGAATCGCCACCCTGAGCGTTGACGGCGAGGTGGTCTCCGAGGGACGGATCGAGAAGACCACGCGGGCGATCTTCAGCATGAACGAACAGCTCGACGTCGGCATCAACCGGGGAAGCCCGGTCTCGGAGGAGTTCGCCGAGCACGGCACCTTCCGTTACGGCGGCGCGTTGCACAGCGTGACCATCGACTTGCGCTCCACCCGCGACGTCGTGTCCGCGGCGGAACGGGAGAAGATCTCACTCGCCGTGCATTGATCGACCCGGCGGCGCTCGCCGATTGTGCAGCCGCGCGCTATATCTGCCGCGCGGCTGCACAATCGCTCTGCGTCTATCCGACCGTGTACATCTGCAGGCATGGCCCCACTGGGCGAGTCTCCACGATGTCGCGGGCCTTCTCACGCGCCGCGTTGAACTCCCAGGGCGCACTGGTACCAGGCACTCCGAATCGATACCGACTCAACGCACACGAGCGCTGCGGTTCCGGTAGACGATCCAAGGCAGGCACCGCGTCGACGGAGAGCCCGTGCAGGTAGGAGACGTCGATGCTCTTACCGCCCTCGAACCGCTCCACGTTCTTCTGCGCGATGTACGCGTCGGGGTTGAAGACCGCGAATGCCAGCAGAGCAAGGGCGGAAGTGGCGAGAACAGCTGTGGGTAGCCACTTCCCGGACATCCGAATGCCTGCGATGAGCAACAGCACGAACACGAATCCCAGAAGCAACTCTGTCGCGAAAACGCTGACGCGCAGCACCGTGAAACCGTACTGATTCTCGTACAACCACATCCGGTGCACAGCGGATGCCACGATTACCAGGCTGAAGAGGCACAGTGCACCCAACAGACCGCGGGCCAGACGCCGAGATCCAGCGTCGCGACGGTCGATGAACCGCACCGCGACCGCGATGACGAGCAGCGTCAGCACGGTTACCGCCATGAGCTGCCAGAAACCCTCACGTGCGTAGTCCGCATAGGTCAGTCCGTCGGTCACCTGAACGTGCTCGTCTCCCCCGAACAGCGTCTTCGTCTGTACTGCAACAAAACCGAGGAACAGGACGTTGAGCACGCCGAGCGGGACCGCCCATTCCCACATCGGTAACGGCGCCGCCGGCGCAGGTGCAAACGCGTCCACCGTCGGCGTTCTACGACGCAGATACACCGCAACCAGTGTGCCGAACGCCATCACGACGCCGGCGAAGACCCGTGCGACCGGGTTCGACACCGAGATGGCCGGAGCGAAGCCGCCGAAGATCTTCGCGAACTCCGGATCCGCACTCACGAACAGAGATCCGAAGATCAGCAGGAGGACAACCGACACTGCGCTCACGACGATTACTCGCGCCGCCGGCACCCGTGAAGCAGAGCGGGTAGCGAGTTTTCGACGACGAACGAAGTTCACCGTCCGGTGGGGCGCCCGCCAGGGCGCCAACGTTCCCAGGAGTATCCCGGTCCACGTCCGCCCGCCGATCAGAGTCCACGTGAACAGAACCCATGCAGCTACGACGCAGATGAACACCAACCACTCTGCACCGCGAACGGCGGCAACGCCCAGTAATGCAAGCATCCCGATGGCGGCGACCCACTGCGTCACGGTCATCCGCGGCGGCGTCAGAATCCCGAAGACGAACACCACACCGACACCCACGATCACGTACGCGATACTCACGAACCACGGGTCAAGGATCAGGGCGGCAAGCACCCCTACTGCGGCCGCGCCGACGAGCATCGAACGGGTGGCCATCGACGTTCGATCGGGGCGCCAGAACCGGCTGGGACGCTTGGGTTTTGCGGCCGGCATCGGCGGCTTCGGTGGAATTACTATCGGAGCGCTCATGTGATCTCCTATGTTTCGGGTTCAAATTTTCGGGTTCGGAAGTACAGACGAATGCCGATGAAGGCATGCGTCATCGCGAGATCTCTCGATCTCGTCAGGGACTTTGATTCAGTTCTGCGGCAGCACTACTCGAATGCAGCATCCCGACGGGGCATCGACGACGGCGATCCTGCCGTCATGTAATTCGACTGCCCACTTCGCGATCGCGAGACCGAGCCCGGTGCCCCCGTCTGTGGATCCGCCGCGGATGAAGCGGTCGAACACTCGCTCTCGGGCTTGTGGTTCGATGCCGGGGCCGTCGTCGTGGACGTCGAGCACCAACTCCCCCGCGCTGCCGGTACGTACTCGGATCACGACTTTGGTGTCGACGTTCCCGTGCTGAACCGCGTTGTCCACCAAGTTGGTCACCACCTGGTGGAGGCGATCCGGATCGGCGACCACGGACAATTGCGGAGGCTTCACGTCTATCTCGATGTCGCCCGCACTCACACTCGACAGCTCGCGTAGGAATGGCTCGACCTCGAAACGGCGGCGCTTCAACGGCATTGCGCCGCCTTCGAGTTTCGAGAGGTCGAGAAGGTCGGCCACCAACGCGCCCAGTCGTTCCGTCTGCCGCAGCGCCGACTTCATCATCGCCGGATCCGGTTCTTCGACACCGTCGACGACGTTTTCGAGCATGGCCTGCAAAGCGGTGATGGGCGTGCGTAATTCGTGGGAGACGTTGCCGATCAGCTCGCGGCGGTACCGGTCGTCGGCCCCGAGGTCCTCGGCCATCCGATTGAACGCATGGGCGAGTTCGCCTACTTCGTCGCGGGAAGTCGCTCGCACACGCCGCGAATAGTCGCCGCGCGCCATCGCCTTCGCCGCGGCCGTCATCTCGCGAAGCGGCGACGTCATTCCGTGTGCGAGCACCTGTGTTACTCCGAGAGCGACAACCAACGCGGTCAGCAGGGCGAAACGAAACGGTTGTTGCGACGTCAGCCAGAACCCACCGGAGGCGAACAACAATGCTGCGACAACCAAGAGCCCGACCTTCACCTTGAAGGATCGCATCGGGTCCAGCGGCCGCGGCCACCGCGCAAAGAGTCTGTCGACGCCGCTCATCGCGGCACGTCCCAGGCGTACCCGACGCCGTGAACGGTCCGGATCACGGAAGGCCCGAGCTTGCGTCGTAGCGCCTTGACGTGGCTGTCGACGGTCCGACTACCCGCTCCTTCGCCCCAGCCCCAGATCTCCTCGAGCAGCGACTCCCGCGGGATCGCGGCTCGCGGCCGTTCCGCCAGGTAGGCGATGAGATCGAATTCGGTGCGGGTCAGGTGGACTTCTTGGGCATCACGGCGCACTCGACGCTCGGTCAGGTCGATCACGACGTCACCGAATTCGAGGAGGTCGGTCGCCGGACGAGCGGCATGCTCCGCACGATCAGCGCGCCGAAGCAACGCCTGCACCCGGGCGACGAGGACACGCATGCTGAACGGCTTGCTCAGGTAGTCGTCGGCCCCCACACCGAGACCGATCAGCATGTCGGTTTCATCGGCGCGAGCGGTCAGCATCAGCACGGGCACCGGGCGCACGGCCTGGATGCGGCGGCACACTTCGAGGCCGTCGAACCCCGGCATCATCACGTCGAGCACCACCAGGTCTGCATCCATCTGCTCGCAGCGGGTCACCGCGCTGGGACCGTCGAACGCCAGCTCGACGTCGTAGCCCTCGGCGCGCAGCCTCGCCGCGATGGACTCGCAGATGCTGACCTCGTCGTCGACCACGAGCACTCTTCGCTGACTCATGGAACTGACTGTATTCGGCCGTCGTGGATGAACCTGGGAGGACTTGTGAAGGTTCTGTGCAGGTTCTAGAACCTGCGGATGTTGTTGATCGGCAGATCCGTGAGGGGTGTCAGTCCGGTCGGAACACCAACACCGTAGGCGTTGAACACCATTCCGAACCCAGCGTAGATGCCGACATGCGTCGCTCCGGGATAGAACGTGATGACGTCGCCGGGAGCGAGGGCCCACCGCGGAACCGGCTGTCCGACGTTGGCCTGCTGCTGACTGGTCCGTGGCAGATTCACCCCGGCCTGCCGAAACGCCCATTGCACCAGCCCGGAGCAGTCCCACGAGTTCGGCCCGACGCCGCCCCACTGGTAGGGCTTTCCGGTCTGAGTGCTCGCCGCTGCCAGCGCGATCAGCCCTGCCGGACTCGGAATCGGAAGGGCGGCTGATCCGCTGCTGATGCTGCCCGTGCTTCCCAAGCTTCCGGAACTCCCGCTACTGCCACCGCTACCAAGGCTTCCCGGGTCGGCCGAGGCAGGGGCAGCGGACAGCAACAGAACACTTCCGGTCAGCAAAGCCGCGACCGTTCCCGTGCGGAGTGTCGACTTCTTCATGCATCCGTCCTTCGTGGGAGTCGTTTCGGCGCGCGGCAGCGCACCTCGATAGCCGTGAACTGGTAAGACACGTGAAAACAAACACTTCGTTCGGATGTTAACGGCGTGGACGTGGTGTTCGGACAGGAATGATTGATCCGATTTGTCGGTTTTGAACAAACAGGCCTTACGTCCCGGCCCGGCAGAAGATCAGGGAATGATGGGGGATTTCCTGGATCCCGCGGCACGACAAGGTCCATAGATTCGACTCATGCGCCCATACCTGCTCGTCGCCGCGGTCATCATCGGAGCCACCACGGCACTCGTCGGTTGCTCGACGCTCCAGCGCGCAGTGGAGATTCAATCGGATCTCGACGGACTCACCCGCTCGGGCGTCGTCGGGTCGATCGCAACACTCGACGACGGCACCACGACGGCTGTCATGACCAGCGGCGTGCCCAACCGGACCAACGGTGATTCGATCGGCAAGAATGATCGCGTCCGGATCGGAAGTGTGACAAAAACATTCACGGCTTCGCTCGTTCTGCAGTTGGTCGCCGAGGGCAAGGTCGACCTCGACGCACCGATCGAGCAGTACCTTCCGGGGCAAGTGCATGGGAGCGGGACAGACGGCAGCGCGATCACCGTGCGGCAGCTGCTGCAACACCGCAGCGGCCTTCCCGAGTTCGCCGGTGAACCCGGAGCCGACGAATGGATTGCCGCAAACGAGGACCGGACGCTGACGCCTTCCGCTGCGCTCGCCATCGCCCTCGGCAAACCGGCCCAATTCGTTCCCGGAACGTCGTTCGTCTACACCAACACCAACTACATCGTTCTCGGAATGCTCGTCGAATCCGTGACCGGCCGCAGCTACGCCGATGAACTTCAGTCTCGGATACTCGACCCGCTGCATCTGGGAGACACGTACCTCCCGCCGGCCGGCGAACGCGACATCAGGGGCGATCACCTGACGGGCTATCAGGATCTGGGCGGGGGCCTGACAGATGTTTCCCGGACCGAACCGTCGATCCCCTGGTCTGCCGGAGCGATGGTGTCGACGGGCACGGACCTGAACGTCTTCTGGCGGGCACTACTCGACGGGCAGGTGGTGCCGGCCGCGCAGCTTGCCGCGATGACCACTGGGCAAGTCGCCGCCACCGAAGCCGAGGGGCTCGGGTACGGGATGGGCGTCAGCGTCACCGAACTTCCTTGCGGCGTCACCTATAACGGCCACAGTGGCGGGATCTACGGGTACTACACCTTGTCCGGTGCGACGCCGGATCGCGCGTTCACTGTGACGCTGACGTCGACGCCGAAGGACCAGCCGGACACCGTCGCGATACTCTCGCACGCTCTCTGCCCCTGAAACGGCTATCAGTACTGACGACTACCAGTACTGATGACGCTGCCCATCGGTATCGGCGACGAAAATGACCGCGTCGGCGCCGTCCAACTCCGACGGTTTCAGCGGCAGATGGCCTGGCAGGATCGCCTCGCCCGCGGCGATCGACGGGTCGAGCGCGGCTCGCAGGGCCGGAGTCGGGAACAGGGCACGCCGAGTGGTCGCATCGGCCAACACACCCTGCAGAGTGCCCAGATCACTGCCGGGGTTGGCGTCGGTTGCCACGAATACGTAACGCTCTCCGAGGGCAAGTCCGACGAGTGAACCGGCGCTCCCCCAACTGACCACATCATCGCTGACCGGCATCTCGGACTGCACTCGCAGGAGATGAGCGTTGTGGGCGAACAGCAGGCTCGGCCCGCGTCGCTGCTCCTGAGCAACGACGGCCAGCAGGTTCTCCGCCATCATCTCGGCACGGAGACTGAGCAGAGTGCCGATGCGATCAGGAGCGGAACTCGCCATCGCGGCGTGGTATCGCAGAAGACCTACAGCGGTGCGTGCGTGTGCGAGGGCCAGGTCGTACCCGTCCGGGTCGGCGGGTCGCAGCACAGGCGCAGCGCGCCGAAGGATGCTGCCGAGGTCGTCCGCAATGATGCGCAGGAGGCGAGCATGATCGGAGTCACCGATGGACGCAGCCGGATCGAACATCGCCGCCGGGTTGGTCCAGTCGGCGTCCTGCCCGAGCAGAAGGTCGATGTCGTCGAACGAATGCGGCCGCATCTCAGCGGGCAGGATGTCACCTGCCGCAGACAGTGCGCGGCGCGGGCTCGGTGCACCGGAATACTCCACCGGAGCGTCGAAGCCGTAGAAGCGAACTCGGTCGGCCGGAGCGCGGCCGTGGTTGTACTCGCGTAGCCATTCGACGAGTTCGCGGTTTCCCGGTACTGCGCCGAATCCGTGGCTGAAGCCTGTGGCGAGCACTTTCTCGATGTCCGCCTCTCCCCCGCTCACGTAGTCGTCGACAAGGAATGCCGCAAAGACATCTGTTTCGAGCACAATCGACCGATACCCTCGTTCGACCAGCTGGCCGAGAAGTTCGTTGCGCAGCAACGGAAAAGCCTTGATCCCGTGAGTCGGCTCACCGAGGGCGAACAGAGACGGCGCC